>CAIUWO010000826.1 GCA_903902895.1 Candidatus Hydrogenedentota bacterium | reverse complement strand
GCCGCGCATGCGGCTTCGCGGATGGCGCAAATACCTTTGCCCGAAGACAAACTCATGCCGGACACGGACTGGCGCAAGCTGCGCGATTTCCCGGGGTTCCCCCATGTGCCGTGGTCGAATTCGCCGCCTGCGCTGGAGAAGCTGGAGGGGCAGACCGAACTGGCCCCGGCGGAACTGCCGCAGGTGAAGTTCGCGCTGCCGCAGCGCAAGTTTGTGCCCGTGTCGTGGAAGATGGGCTGTCCCTCGTTCACACTCGATCTGGGCGGACGCATGGTCAAGAAACTCTATGTGCTCGTCATCCCCTACCTGGAGAACCACGACATGTTCGCCGAAGTGGCGCGCATGACGGTGCGCGGCGACAAGGGCGCGGTGCTGTACACGCGCACGCTGCGCACGCCGGGCGACCTGGACTGGTGGCCGTCGGCGGAGGTCTTTGGCGATATCTGGACGACGGCGCGCCATGGCCGCACGGACCGGCACGGGCTGCTGCCCATGCTGAAGGAGGGCGAGACGGACTGGCCCATGGCGCATCCGCCCGCGTTCCCGCAGCCGGAGTATTGGGCCACCTGCCTGCCGGTCATTACGGGGTCATGCACGATGAACGTGGTGGAGTTGGACCTGCGGATGCTGAAGCCGGTGCAGTCGCTGACCATCGAAACGCTCGGCTGCACACCGGCGCTGGGCGTGGTGGCGGTCACGGCCGAAGGCCCGGGCGACGATTCATTGCTTGACGGCACGCCCTGGGAAGTGCCCGCAGAACGCCGCCAGCCGCGCACCATCTTCACGCTGCGCCGTCCCGAGGCACTGGAGGGCTGGGAACTCAAGGGCGACGCGTTCTCGATTTGCGCCGTGCCCAGCCTGTTCACCGAACCGACGCTCAACTCGCTGGGCAAGGCCCACGAACAGGCGACGGGCGAGGCCCTCTCCCCCGTCTTTGAACTGAAGCCTGCGGACAAAATGGTGGTGCTCGATTTCCAGGGCGGACGCAGCGCGTCCACGCCCGAGGGCGAGAGCCTCTGCGCGGAGGTCATCGAGGCCGACACGGGCCGCGTGCTCGGCCGCGCGCTGCCGCCCGGCCTGCACACCCTCCAGTCAACGCCCATTCCGGTTCAGGTTGACGCACCAACGCGCGTGCGGCTGCGTCTCATTGACCGCAACACGGACACGAGCTACGCATGGATAGGTGTGGCGGCAGTGCGCGTGGCCGCAACTGCGGCCCTGCCGGAACCGGCGCCGCTGTGGAACTGAGCGGACGCGGGAAAGCGTCACGGATAAACGACGAACGCGGCAGGATGCCGCATCCACGTTATGGCCGGGGCTGTGCCTTTGCAGCCAGCGACTGCATGACGGCCCGCGCCTTGCGCTCCACGCCCGCGGCGTCCATGTGGCAGAGGTCGGTAAAGACACCGTAGCCGTCTTTGTAGACAGCATCGAGCGGAATCAGACACAAGCCGTCGCGCGCGCACCAGGCGCGCAGTTCTTCGTTTAGCAGCGTTGCGACGCGCACATAGGCGGCATAGGACAGCCATGGGTGCTTCCAATGGGAACGGGCGTCGAAATCGTAGTATCCGCGCTCCGTCGCGGAAAGCGCCTGTGGACTGGGAAAGGGAATGGTGCACACGGCGATGGGAATGCCTTTGGACATGAACACGCGCCCCAGCGCGTCGAGTCTCTCCACAACCACCCGCTTCACATCCCTGCGCAGCGCGGCCTCCGGCGGCAGCAGGCCCGTGGGAAAGGCCATGCGCATGAGGCATGACCGGCGCAGTGGATTGCGCCACCATGCGTCGGGTTCCAGCGACCAGTAAGCGGGAAGGAATTCCAGGAGGTCATTGACCCCCTCGTAGACAATGGCCAGGTCCGGTTCGAAGGATAGATACTCCTCCAGTTTCTCGATGTGGCCCTCCGGCGAGATGCCCGCGACGCCGCAGTTGAAGACCTCCACCCTCATTCCGGGCGCGGCATCGGCGAGCATGCGCTCCAGACGATTGGGGTAGGTCGTCTCAACGGTTGCCCCCTCTTCGGTGGTTGAACCGCCAATGCACAGAATCCGAAAAGTGCCGGCCGGCTTGGGCACGTCGAAATCCGTGTCGTAATAGCCGTGGTTGTTCGTGCTGATCAGGCTTCCCATCGCGCCCCGCGCGTTCCGCAGGTTGCGCTTGTACCGAAACCAGGGCTGTTCCCAGGGCGAGTCCGGCGGAAGCGGCTCCTCGGTAGACTGCCGGAGCTCCCCGTCTCCAGCCTTGAGGAAAATATAGGCAAGCTCCCGGCCGCGCCCCTTCCCCCCGGCCATGAGCACCAGCCAGGAACTGTTCTGGGGGGCGGGCACCTCAACAAGACCCGTTTTTCCGGCCTCCGCATCGCGGCATGCAGCGCGCAATTTCTGGAAATCGCCGCGAAGGACCGTGCTCCTGTAAAGGGCGCCCAGCCAGGTTGTGAACAGCTGCTCCACGGGAAGGCGCGCCCAGTAATCCCCGTAGGAATTAATAAGCCGTCCTTCGGCGTCCAGGGAACACGCCAATTCGCCGTGCAGCAGGGCGTAGGCGTTCCGTTCCTCCTCGGTCAAACCGGGAAACTTCTCCAGGACCTCCCGACGGAGTTCCCCTGAAACAGGCCGCAGAGAAAAGTTAGACGCGTTGCGGCGCGCGCTTTCCCGTGCCGCGTCCGTGAGACGCACACCCGCCGCGTCAAGAGACAGCAGGCCGCAATCGACGGAGTCGGCGGCGGGGATTCTTGACGCGTCTTCCCGCAGTTTCAGGAACGGGGCCACCGCGGCGGCGTCATAAGGCAGGGCCTCTTTGAAGGCAACGAGCTGGTTCCGGGATTCCCACCGCTTCTGGACAAGCCTGGCGCCCACTTCCAGGAAAAGGAGCAGCGCAAGCACCCACAGGAACACTGCCCCCGAACGAAAGATCACCCGGACCCATCGCCGAAACATCACGGGCTGTTGAGCATCGCCAGACATGGTGGATGGCAGTCCCAAAGTTCCCACGGCCAGGCACCATGATAGCCTTTTCACCGGGAGCGCATAAAACGGCGCGCCCCGCCTGGAAACAGGCGGGGCGGGGCAAAGTCGATTTCTGCGGGCAGGTCACAGTTGAATCGCGTCGAGTCCGGGTATGCAGGAGTCGAGCGGGACAGTCTCGATGTAGGTGGCGCCGAGTTTGGCCAGTTCGTAGCGCACGCGGGCGATGGGCAGGTCCTTGTTGGACGCGCTCATCTGGATGCTGAACTCGGTGAAGTTAACGCCTTCGTTCATGGTCGGCTCGTCGCCAAACAGTTTGTTTTCGCGCAGGTAGTCGAGCACGGCGGGAACGTGCCCCTTCTTGGCGTTAAAGAACACGAGCACCTTGTTCTCGGCAAACACGGCCCCGTAGAGGTTGAGCAGGAACATGCGGGCCAGTTCATGCTTGGCCGGGTTGTCGCGCAGCGAGGGGGTGGTCCAGATGCCCGTCTCGGACTTCATTATCTCTTCGCTGATCTGGAGACCATAGTTTCGGATGGCGCTTCCGGTCTGGGTGATTTCCAGACCGAGGTCAACCGCGCCGTTGAGCACCTTGGCCTCGGTCTTTCCCCAGGATTCATAAACGACCAGGCCGGCGTCGATGCGCGGCGGGGTGTGGTATTTCTGGACCGAATAGCCGCTGTGGCTCCCGGCAAAACCCAGGGCGGCAATCTTCTTGTGAAACCACTCGATGGCCAGATAGGGCATCTCGGAAACCATTTTGACCACGGGCTTCTCGCGCAGCAGACCGGTCAACCACGCGTCAAAGGTGACGTCCTTCAGCGGCAGGTTGATGACGACAATGCGCACGTTGCCGCGCTCGAGGGAGAGCACCTTGTTGAGTTTGACGTCACGGTTGTACTCGTAGCGGTATTCGAGCAGGCGCTCGGTCACCCAGTCGTCGCCGCCGATGGCAATGTCGACCTCTTCGAGGGCGAGCTGCGCGCCGAATTCCTGGGGGCGGCCATCCCAGCCCACCAGCCCGGTGTGCATGAGGAACGTTGTCGGCCCGCCGTCCTCATATCCCTTGGTGGGGAAGCCGGCAGCCTTGAGCAGGCTGACGAGATTGCCGCCCCGTTTGGGGTCGGCCAGCGACCCGGCGGGCATGCCAATGATCAGTTTGTCATCGTTGTTCATTTTGAAGCACCTAATAGATGGTTTCGGCATCCCCCGACTGGGGGCCGTTTCGGAACGCGTCCACGAAATATAGCACAGCAAGCGGGCTCATACCCAGAGAAAAAACTATTCTGACCGGACTCCAAGGAAAAAGGCATCCCAACAGGTCATCGCGGCCATGAAGCGCAAGGGCCGCCACAGTTCCGCCCAGAATACCAGCGAGGGCAAGCGCCTTTCCCGCGGCAGACCACGGTTTAAGTGACGGCCGCGGCCGACGCTCCAAGAAGTAGCCCAGCCCGAGCAGCAGCATGCCTATCCAGAACAGGCCGCGCTCGCCCCAAGGATACCACTCGGCGAAGCGTCTGCGGGCCTCCTCGAACCCGAAGGCGGGATCAAAGAGCAGGAGTGCGCCCGTCATGCCCGCCAGAATGATGGCCGCGCCTTCACACTGCATGCGCTGGAGTCGGTCAGATTTCACCCAGACTTTTCGGAGCGCCCCTGCGAGAAACAGGCACCAGGGCAGCAAGAAAAGCAACTCGGCCACATGGTAAAGCATGGTGGCACCCTGCGCTCTCATGGAAACAGGCGGCGGTGTTCCCACCCGTCCGCCGCGCGCGTGTAAACGAGCCGGTCATGCAGCCGATAGGGCATTTTCAGCCAGAACTCGATCACCTCGGGAATCACGCGAAAGCCCGACCAGAACGGGGGCCGGGGCACGGCGCCAAGCGCGTATTTGGCGCCATACTGAATGATCCGCCGCTCCAGTATCAGGCGGCCTTCGAGATTCTGCGACTGTTTTGAGGCCCAGGCGCCTATCTGGCTCTGGCGCGGTCTCGACGCAAAATAGGCGTCCGCCTCGGCGTCGGTGACAGGCTCCACGGCGCCGCGGATGCGCACCTGCCTTTCCAGCGGCATCCAGTAGAAGCACAGGGCGGCGCGGGGGTTGGCTGCCAGTTGCCCCGCCTTGGGGCTGGTGAGGTTGGTGTAGAAGGCAAATCCGCGCGCGTCAAAATCCTTAAGCAGCACCTGGCGCGCGTCGGGGACGCCAACGGCGTCGGCGGTGGCCAGGGTCATGGCTGTGTGGTCGTCGATCCCCTCGCACGCCTCCGCCTCGGCGTACCATTTGGCAAACAGATCAAAGGGGCTGGATTCCGGGGTTATGGACACGGATTACTACCTTTCCAAGAGAACGCTGCGCGGAGAGGCTCCGCCGCATGGCAGGGTATAACTACACAAACCGCTTCATGTATTCCAGGCTTCGGGTGGCGATGGCCTCGGGCCCCGGGTCGAAATTGAACACTTCGACCGAAACATAGCGGTCATACTGGATGTCCTGCAGGGCTTCAAAAATGGGCTTAAAGTCCACATCGCCCCATCCCGGCCCGTTCAAATTGGTGTCATTGGCGTGGTAGTGCCTGAGATGGGGGGCGCATCGGCGGATAAGGGCGGCCCTGTCTTCGGACTGGTAGGCCATGGCCTTGGTGTCCAGAAGCAGCTGGAAATTGGGATGGTCTATCGCCTCAATCAATTCCAGCGTCTCATCGACGGTCTGGCAGAAATTGGTTTCAAAGTGGGTAAGCTGCTCCATGCAAATGGTGACCCCGCGCGCCTCGCAGGCGGGCAGGGCCTGTTCGAAAACGCCCCGCGCATATCCAAAGGCCTGGTTGTAGGTGGTGTCGCGGCCCACGTTGCGCTGCTTTGGGGAGCCAAAAATGAGCACTTTTCCCCCCACATCGCCGCAGAAGTTGACCAAGTCCACCAGATAGCGGGCGGTAAAGGCGCGCACTTCCGGGTCGGGGTGGGTCAGATGCACCCCTTCGGGCCCCACGAACACCCAGTGAATGCCCAGTATCTCCAGTTCCGCCTTTTCCGCAAACCGCACGATATCGCGGCGGGTGCTGTCGGGAATGTCGTAAACATACTGCGCCAGGGTAAACGGCGCAATCTCCAACCCGTCATATCCCGCACTGCGCACGTAGTCTATTGTGCGCTCCATGCTGTTCCACTCTTTGAAGATTTCATTGCAGATGCCGAACTTCATTGTGCCACCTCGCTCTTTGCGACAAAAACCACTTCGTTGAGGGGATCATACACGCACACACGGTTTCCCCCCGAACGCTTCGCGCCGTACATGGTCCCGTCGGCCAGGCGGATGAAGGCCTGCGCGTTGATATCCTCGCGGAAGGTCATCACGCCGACGCTCAGCGTGCAGCCGTCGAAGTGCTGCGCCTCAAAGGTCGCCCTGATGCGCTCGGCCACCTGGCAGGCCTGGGGCTCCGCCGTCTCGGGCAGGATGACGGTAAACTCGTCCCCGCCGTAGCGGAACCCCGAATCCACATAGTCGCGGGTGCACTCGCGCACCAGTTCACCGATGGTCCGCAGCACGCTGTCGCCCGCGAGGTGGCCGCGGCGGTCATTATAGGTCTTGAAGTGGTCCACATCAAAAAGCAGCAGTGAAAGGGACCATCCCTGGCGGCGGGATCGCTCGATTTCGGCCTCCAGTCGCTGGTAGAAGTGGCGCTGGTTGTAGAGGTCGGTCAGGCTGTCCTTTATCGTCATCTCCTTGAGTTCTGATTCGAGTTGCTTTTGCTGGGTGATGTCCTTGCAGATTGCCAGGGTGGAAAGGATTTGGCCGCCTTCCCCGCGCACACGGGAAATGGAGACCATGACTGGAATCAGGCGCCCGTCGCGCGCAACAAGCGTTGTCTCATGGTTGCGAATGGGCCCCCGGTCCAGTTCGACGGTGAAAGCGTCCAACTCGTCCTCGCCGCCGGGAAGCACCGTGGTGATGGACTGGCCCACGAGTTCGCCGGCTGAATAGCCGAGCATGTCCTCGGCGCCATGGTTGATATAAGTGACCGTGTAATCCAGACTGATCGTCAACACGGTGTCCACGGAACTGTTGAGCAGGTTCTCCAGATACTCCTTGGTCGCCCGCAGCTCCGCCGTCGCCTCCCGCACGCGCTCCTCCAGGAGCAGCTGGTACTGGCGGTTTTCCATGAGCAACCGCCGCCGCTCAAGGGACTTTTCCACTGCAAAGGCCAGCTCAGTAATGTGGAATGGCTTAAAGAGGAAGTCGTAGGCGCCCAGGCGCATGGCTTCAATGGCGCTGGAGACATCCATGGCCGCCGTGGTAATGAGGATGCCCAGATCCGGATCAAGGCTGAACGCGCGGCGCACCAGTTCCAGACCCGAAATGCCGGGAAGTTCCAAGTCCATGATCAGCAGGGAGAAGCGGTCCGACTCAAGGCGTTCCAACGCCTCTTCGGGATTGTACACCGCCTCGCATTCAATGCCTTCTTCAAGAAGGTACTGACGGACAACCTCCACCGCGCCCAGTTCCACGTCCACTATAAGAATTCGGTCCGGCAACCCCGTACCTCACGGATCCTCCACAGGAGGATGCCGCAGTGATGCCATTTCCCGGCCCTTCACATTCCCAACAATGGTCATGCAACCCCGAAAACACTCACCCATAGGCCAAACGCCGCGCATCATGCGCCCCGGCGCAAACACCCGGATGCCCGTCCGGATACCGCCAAGGCCAAAGGCCTACAAATACTTGACTGCGGCTATGACGGCAACCACGGACCCGATGGTAAAACCGATCTCCATCTTGCCGGGCAGCTTGTCCTTGTCAAACTCCTTCGTGGCCAATCCGTCCTGGGTGGCAAGCTTGTGGTCCGCCGAAGGCGCCTTGTCCGCAGGTTTTGCGGCATCGGCGGCCAGTGCCTGGCCCGTAAAAACCGCCAGCGAGCCGACCAGCAACAAACTGGCGGCCGATGCCAAAAGCATCTTCTTGAACATCATGGTGTCACCTCCGTTAAACTGTTATCTATAAAGATTTTACTCTGCAAAGGCAAAAAGTGCAATAATATTGAAAAAGAGGCCGCACCATAGGGGTCGCGGCCATGGTTTGGAAGGGTCGACAACGGGAAGGATGAAGCAGCCGTATGTCCGCAAGCCGTTGGTTTCAAAGTGCTTCAGTATCTCTGGTGATGACATTCACCCTGGGTGTGGCGGTGGGATTCAGCCTCTGCTATGCCCTGATGGTGGTGACAGGCGAAGACGGGGAATCGGCCAGCCCAGTTTCAGGAACCGTTCCCACGGCGCAGACCGGCGACGCGGCAACGCGACCGTCAGTCCCGCGCCCAGAGACGCTGGCGGCGACCACCGCGCCTGAGCCGGCCGCACCCCCGACTCCTGCTCCGGCGCCCACCGTGTCGGCACCACCGGTGGTTCCCCCACCCGCACCGGCTCCCATGAGCAGCCCCCCCCCGGCAACACAGGAAGAAATGGAACGGCTTTGGCCGGCGCGGCAACTGTTTGTGACGCTGCCTGCGGGTCCGATAGACCCCGCTTGGGCGGCACTGCTGAAAGCCTACCGTCCGGGCGGCGTGGTGGTAACCTCCCCTGACTCCGCGCATGGCGCCGATGTTGCGGCGACCATCAGGCAGGCCAAGGAAGCGGTGGGCATGGGCGTCAGCCAGTCCGACCTGCCACTGGCGGTGATTGGCCAGGAAGGCGGCGCGAACAATCCGCTGGGCGTCAACCCCGCGCCTTCGCCGCGCGAACTGGGCGAGGCGGGTGATGAAAATGGCCTGCGTGAGACTGCGCTTCGCCATGCCGCCGCCGCGCGCACGGCGGGGGCGGCGGCCCTGCTCGGGCCGCGGCTCGACCTGGCCTCGGCCATGAATGACCATTCCAACCTTTGCTTTGGCGCCGCGCCGGACCAGGTGTCGGAGGCGGGCATCGTCTTTGCCCGGGCGGTGGCGGAAGGGGGCGTGCTCCCCATTGTGATGCATTACCCCGGCACGGGCACGGCGGTGCGCACCGCGTCGGGGCCGCCGGTGGTGGCGGAAACCAACCTCGACGCGCTCACGGACATCATGCTTCCCTTTGCCAATGCGGCCGCGGAGCAACTGCCGGGCATACTGGTGGGCTGTGTCACGGTGCCGATGCTGGACAAGAACCAGACGGGGCGTCCTGCCTGCGCGTCTCCCGTGATGGTGCAGGGTATTCTGCGGGACAAATGGGCCTATCAGGGCGTGGTGCTCGCTGATGTCAGCCAGCCGGCCCTGGCCGACCCGGTGGCACTGGATGTGTTTGTGACCAACTGTCTGGCCGCAGGGTGCGATGCGGTGCTGCTGGGTACGGTTTCGCCGGCCCAATTTGAGCAGATATGCCGCACCCTCACTGTTGCCCTGCGCGACGGAGCGCTGGTCACAGACCGCATGGCCGCGGCAAGGGCCCGGCTCGCTTCGTGGAGTCTGGCGCTGAAAATGGAGGTGCCTGCGAGCGAGAAGAACCGGCAGGAACCGCCAGCCCCCGCGCCGATTACCGATGTGACTCCGGTTGCGCCGCAACCGGCACCGGCACCGGCACCTGAACCGGCACCCGCGCCGGTCCTTGAGGCGACCCCGGCCGCTGTTCCCGCGCCCCCGACGGGCGGGATTGAGCACACTATTGCCCCGGGCGAGACGCTTGACGGCATCGCCAAGAAATACGGCGTGTCCATGGCGGAGGTCATCAAACAGAACGACCTGAAGAACACCAACAGCATCCGGGCCGGGGCAAAGCTGAAAATTCAGCCCCCGGCGACAGTAGCGACACCGGAACCGGCCCCCATTCCAGAACCGACCCCCATTCCAGAACCGACCCCCGTTCCGGAACCGGTTCCCGTGCCGGAACCGCCTGCGCCGGCGGTCGTGCAGGAGGCTACCCCCGCACCGGAGGCACCGGCCGCACCTGCGACCCCGGTGGAGGCACCCAAGGCCGAAGAGCAGGTTGAGCCGGCCAATGCAGCACCTGCGGCCACGCCCCCAGCGCCGCCCCAAGAGACCAAGACGGAAGAGGCCCCCGCAATGCCTGCACCGGCCACAGCGGTGGCGGAAACGCCCGCAATTCAGCCCACGCCCACGCCCACGCCCACGCCTGCACCCGCACCGGCATCTGATCCCGCACCCGCTCCAGAGCCGACGTCGGAGCCGACGTCGGAGCCCGCGACCGCGCCTGTGGCCCCGACGGGGGTGGTGGAGCATACGATCGCTCCGGGAGAGACTCTGGAGGGCATTGCCAAGAAATATGGCGTGTCCATGGCGGATGTCATAAAAGAGAATGGCCTCAAGGACACGAACAATATTCAGGCCGGTGCAAAGTTGAAAATACAGCCTCTTGCGGCAACAGAAGCGCCCAAGCAAGCCGCCACACCGGAAGCGCCGGCCGTGCCGGAGCCGACCGGGTCGGCCGCGCAGGAACCCGCCCCCGAAGTGAAACCAGATGTCACGCCGGTGCCCGAAGCAGCACCGACCGAAGCCCCCGCACCCGCCCAGGAGGAAACAGCCGCCGTGCCCGAGACGCCCCAAGCCGCCCCGGAGGCAGAGACGGCGGACGCCCCGGCGGCGGAGGGTGAGTACGAATACCATGTCGTGCAGCAGGGCGAGAATCTCTACCGTCTTGCGATCAACTGCGGCACGACCAAGGAAGAGTTGATGCGGTTGAACGACCTCAAAGACGTGACCCTGGTCAAGGTGGGCGCAAGGCTCAAGGTGCCGAAGAAGAAGCCATAGGCGCGGTGCCACGGCGGTTTCTTTGCGACACAACGGAGTGCCGGATTGGCCGCGGAAGAATTTTTGAAAAGACCCGTGCGTTTCAGGAATGGAGGCACAAGGAGTCTATAGACATGCAGTACCGAAAGCTGGGCAACAGTGATCTGAACGTTCCCGTCATATCCTTTGGCGCCTGGGCGGCCGGCGGATGGATGTGGGGCGGGCCGGACGATGACAACGCGGTGCGCGCCATGGACACGGCGATTGACCTGGGCATCACCTGCATCGACACGGCGCCCGCCTACGGCATGGGCCACAGCGAAACGCTGGTCGGCCGCGCCATTTTTGGGAAGCGGGACCGGGTGGTCATCGCCACGAAGTGCGGACTGCGCTGGGACTGCACGGACGGCGAGCGCTACTTCGACACGCAGGACAATGAAGGCCACCCCAAGACTCTCTACAGGAATCTGCGCCCCCAATCCGTCCGCCACGAGTGCGAGCAGAGCCTGCGGCGGATGAAGATCGACCACATTGACCTGTACCAGTGCCACTGGCCGGACAGCACGACACCCATCGACGAGACCATGGGCGCGCTGCTCGACCTGCGGCAGCAGGGAAAAATACGCGCCATCGGCGTGAGCAATTTCACGGCAGACATGATGCGCCAGTGCCTTGAGACGGCGACAATCGCCAGCGACCAACCGCCGTACAGCGCGCTGGTGCGCGGCGCTGAAACGGAGGTGCTGCCCTTCTGCCGGGAAAACGGCATCGGGGTGCTGGCCTACAGCCCGCTTGCCCAGGGGCTGCTCACCGGCAAGGTCTCGGTGGACCGTGAATTCCCCGAGGGCGACCTGCGCCGCACCAAGCCGCTGTTCACCCGCGAAAACCGGGTGAAGGCCGTGGCCATGCTCGAACAGGTGAAGCCCATCGCCGAGGCGCACCACGCCACGCTGGGCCAGGTGTTTCTCGCGTGGATTGTGGCGCAGCCCGGCATGACCACCGCACTCGCCGGCGCGCGCAACGAGACCCAGGTGCGCGAAAACGCCGGGGCGGGCGATTTGCAGTTGGCGGATGACGAAATTGCCCAGATTCGGGATTGGGTTGAACAGGGCTGGCCGATCAAATAGCAATCGGACACAGGGAAATCTGCTTGCCTGCAAAGCTGACCGGCGCGGGCATGCCCCGCGCTGGTACGTGAACGCCCCCTAAACCCGGCGGAGCCGCCTTCCCCGTCAAGACACTTACCGGGCTGTTTTGTATTGCGGCAGGAGCGGCGCCACCAACGTCATTCGGGTCCCCGCGCCCGGTTCGGTATCGACCAGGATGGAACCGCCCAATTTGCCCAGCCGTTCCCGGATGCTGGAAAGACCAAAGCCTCCTTGAGAGGAGCCCTTCATGTTGGCGGACTTGCCGCTGAATCCCCGTCCATTATCGGCCACCTGAATGTGAATGTCGTCTTCAGAACGTGTCACGGTGACCTCGATAAGGTTCGCCTGCGCGTGCTTTACCGCGTTTATCATCAATTCCCGGGTCGACCGATAGAGGGTTGCACGATACTCCTCACCCACCGCCTTTTCGAGTCCGTCGTCGGCATATTGAACCTGTATGCCGTGAGTGCGTTCCATCTCTGCGGCAAGGCACTTAAGGGCGGCCTCCAGCCCCACTTCATAGAGCATGGGCGGGCTGAGTTCAAAGGTCATCGAGCGCAGGTCTGCAATTGCGTCCCCGAGGGCCGTTCGGACGATGCGGACATCTGCGCAGGCCGCATCCGCCAGCAAAGACAGTTGCAGTCCGTCCAACTTGATCGCGGCCACGGCAAGGTTCTGGATGACTTCGTCGTGCAGGCCCTCGGCAATGCGGCGACGCTCCCGCTCTTCGGCGAGAGCGACCTCGGCTGCCATCGACTGAAGCTGGGACTTGTGAAGAAGCATGGAAACCCGCGCCGCTATCTGTTCCTTTTGCAGGCGGCGCCCCAACTTAAGCATGGCCGCATTCAGCTTGTCTGGGTCGACCGGCTTTGTCACGTATTTGTCCACACCCGCATCTATGGACCGCACAAAATAGTCTGTCTGCTCAAACGCCGTTGTTACAATGATGGGCACCTTGCCATCTGTTTTACGAATTTCCCGCACCATGGCCAGCCCGTCCATTCCGGGCATTTGAATGTCCGTCACAATCATATGAGCGCGGTTTGCGCGAAATGCTTCCAATCCGGCCGCGCCACTGTCCGCAACCACAAGCACACCCACGCGGCGGCGCAGAAACAGGCTGAGTTGCTCGCGGGTTTCGGCGTCGTCCTCCACGTAAATGACCGTGAGCGTCTTGAGGAAGTCTTCGTCCGGATAGAAATCATTCATCGGCTGCCTTTCCTTTCTCCATCGTTACAAAGCGGCGTGGCACATGTTCACCAGGCCTGCCGCCAAAGTCGTCGCAACCTCCGCGCGACGGCAGCTTCGGTTCACTCGGCCACGGGCAGATACACGCTAAACGAGGCCCCGCAACCCGGTTCGGATTCGGCAACAACGACACCGCCGTGTTTCTTGACAATGGAGTAGCAGAGCGTCAGACCAAGACCCATGCCTTTCTGGGTGCCCGTCGGCTCGGTGGACCAGTAGGGGTCAAAGATTCTGGGAAGGTCCTGAGCGGTGATCCCCACGCCATCATCACTTATGCAAATGTGCAGATAGTCCCCGTTCGGAAGTGGCAGCCCACGGTCTTCGTTTACAGCACAGCGGTCTCCCGTCACCTGAAGAGTTCCTTCGGAAGACATCGCTGTCCGGGCGTTCTTGGCGAGTTCGCCAAATACCATGCGCATTTGGTCGGCATTGAACGACACTGCGGGCAGTGTTTCCGGCAGGTTGCATTCCAGGGCAATATCCGTGCCGGCGAGCACGGTTGTCACGCTCTCGCGAATAATCGGCACCAGGCATGTCCTGCTGCCGCCAGAGCAGTTGTCGTTTGCCAGATTGAGCAGTGTTCGCCCCAGACAGGCCGCCCTGTCGCAGCTGTTCGCGGCGAGCTCAAGGTTCTTTCGGAGATCACTCTTGGGTTCGGCGCATGCCAGTGCCCGTTCAATGCTCATCGCCATGATGTCGAAGTCGCGGGACATTCCCACCGCGACTATTCCCAGCGCCTCGAGTTTTTCGGACTGATGATGGAGGCTTGAAAGTCGCTTTAGTATCCCCTCCCCCCGCAACTGCCGCGCGATATGCGCCATGGCCGCGTTCAGCCGCTCCATGCTGACCGGCTTTGTCACGTACTTGTCAACGCCTATTTCAATGGAGCGCAGGAGAAAGTTGGTCTCCTCAAACGCCGTTGTGACTATAACGGGCACGGCGGGGTCGAGTTCGCGAATCCGCTGCACCATGGTCAGCCCGTCCATGCCGGGCATGAGGATGTCCGAGATGACCATCTGGACGCGGTGCGCGCGAAATGCCTCCAGTCCCGCCGCACCGTCATCCGCAGTCACCAGCACGCCGACACGAGACCGCAGGTACGCGCTGAGCTGGCACCGGGTTTCCTCGTCATCCTCCACGTAGAGGACGGTGATTGTCCTGAGGAAGTCTTCGTCCTGGCCTGTACCGTTCACTGTTCTTCTCCCTTCAACTGTTCAGACATTTGCTGCTGCAGCGGTGTAACAATGACCATTTCAGCACCGCCGCCAATGTTTCGCGCCTCGATTCTTCCGTTCATCCTTCGTCGCATGATCATTTCCGACATGTACAGCCCAATGCCGCTGCCCTGCGCTTTTGTGGAAAAATAGGGTTCGAAGACCCGGTCAATTATCTCCGGTGAAATCCCCCCCCCATTGTCCCTGACGATCACACAGGCATTTCCGTCGGTTTCCTGATAGGCGATTTCAACCCGTCCGTTTTCGACCTTGTGTTCCATGATTGCGTCCCTGGCATTCATCAGCAGGTTGAGCAGCACCTGCGAGTACTCATTGGATATGCCATACAGCATGACGTCCTCAAAGTCGATGACTTGAATGGGAATGCCGTCGCTCTTGAAACTCGGTTCAACGAGTATCACGGCGGCGGCGATCTGCTCCCGCAGGGAAAAGAACACCAGTTCCTTGTTGGGCTGGAAGAAGGTGCGGAAATCGTTGATTGTCGTGGACATCCTTTTTATCATGCGGTTGGCGGAGTCCATGGAGAGCTTCACCAACTCTTCGTTCCCCCCTCCCCCATTGTAGCCGTCCTGAATGTTGGCCAGCGAGATGCCCAGCGTGTTCAGCGGCTGCCGCCACTGATGGGCGATATTGTTCAGCATTTCGCCGATGGCGGCCATGCGGGACTGGTGGATAAGCGCCCGTTCAAGGGCCATGTTTGCGGCCACCTGCTCCTCCACCTTGAGTGCTATGGTCTCGTTGAGGCGGCGCAGCTCGTCTTCGGCCCTTTTGCGCTGGGTAATGTCGCGGCTGATGCCTAGCACGCCTATGAGCGTTCCGTCCGCGGCCCAATAGGGCGTTTTAAGGGTGTCTATCAGTATTCTGCTGCCGTCGGGATAGGTAATCCACTCCTCATTGTGCCTGGGCTTGCGCAATGCCAGCATGCGCCGGTCCTCTTTCCTGAAGAAATCCGCCGTCTCCCGGTCGAAAAGGTCATAATCGCTTCTTCCGATAATCTCGTCTCTTGAGCGCCCGACAAACTTGGCGAAGGGCGGGTTGCAGCCCAGGTAGACGCCGTTTGCTTCCTTGAAGAAGATGATGTCAGGAATGGAATCCAGCAGGGAGTTGATCAGGCTGCCCTGCCGCCTGATTTCCTCCCCGGCCTGTTTGATCTCTGTAATGTCCCAGTTGGTGCCGATGATGCGCAGGGGTTTTCCGGAAGCGTCCCGATACACGACGGCGAGGGCGCGTATGTTGTGAATGCTTCCGTTCGGCCATACGACGCGGAATTCGGTGTTGAACTCCTTTTCGCCGCTCAGTGCGCGCTGGATTTCCTCATTGCCCCGCTGCCGGTCCTCGGGATGAAGACCGGCCTGCCATGCCTCATAGGCGCCGCTGAACTGGTCCGGCGCTATTCCGTAGAGGCGAAACATTTGGTCGTCCCACACCAGCTTGTCCTGGACAACGTAATAGTCCCAAATGCCGACACCGCCCGCCTGGGTGGCCAGTGACAGGCGGTCAGCCGTCTGCCGCAGGGCATGCTCGGCCCGCTTGCGGTCGGTCACATCGTGAATGATGGAGTGCAGCACGGTGCGACCGCCGAAATGAATGCGGCTCGACGAAACTTCCACCTCGCGCACCGAACCGTCTGCCAGGCGGTGCTCAAAGCTGAATTGTGTGGTCTTGTTGTCTTTGATTTCCTCCATTGCCCGCAGAAGTTCTTGCGGAGGCAGCGTGTTTATGTCCTTTACGGTCATGGCCTGCATCCGTTCCCAGGTATACCCGTAGAAGCGTTGCGCCGCCTCGTTGGCGTCAATTATCGCGCCGTCGACGGGGTCAACCAGGAGCATAACCGCCGTGTTCTTGGCAAACTGGTTGCGGTAGGACAATTCGCTTTCACGCAGTTTTTCCTCTGCATGCTTGCGTTCCGTGATGTCGATCATCACGCTGAGCAGGTACCCGCGCCCCTGACTGCGAATCATTTCGCCCGAAAAGAGTCCGTGAAGGATTTCGCCATTCTTGCATTTTACATCCAGCTCAATCTGGCTGATCCGTCCGGTCGATTTCAGCTGTTGGACGACCGCCTCATGCTCGGCGGCGACGACAAAGAACCCCAGCTCGGCGGTGGTTTTGCCGATGAGTTCGCTTCTCGCGTATCCGGTGGCGGCCAGAAAGGAGTCGTTTACATCGGTCAATCGCCGGTCCTCACTGGAGGACAGCGCCATCAAGGCGGGGTTGTTTCGGAACAGCCGCTCGAAGCGCTGCTGTGCCTCCTGCTCCTCGGAAAGGTCCTTCGAAGCGGCGAAGACGCAGTCCTTCCCGTTCCATTTGCCAAACCATACACGGGTTTCCACGGGGACATACGAGCCGTCTTTTGTGATCATGGGCAGGGGACAAGTATCGCGCTCGCCGCGGAACATGGCCGCGAAGATGGCTTCCGCTTCGGCGTGGTGCTCCGCCGGGTGCAGGTCGAGCACATGCATGATGGTCAGCGCTTCGGCGCTGTAACCGAGCTTTCTTTCAAACGCCCTGTTGACAAAAAGTATCCGGCCCTCGTGGGTGCATACCATGGCCAGGTCGGTCATGGTCCCAAAAAAGGCGCTTAGGTTCGTCTCGTTTTCGAGCAGCTTTTCCTCGGCGCGCTTGCGCGCATTGACGTTGTCGTGGGTGCCAAACATCCGCAGGGGCCAGCCGTCAGCGGTCCACTGGGTCACCTTGCCCCGCTCCATCACCCACACCCAGCCACCGTCCCGGTGTTTCATGCGCACTTCACAGCCATAATAATCTGATTCGTGTTGGAAATGCCCTTCCAGCAGTTCCTTGCGCAGCCGCAGGTCGTCGGGGTGGGTTAATCGCTCCCATGTTTCCACCGAAACGGGAACCAATTCCTCCAGCGTGTACCCCACGATTTCGGCCCACCGTTCATTTATCACTATCTCCCCGGACTGCACATTCCACTCCCAGGTGCCCACGTTGGTGCCGTTGATGATGTTCCTCAGCCGTTCGCGTTCGCTTTCAAGAACCTCCCCCATTTTCTCGCGCTCGGTCATGTCTATTTCCGAGCCGACCACACGAACAACCCGGCCCGCTTCATCGCGAAAGGCCTTGCCCCGGCCTACAACGTGTTTCGAGGTGCCGTCCTTGGCGCAAATGCGGTACGGCACTTCAAACTTGGAGGTGCTGCCGGCAAGATGCGCGTCCATGGCGTCCCAAAACCGGGGCGCGTCGTCCGGATGGATGGTCGATTTCCAGTCGAGTCCGATGTCAATATCCTCAGCCGGGTCGTAGCCGCGCATCGCCTTCCACCCGTCGGAAAGATTAATGTCGTCGTTGGTCACATCCCAGTCGAAAATGCCGCCTGAGGCCCCCTCAAGGACCAGTTCGTAGCGCAGGTTTTTTTCGCCGAGCGCGGCGGTGCGCTCCTCGACCAACCGCTCCAATTCCTTTCGGCGGGTGACAATCGCCCCGACCACAAAAGCGCCTGCCACGGTCAGGACCAACCCCACCAGCAAAACAATCCATCCCGTGAGAAAGGTGCTGGCATGCTCGTATGTCGGGGACGGAGCGGTGACCAGCGCAAAGGTCCTGCCGGAAAAGAAGATGGGAAAGGTCACCGAATAGGCCGAGGACCGTGCCGGTTCGCTGTTGGCAACCCGCGTGGATGCAAGCATCTCCCCCGGCTTGTCTGTGTTCAGATCGAACAGGTCCATGACTACGGTGTCCGAGCCGACCATGCCCGCTGTGCTGGTGCGCAGCATCGTCTCCAAACGCAACACGGACACGGCGAAACCGCGCAGGCGTGATGGTGTATCTCTGTCGAATACGGGATGAAACAGGAGCATTCCCCGCTGGTTGGCCGTTTCCTGCACCAACCTGACAGGTGCCGTGACGGTTACAAGCCCCGTGCGCCGCGCCGACTCCAGCGCCGCACGGCGGATCGGATCGGAACCAATGTCATATCCGAGCGCGCGTTCATTTCCTGTGGCGGGCTCGACATAGGACACCGGGTAGTAACACGGTTGACCCGCAGCGGGAACAGGATTGCCGGTTTCATCCTTTTGCCAAACGCCAAAGTCAGGGGCGTCGGCCGAGCGTCTCTGCTGCTCAAAACGGGCCAGACCCTCTTGAGACACTTCGGGAATCCATTCCCAGGCCTGAACGGCGTAATCTCGTTTCAAGAAGGACGCGAACTGCGCAAAATCACTTTTCGAAATCTCTTGACGACTTTCAAAGAGCCGTGCCAGCGCCTCCAACTCACTTTCCTGCCGTGCGCTCAGGGTGTCGCCGACGTGAATCGCCTGATCGTGGGCGAGTTGAAAGAACGCGCTGCGCTGGCGCCGTTCTTCGCCCTGATAAGCCAGTAGCGCCGCGGCCAGAGAAAGGATCAGCCCGACCACCACGACGGTCATGATTTCGGCATGCTTCCACGGCGCCGTCCGGAATCGCATCAGATGGAAGAGGAGGACCACAGCCATAAGGACCAGCGCAACGAGAACGGGCAGAAGACCGGCAACCGCCACACGCCATTTCCAGAGGGCTGCATCAACGTCCATGGACAGCACCGCGAGAACGGCACCGCTGGACGGGTCCTGGACCGGCACAACAGCCCGGAGCAATGCCCCCCCTCCTTCGCTCTTGTAGGGACCCCGGACGCTGGCACCCTTATCATTGAAGGCCTGATAATACTCACGCGATATCTCCTCGCAGACCTTTCCGGACGGGGAATAATCTTTGGCCCCGACCGGCTGGCTGTCGGCCACACAAAAGAACGTGCCGTCGGCCTTTCGCCCCAGGAGATGAAGAAAGCGGCATTGGGGATTGGCGAAGCGAACGTTGACGAGGTGTTCTTTGAGGCGGCCATACTCGGGCGCGGCCGAATCTTGCGCCGCTTCCAGAAGCATCTTGACGGGCCCGGAATCCTTAAAGATGGCCTGTCCCACCAGCACTGCCTGCTGGCTCAGGTCGTCACTCAAGACGCGATGGGTCGATGTCACCGCCCACCAGGCACACAACACCCCAACGGCCAGAATGGCCGACAGAAAGACCATCGTCATACGCGCGTTCTTCTTCATGGGGAAGCGCGTAATTGTTTTTCGGCCGATGACCGACCAAAGAACGTTGACTTGCAGACACACCTTTGTTTCATCTTAGGGCGTCCTTGATGTTTACAGTGCGCACTGTTTTGGGAAACGCACTCTCATCCGCCGCCTTGAAGCACATGACCGAAATCACAATCCGGCCACCCCCATGCCGAGAAAAACAATTAATACTCTCGTGAGGCCCTTTTATATAAACAGATTATAGCTTTTGTGGGAGGCTGTTGAACATCAGGTATTCCCTGAATTATGCCCGGTAAATCCCCTACCCGCGCCAACCCAAGAACGCAAACAAGACTCAGGCCATGAGGGCCTGGAGGTGGGCGACGGCGGAGACGCCGACGGCGGTGGGGTGGTAGCCGCCTTCAAGGAAGGAGACGACGCGACCGTGGGCGATGTCGCGCACGAGCCGGGTTATTTCGGCGAAGTGCTCGGCTTCGAGCAACTGGTTGCCGAGGGGATCGAGGCGGTGGGCGTCGAAACCGGCGGAGATGAGCAGGAAATCGGGGGCGAAGAGCTGCAACTGGGGGACGACGACGCCGCGCACGGTGTTGATCCACTGGTCGGGGCTGCAGCCCGGGGGCATTTGAAAGTTGAGGGTGCTGTTGCCCTTGCCTCGCTCGTAGGGAAACCCGGTTCCGGGGAACTGGGGATACTCGTGGAGGCTGACGAAGAAGACCGACTCGTCGTCGTAGAAGACGTGCTGGGTGCCGTTGCCGTGGTGGACGTCGAAGTCGAAGATGGCGACGCGGTGCAGCCCGGCCGCCTCGCGCAGCCAGCGGGCGGTGACGGCGATGTTGTTGAATATACAGAAGCCCATGGCAAAATCGGCCTCGGCATGGTGTCCGGGTGGGCGCATGAGCACAAAGGCGTTGTCGCATTCCCCGGCCAGTATGGCCTTGGCGGCGGTGATGCCGCCGCCGGCCGAGAGCAGCGCGGCGTCCCAAGTCTTGTCCATCATGACAGTGTCGGGATCGGGATAGTCCTCTCCGTCGAGACAGCAGCGCCGCACGGTGTCCACGTGGTCCACGGTGTGGACGCGCAGCAGGTCCCCGCGCGTGGCGGGTTCGGGGGTGAGCCTGGGCGGCGCGATGCCGGCGGCGTCCATGGCGGCGAGCACGGCCTTCAGGCGCAACGGCGACTCGGGATGGTTCTCCCCCGTGTCATGTGCGAGCGTCTCGTCGCAATAAACCAGCGCCGTTCGGGCCATAGCATGTCCTCATCCGTTTGCCACCGGGCCATTGTATCGGTGCGGCGCGCCTGTTTCAATCTTGACCGGCGTCATCCCGGAAAATCTTCTTTTCCGGTCCCAGCACGGCGGGCTCCTTTTCCAGCACGCGGGGATGGCGGAACTCGTGGTACAACAGCAGGATCAACCCGCCAACAATGGCCAGGTCGGCCACGTTGAAGATGCCCGAGCGCAGGCTGGACTCGCCAAAATTGATGCCGACGTTCATAAAGTCGACCACGCGCCCGTCGCGGAAAATGCGGTCGATCAGGTTGCCCAGGCCGCCAGACAGGATCATGGCCAGGGAAACGGGCACCACCAGCGGCCGGGACCGGCCAAAGACGAGCCAAGCGCCCACGGCGGCGAGGATGACGCTGTTGAGCCCCATCATGACCCACGCCCGCAGCACCGGTGAAAGGTTTGCCCCAAGACTCAGAAACGCGCCGGTATTCTCGGCGTACTGGATGCGGATCAGGTCGCCCGGAGAGCGCCAGGGGAACGGCGCGGTGCGCAGGTAGTGGACGGCAACCCATTTCGTGGCGTGGTCAAACGCGATTAGAACCACAATGATTGCCGCGGCCAACAGGAGGTGGTTGTACTTTTTCATGAATCTGTTTTCCCATGTTCAACGGTGCAGTACCTGGACAATTCCTCATCCCGCAACGGGGCGCAGCGGAGGTCCGAAGGGGCCAATGCGACGCCTTGGGCGCGCAGCGGGGCGGCGCGCAGGAGCACGGCGGCGTGAAACAGCAGATTGCGCGCGACCAGCGGCGCGCGGCGGTTTTCAGGTGCCTCCATAAAGGAACCGCGCACCCAGTCGTTGAACGCGCCCATGCCGGGGCCGCACCAGATTTGATAGTCGTCAACGCGTTCGGGCACGCCGTGATTGGCCCAGTGCGGGGACTGGCCCAGGTACCAGCGAAAGACGAGCGCCATCTTGTGGCGGGGACTGGCGGCGGCCTTCTCCAACTGCCGCGGATCGCGGGACTCGAAAAAGCGCCGCGTATTCTCCCACACCCCGTCCAGCGGCATGCGGAAGACGGTCTCCTCCAGCTTGCGGCGGTCTTCGTCGGGAATGGCGTCGATCGATTCATACAGCCTGTACAGTTCCATGAGCCGCGCGGCGCGCTCGGCAAAACGCACGCCCTTCTTGAGCACCTGCACAGTCACGCCCATCTCAAACATGTCGGCGGAGGGAACGCGGGCCACATCGGTCTGCGCGGCGGCGGCCAGCAGGGCGCGCACGGCATCGGAACTGCCCGATTCGACACAGGCTTGGTTGACAGAGCCGGTCACCACCCAGGCGGCGCCCATGGCAAACGCTGCCGCCACCGCGTGGGGCGTGGCAATGCCCCCGGCCAGGCCCACCCGCAGGGGGACGGAGTATCCGTGGCGCGCCGCGGCCCCGTCGCGCAGTTGGAGCAGGCTGGGCAGCATGGCGAGCGCGGCGCGGTGGTCCGTGTGCCCGCCCGAATCGGCCTCTCCGGTCAAGTCCTGCGCCAGCGGAACCTCCGCGGCCAGCAGCGCCTCTTCGGCGCTGATGCCGCCGGATTCGACCAGTCCGCGCAGTATCTTTTCCGCCGGGGGCGCGAAGAAGCGCGCGGCAATCTCGACGCGGGAAACCTTCGCGATGACCCGGTTGGGCGCAACCACGGCACCGTCGGGCGCGCGGTAAATTCCAGACACGCGGTACTTGACCAGTGCGGGCGTCGGGGCAATGTAGGCCGACGCCTCGATTAGCCGCAGACCGCGGCGCAAATACACCTCCGCCACAGCCATCTCCCAGGCGGGGTCGTTGGGACTGTTGATCAGGTTGAAGCCAAAGGGCACCCCAGCCAGCGTCTCCTGCAGACGCGCAAGCGCCTCCTCAACCTTGCCGGGAGATTCGCCCGCGGCGCCGTAAAAGCCAAGCATGCCCGCGCGCCCCATCGCCGCGACCAGCGTTTCGGAGGATATGCCGTGGGCCATGGAACCGGCGTAGAGCGGAAGGGCAAGGCCGTGGTCTTCACAGAAAGAGGCGTCTCCGAGCCGGGCGGGGTCAACCGGCGGGGCCACGCCCGCCAGCGGCAGCGCCCCCTCCGGCCCGCTGCCCGCCCCCAAAAGCGCCCTGCCGGAGGTGGTGAAACGAACGCCGTCGGGACACCGCACGGCATAGGCATGGCGGGCCAAACGCCGCAGCGCCTCTTCCGGCGCGAGCCACACCAAAGCCTCCCCGGAAGCCGGGTCGGCCTGCCAGCAGGATGCGTTTTCGTGTATTATTGCGGCACCGCGCATAATTTCCCGATTTCCGTTGTTAAAGCGTCGAAGATTGGGCGCGTAAGTGTATCATACTGTCATGACGAACCGATGGGTAGGCGTTGTGCCGCGCGCGGCCAATGATTGATGTTGGCCTCTGGGAATCGTTGTCCGGCAGAAACATTGAGAGGACCCGCCCATGAACTTAGATGTGGAAATGCTGTCCAGAATCCAGTTCGGTTTTACCGTTGGATTTCACTATCTGTTTCCGCCGCTCACCATTGGTCTGGCATGGCAGATGGTCATCATGGAATCGCTGTTTCACCGGACGGGCGACAAACTATACGAGCAGATGGCGCGGTATTGGACCAAGCTCTTCGCCATCACCTTCGCGGTCGGGGTGGCCACGGGTATCGTGATGGAATTCCAGTTCGGCACCAACTGGTCGATCTATTCCAAATATGTGGGGGACGTTTTCGGGTCGGCGCTGGCCGCCGAGGGCATTTTCGCCTTCTTCCTGGAATCGGGCTTTCTTGCGGTGCTTGTCTTCGGCTGGGACCGCGTTTCCCCCAGGGTGCACCTGCTGAGCACGTGGATGGTCGCCCTGGGCGCGACCTTCTCGGCGCTGTGGATCGTGGTGGCCAATTCCTGGCAGCAGACGCCTGCGGGTTTCCACATTGTCAACGGACGCGCGGAAATCACCAATTTCTGGGAGGTTGTCTTTAATCCGTCGAGCATGCACCGGCTCAACCACGTGCTCTTGGGGGCGTTTATTCTGGGTGCCTTCTTCGTGATGAGCGTTTCCGCATGGTACCTGCTCCACGGCCGGCACCTGGCCTTCGCGCGGCGCTCCTTCACGGTGGCGCTGATTGTGGCATTCGTGGCAAGCGTGGCGGAACTGGGCTCGGGGCATCTCCAGGCAGACAAAGTCTCCAAGACGCAACCGCCGAAGCTCGCGGCGTTTGAGGGACATTTCAAAACCGCAGAGGGCGGCACGCCGCTGTACCTGTTTGGCTGGGCCAACCAGGCCGAGAAGAAGACCACCGGGCTGTATATCCCCGGCGGGCTGAGTTTCCTGCTGCACCAGAACTTCACGACGCCGGTGACGGCGCTGGACCAGTTTCCCGAAGACGAATGGCCGCCGGTGAATCTGAGCTTCCAGACGTACCACATCATGGTGGGCACGGGCATGATGATGATAGGCCTGACCTCGCTGGCCCTGCTCCTGCTGCTGTGGCGCGGAAAACTGTTTGAGCAACGCTGGCTGCTCTGGGTGTTCGTGCCGGCGGTCCTGCTTCCTTACCTGTCCAACGAGTGCGGATGGATGGCCGCTGAAGTCGGACGCCAGCCGTGGATTGTGTGGGGGCTGCTCAAAACCGGCGACGCACTTTCCCCCGCCGTCAGCGCGGGCCAGGTGCTCGGGTCGCTGCTGATGTTTGGCGTTATCTACGGACTGCTGTTCATGGTCTGGATACATGTGCTGAACGACAAAATCCAGCGGGGTCCGGAAGCGGCGGAACCGATGACCGGCATGGGCGCCGGATTCCTGGCCGCGGCGGAAACCCTGGCGGACCCGGGCGGCGCGTCCATGAGCGAGGCGCATGAAGACGAGGAATCCAATTGACCGTTGACAATTACCTGGACCGGTGGACTTTACAGGAAACGGAACTATGTATCTCAATGAAATCTGGTTCTTCATGCTCGGTGTGCTGCTGGCCGGGTACGCCATTCTGGACGGGTTCGACCTTGGCGTGGGCATTCTGCACCCCTTTGTGGCCCGAACGGACGCTGAGCGGCGCACGCTCATGAACGCCATCGGCCCGATTTGGGACGGCAACGAGGTGTGGCTGGTCACCTTTGGCGGCGCCATGTTCGCGGCGTTCCCGGCGGTCTACGCGTCCATTTTCTCCTCCTTTTACACCGCGTTCATGCTGCTGCTGTGCGGGCTCATCTTCCGGGCCGTGTCGATGGAGTTTCGCAGCAAGCGTCACTTCCCCTTTTGGCGGGCGGCTTGGGACGGCATTTTCTTTGCGTCCAGCGCGCTAATCGCGCTGCTCTTCGGCGTGGCGACGGGCAACACGATGCAGGGCATCGCGATAGACAGGGACGGGGTTTACCAGGGCAACTTCTTTGACTTTCTCACCCCCTTTGCGCTGCTGGCCGGACTGCTGGTCGTGGTGCTTTTCGCGATGCACGGCGGCATCTACCTCATTTTCAAGACGCACGGCGACCTGCGCCGCCGCATCAGCAAGGGGATTTGGACCTCCTACGCGCTGTTCCTGGTGCTTTACGTGGTCACATCCATCTACGCGCTTCTGTTTGTGCCGACTGCCACGGTCAATTTCCGGAATTATCCGATTGCCTGGGCAATGCCCGTGCTGAACGCCGCGGCTGTCATCGCCATCCCCTACTTTCTGTCCAGGAAAATGCCGGGCCGGGCGTTTCTGGCGAGTTCTTTCAACATACTGGCGTTCGTGTTCCTGTTCGGCATCGCCATGTTCCCGAACCTGGTCCACTCAAAGCTGGACCCGGCGTTCAACCTGACCATCTACAACGCGGCCGCCAGCGTGCTGACGCACAAAATCATGCTGGTGATTGCGCTGATTGGAATGCCGCTGGTGCTCACGTACACGATACTGATCTACCGTGTGTTCCGCGGCAAGGTTGACCTCGAGCACGAGAACAGCTACTGAGGCGCTTGGTGCGGCGAAGCCGCAACAGAGAATCCTGAATTCAGAATCCAGAGGAAGACTGGCAGACAGGAATGTCTGCCCACATGGGCATGGGTCAACTTATGGTCAGGACGTGACAGGCGCGGCGAAGGTGTTGGTGCGCTCCGCCCTGCTTCGCACACCCTACACCCCACACCCTGACCGGGTCAGGCGCGGATGGACTTGCTGATCTGTTCGAGGGTCTGACGCATGGCCGGATTGGCCTCGGCGGACTTGGCCACCTTGTCACAGGAGTAGAGCACGGTCGTGTGGTCCTTGCCGCCGAAATACTCACCCACGTCGTTGAGGGAAAGGCTGGGTATCATGGTCTTGCACAGGTACATGGCCAACTGGCGCGGATGCACAATCTGCCGCTGGCGGCTGCGGCCGCGCAGGTCGGCGATGCGCACGTCGAAGTGCTCGGCCACGGCGCGCTGCACCTGCTCAATGGTGACGGGACGGATTTTCTCGGTGCCAATGAGGTCGCGCAGCACGGTTTCTGCAAGGGCGGTGGTGATCTTTTCGCCCGTGAGCCGGCTGTAGGCAAGCACCGTGGTGAGCGCGCCTTCGAGCTCGCGGATGTTGCTGATGATATAGGTGGCAATGTAGCGCAGGACGTCCACGGCGACCGTGAGGTTTTCCTCGCGGGCCTTGTTCTGCATGATGGCGATGCGCGTTTCGAGGTCGGGCGGCTGGATGTCGGTGACGAGCCCCCACTCGAAGCGGGACACGAGACGCTCCTCAACGCCCTGAATTTCCTTGGGGCTACGGTCGCTGGACAGCACGATCTGTTTGTGTCCGTCGAAGAGGGCGTTGAAGGTGTGGAAGAACTCCTCCTGCGTGCCTTCTTTGCCGCTGATGAAATGGACGTCATCGATGAGCAGCACGTCCACCTTGCGGTACTTGTCACGAAATTTCTGTGTGTTTTTGTTGGCAATGCTCTGGATGAGCTGGTTTGTGAACTCCTCGGAGGAGATGAACACCACGCTCAGGTCGGGATGCTCGGCAAGCACGCCCTGGCCGATGGCCTGCATGAGGTGGGTCTTGCCCAGGCCGGTGCCGCCGTAGAGAAACAGGGGATTGTAGGTGCGGCCTGGCGATTCATGCACCGCCTTGGCCGCGGCATGGGCGAAACGGTTGCCCGAACCGATGACAAAACGGTCGAAGGTGTAGCGCGGATTGAAGCCGCTGAAGACCTGGCGCACCTTGGCGGCTTTGGCACGGGCGGGCTGCACGGGCTTTGCCGCGCGGTCAGCCACCGCACCGGCGGGCACATCGGCGGACGCCGCGAAACGGACCGCGCGAAATTCGGGCAACACCTTGCGAAGAGAATCGCACACCGCGTCGAGGTAGTGCTCCTGCAGCCAGTTTGCAAAAAACTGGCTGGGCACGTTCACCGTGAGAACACCCTCTTCGAGCGCGCCAAAACTGGTCTGCTGAAACCAGTTCTTGTAACTGTAGTCGTCGAGTACGGTGCGCAGATGCACCTGCGCCTGCTCCCACAGGTTCTTGTGTTTGTCCGACACCACAGCCTCGCCCGCTGGTATTGGCATATTAGCGTCCCTCTTCAAAACGTTTCGGCCTTCCGCATCCAGACTGTCCAACCGGACCCAGAACGCGGGCCCTGACACCACCCTCAACCACGCACCACCGCAATCGGTAAACCCGCCTGTTTCCCCGGCCTCCTACCAGTCGCGCCGAGTTGTTCACAAGTTATCCACAGGTTATTCACCGATCCGCGACAACCCCATTAAATGGGGCTCAAAAACAAATCAAGGCCTGAGTTTGCATCATGAAAGGGGGCGATGTCAAGGGGCATTTCTAAGTCGTTGCGCCCTCTTGTTCCTTGACCTCTTTCCACAGTGCGTCGAGCGCGCAGGGCGTGCAGGTTTGCATGTTTATGCCTCGCTTCTCGCACAACAGACGCACTTTTTGGACCCTTTCGCACAGCCGATCCGTCGCATGGCGCAGTTCGCGCGCGGGGTCCGCGTCAAGAAAGCGGGCCGCGTTTACCGTGGCCAGCAACAGGTCGCCAAGCTCTTTTTGCGCGTGTTTTCGATCGTTTTTGTCGAGTGCCTCGCGAATCTCGCCAAGCTCCTCGGCGATCTTGTCGAGCACACCGGAAATGTCCGGCCAGTCGAAGCCGGTGGCACTGACGGCGTCTTGCCGCCGCTTCGAATCAAGCAACGCGTCGCCATGAATATTTTCGGGAGTTTCGCACATCACTTGGGCACCGCCCCGCCCGTTCTTTCGAGCAAAACGACATAGGACACACCCGGCTTGGTACGGTCACCCCTGCCGGTGGCCACCACGACCTCGTTCAAGTTGTCATTATCGGCATCGCCCACGGCGAGCCAAGCGGACTCCGCGTGCTCTTCGCGGAAATCGACCAGGGTCTCGCGGGCCGACTTGCCATCGGCGTCCAGACGGTATATATAGACGCGGCCCAGGTGGTCACTGGTGATGAACTCGGAAACGTTGTCGCCGCGGGTCGAAATAACCAGTTCATTCCTGCCGTCATTGTCGGCGTCGGCCACGGCCATCATCTTTTCGAAATAGCCCATGTCCAGTTCGGACGTGTCGCGCTCCAGCCATGCGATGGGCACCGCTTCGGTCTTGACCACACTGTAGGCCGCCAGCGTGCACAGATTGACCTTCTGCTCCCTCTTCCATCCCACCACCAGTTCGTTCCTGCCGTCGTTGTTCACATCCCCCACGGTAAAGGACGTGTAGAAACAACCGTTGCCCTCGTATCCCGCCATGGCGATGCGCGGTTCGGCGGCGAGTTCGCCCCTGTCGTCAAAGTCGAAAATCTCCACCCTGGCTTTGCCCGGCCGGAAACCGTTTGCCGTCAGGTACTCGAATTTGCCGTCATTGTCCACATCGGCGACGATGGATTCCTCGCCGGACCCGGACAGTTGGTGAATCTTGCGCGCCGAAATGGCGGTCAGCGACTTGTTCACATCGTAGCGGATGACCTCTCCGCCGCCGCAATAGGCTGAGATGACCTCTTTGACCCCGTCACCGTTGAGGTCATGGATAGCGAGGTTGTGGGTAAAACTGCTCTTGTTGCACTCGGGGCGGCAGGAAAGCTTGTTCGTGAGCGTCCTGCCGTCGGTGGAAAGCACATGAAACCATGCCGTGCCGCCTTTTTCCTGGCCGGTGCCCAGAAGGACCTCGTTCTTGGCGTCCCCGTTCAGGTCGGCCACGCGCACGGTGAGGCCCATGGCGGGTCTGTCCCCGGCAAGATTGTCGGCCAGCAGCACCGTCTTCCACCGGGTCGCTTCGTCCTTGAACAGGTACAGACGGCTGTCGGGGCATCCGGTGGTCAGAATCTCGTTCTTGCCGTCGTTGTCGGCATCGCCAAGCTCCACATCCCACCCTGCATAGCTCTGGTCGAGCCGGGCCACGACAGTGCCCTGCCATCCGGTCTCGATGACGGCAAGGTCTGCCGCCGAAGGCAATGGAACGGCTTCGTCCGCAAATGCCCATCCCCCAACAACCATGGAAAAGGCAATCAGAGTCATCCGCATGGTCCATCCTCCGAAATGTGGGACAGCCGCCTTGGCCGCCAACCCTGAGGCCCTCACCAATGAAAAAGGGGACAGCCAATGAGGGCTGTCCCCGGAATTCGTCCTACTTGCCCAGCGGGCTGAAATGGCGGATGCTGTCGATGAGGTAGTCAAGGCCTTCCTCGGTCAGACGCGGATGGATCGGCAGCGTCACCAGGCGCTCGGCCACGGCGTCGGCCACGGGGAACTGGCCTTTCTCGAAGCCCCGCTTCTTGAAGGCGGTAGTCCAGTGCAGCGGGATGTAGTGGGTGCCGATGCGGATGCCGCGCTCCTCGCGCATGGCCCACACGAAGTCGTCCTTGGTCATGCCGTACACCGCCGGGTCAATCTGAATCGGATAGAGGTGGTACACGTGCCTGTTGCCCGGCGTGACAACCGGCAGCGTGAGTCCGGGCACATCTTTGATGCGTTCGGTGATGTAGTTGGACTTGTCGATGCGCAACTGGTTGAGTTCGTCAATCTTGCGCAGCTGCACGATGCCCACGGCCGCCTGGATGTCGGTCATGCGGAAGTTGTAGCCGCAGTCGTCGAAGTCCTGCCACCAGAAGCGCTTGCCCATGGGCAGCTTGGTCTCGTCCAGGCTGCAATACTTGGTGCTTTTGCCATAGACGCGGGTGCAGTGCGAACGGTACAGCGCCATGCGCTCGAAAAGCGCCGGGTCGTTGGTGGTGATCATGCCGCCCTCGCCGAGGGTGGACATGTTCTTCTGCTCGTGAAAACTGAAACAGCCGGCGGCGCCCATGCTGCCCGACTTCTTGCCCTTGTACTCCGCGCCGATGGCGTGGCAGGCGTCCTCCACAACCGCGAAGCCGTGCTTCTTCGACAGGGCGAGCAGGGCGTCCATGTCGCAGCACTGGCCATAAAGATGCACCGGCAGCACGGCCTTGGTGTTCGGCGTGAGCTTGGCCTCAAGCTTGTCCATGTCCATGTTGTAGGTCACGGGGTCGATGTCGACGAAGTCGACCTCGGCGCCCAGCGTCGCGCCGGCGGCGGCGGTGGCGATCCAGGTGAGCGGCGTGGTGAGCACGCGGTCGCCCGGCTTCACGTCCAGCGCCAGCAGCGACAGGAACAGCGCCGCGGTGCCGTTGGACACGGCGCGGGCGTGGGTGGTGCCGCAGTACGCCGCGTACTCCTTTTCAAACTGGATGCAGGCATCGCCCGAGGTCGGGGCGTTGTTGCGAAACACCTCGAGCATGGCCTCCTGCTCGTCGGGACCGTAGATGGAGCCAAACTTGCTTTCGAGTTCGAACTTGATGCTTGCCATAATCCTATTCCTTTTCCTCGCTTGAATGCGGGTTATGCGTCCGTTTTCTGGGCGGCCTTTCTCGCAATGGCCCGGCGGCGCAGCCATGCGGCCACAATCATGAACAGCAGAAAGAATATGCACAGGCACAGGCACATGATGTTGGTGTTTTGCATGCCGGTTGCCGCGCTCTCCTTCATGAGTTTTCCAATGCGCCACTCCTGCAGTATGGGTCCTATGCTGCCAATTCCGTTGACTATCCCCGCCACGGCGAGGCCGTTCTTCTCCCCCGCCACCTGCACGGACGCCGCGCCGCTCAGCAATGTTTCGGGTCCGAAAATCATGAACCCGATCACGCCATACCCGAGCGCCACAGCCAGAACACTGCCGTGAAAGGTCAACGCGATTACGAAACCGGAGACCATGCCCACGGCGGCGACCAGGCAGAGCATTGCCCAGTTGCCCCGGAAAAACCTGTCCAATGCCCATCCGGCGAGCACGGCCGGCAGAATGCCGCAAATGTCGTAGACCGTGGACCAATAGGTTGCCATATCGGCGGACACGTGCATCTGCGTCACAAAGAACGTGGGCAGCCACGAGTCGAGCGCGTAGCGCAGGAACTTGACGCACAGATAGGCCAACCCCATCATCAGAATGGCGGGATGCAGGGCCAGCCGGAAATATTCGGCCAGCGAAAGATGCTCGCCGCCCTCCTCCTGGATGTCCGCCTCGTTGTCCTGCGCCGGAATTACCAGCGGGGCCAGCCCCAGGTCCTCGGGCTTGTCATGATGCCGCCACAGGAGCATCGCCCAAAGCAGCGACGCCAGCATGGTGGCGCCCCAAAATGACCAGCGCCAGCCCAGGTAACCAATCAGCAGCGCGGCCACTCCCTTTACCACCAGCGTGCCCACGATATGGCTTGTGGACCAGGCGCCCATGATAATCCCGCGCTCCTGCGGCCGAATCCAGTGGGCCACGGCGCCCACACTGCTGGGCCATCCGGTGGACTGCAGGAAACCGTTGAACACCATGAAGATCAGGAAGGTCCAGTAGGTGTTGGCAAAGCCGAACACACAGTTGACAATCATGGAAAGGCCAAGTCCGCCCACGAGCAATGTTTTGGGCGCCCACTTGCGCCCCAAAAAACTCGTAATGAACTGTCCCAGCATGTAGGCAATGAGGAAAGCCATCCAGATGTTCGCGATCTGGTCCCAATCGAGACCGAGCCCGCCTTCGGCTATGGGTTTGTTGATAACCGGTTTGACACTGCTGTAGACCTTGCGGCACAGGTAGAAACCTGCATAGGCAAAATAGGTGCTCAGCAGAATGTTCCACCGCCAGTACCGGTGGGCGGGGGTCAACACGCCGATATTGTTTTCGGCGACGGCTGAGCTATTGGGCATGATGCAAACTCCTGAGCGGGGAAAGGACCGGAAACGGGTATTTTATGGATTTTCCGGGCGGTGCGCAATATGAACTAACTTCTTGGGACGGGGCAATGAAACGCGGCAGAACGGAGTGTCTGCATTGTGACCCGATGTTGAAGCGTTCCGCCATGGCGCCGGGTCAATCGCATTTCGACATAATACACGCATATGGAGTGTCACTGCTTCGAAAACACCTGTGTGCATGGGGTATCATTGCGGTTCGCCGCAGGTTGGCGTGGAGTAATCTGTCATGTCTGCTGAACACACCCTCCCCCCCGTGCTCGCCATTACCATGGGCGACGTGAACGGGGTGGGTCCTGAAATACTTGCCAAGGCGCTGGCCCGGCCCGAGCCGTGGCGCTGGTGCCGGCCGGTGGTGTTTGGCTCGGTCCGCGCGCTGGACGAGGCCCGGCGCTTTGCGCCGGAGTGCCCGACGCCGGTGGCCGTGGCCGACGTGGCCGCGGCGCTGGCGGTGTCAAACGCCGTTCCGGTGGTGGAATGGGGGGTTCCCGGTCCCGTTCTGCGTCCGGGAACACTTGATCCGCAGGCGGGCGGCGCGGCGGTGGTCTGGATCGAGGCGGCCGTGCGCGAGGCGATGGCAAAGCGCATCGCCGGCATGGTCACCTGCCCGATCAGCAAGGAGTGCATCATCCAGGCGGGTTGCGCGCACACGGGCCATACAACGCTGATCGCGGCCATGACGGGCGCGCTGGACTACCGAATGTGTCTCTTCACAGACACGATGCGCATCGTGCACATCACGGCGCACCTGTCGCTGCGCAACGCGATTGACAGTGTGCGGGAGGACCGCATCCTGCGCACCATCAACATCGCCCATGCCGCGCTGCGCCGCATGGGCATGGACCGGCCCCGTGTGGCCGTGGCCGCGCTGAACCCGCACGCGGGCGAGGCGGGCACCTTTGGCCGCGAGGAAATCGAGGAGATTGCGCCCGCCATCGAGGCGGCGCGCGGCGCGGGCATTGACTGTTCGGGGCCCTGGCCGCCGGACACGGTGTTCAAGCGCATGCAGGACGGGGAGTTTGACGTGGTGGTGGCCATGTACCATGATCAGGGCCATATTCCGCTCAAGCTTATCGCCATGGACGAGGGCGTGAACGTGACGCTCGGCATTCCCATCGTGCGCACTTCGGTTGACCACGGCACGGCCTTCGACATCGCGGGAAAAGGCACGGCGCGGGAGCACAGCCTGTGCGCCGCGATCCGCATGGCCGCGCAACTCACAGGATGGACCGGATGATGCGCCGGACACTCTCATTGCTTATTGCCGCGGCAGCGCTGGCGGGACCTTCCGCCCTGGCCGCGCCGAACAAGACCTTCGCCATGCCGGGAAAGCTGTTTCCGGTCGGTCCCAATCCGAACGCCATCGCCTGCCGCGACCTGAATGATGACGGGTTCGCGGACATTGTGACGGCGGACCGGGGCGTGCTCACCGACCCGCGCGAGGAGCGTCCGGCCAATGACGAACTGTCGGTGCTCCTGGGCGACGCCAAAATGAATTTCACGCGGCAAACGCCCTCCCTCAAGACCGGGTTTGGCCCCTATGCCGTTGTCATCGCCAATGTGGACGGGCTGAAATGGCCCGACATCGTGGTGGCCAATTTCCATGAGGTGCGCCACCGGGACCTTACGGTGTTTCTCAATCTGCACACCGAGGGCATCTTCAAGCCCGTTGAGATACGCATCCCCGAAGAGACGCTCGGCTATGGGCGGCAAAAGGACGGCGAGGGTGTTCCGTTGTACACCAAGCCCGGCCTGAGCGCGGTCGCGGTGCAGGATGTCAACGGCGACGGCCTGCGCGACCTCCTTGCCACGTCCTGGAGCAGCGACGTCATCGTGTTCATGGAGGGGGACAAGGACGCGGTGTTTGCCAACCCGCGCACGTTCAGCGCGCCCGGCGCGCCGCGCGACCTGCGCCTGGGCGACCTGAACGGCGACGGCAAGACGGACATGGCCGTGGCGTACTATGCGACCGCCGAGGTGGGCGTGTGGTTCGGGGACGAAAAGGGCGGTTTCACCGAGCACACGCGGTTTCCGACACGGGGCAACCTGCCCACGACGGTGCGCATTGCCGACATGAACTGCGACGGTCTGCCCGACATCATCGTCAGCCACTGCCACACCGAGGACAGCATCGTCATTTTCTACAACGACCCGGCGGGCACATGGGCCTGCTCGCAGGAAATCTGCCTGGGCAAGGACCGCGGCGTGCTGGAGCATGAAATCCGCGACATCGTGGTGGATGATTTTAACGGCGACAGACGTCCGGACGTCGCGGCCGCCTGCCACGCATCGGGCGAGGTGGCCGTTTTGTTGAACACTTCCCGGGGCCCCGAGCTGCCGCAGTCGTTTGCCCGCGAAACCCACTCCTTTGCGGAGGGCAAGCCGCGCGCGCTGGACGTGGCTGATTTCGACAATGACGGAAAGAATGACCTTGCCGTGGCGCTTTGGGACGCAAACGCGGTGGGTGTCATGAGAAACCTGACGAAGACAGCCGAACCGGAGCCTGCGCCAAAGGCGAAGAAGTCCGCCGAGCCCGAAGCGGAGGCCAAGCCCAAGAAGAACCGGTAGGGGCTGCGGAGACCGGGTTCAGCGCAGTATGCGCACACCGGACAATGCCCGGCGCAGGGCGGCGTATTGGGCGCGGTCCATGGGGCGTCCGCCAAAGCGGACGGCATTGTAGGCGCCTATGATTTTCAGCACCGTTTCCCGGTCCAGCCAGGAACAGCCCCGCACGGCTTCGGCGACCTCCTCCATGACCCGGTTTGAGCAGGGAACGCCCAGGCGTTCCAGACGCCGCACCAGTCCGTGTTGAAGGCGCACCGCCCTTGCCTGGTCGGCGGTGAGCGGAAACAGCCTTTCGCGGCGCCTGCCGCGCCGCAGGCGCCGCAGGACGAGCAGCAGAACCAGACCGGCAGCGACCGGGATCAGCGCGGAGGCATCACGGGGCAAACCGCGCAGCGCGGCCTGGCCGGAACCGGCGACTTCGGAAAAACTCGGCAGTGCGCCGCCTCGGCGGAAAAGCCGGTCAAGCCGCCATCCGCCCTGGAAACCCATGACACTCTGGTACCAGAACATCTTTCCGCGCAGAACCTGCCGGGAGACGGCGGCGCGCAGTGTGCCCAACCGCGTCGCATTCAGGTCCGTCTGCGGTGAAGGGTCAAAACGCACCCAGCCCAGACCGTTGAAATACGCCTCGACCCATAAATGCGCCATGCTTGCGCGGACGGAATAGGCGCGGTCAGCCTGGCTGAAATCGCCGCCGCGATAGCCGGAGACGACGCGGGCCGGGATGCCGCGACTGCGGGCCATGAGCGCCAGTGCGCTGGCGAACAGCTCGCAATGGCCCCGCCGTGTCCTGGTGATGAAGTAGTCGATGCCGTTGCTCGCCGGCAGCGGCGGCACGTCCAGGGTATAGAGAAAATCGCTCCCGCTGAGCCATGCCTCAAGCGCCCGCATCGTCTCGAAAGGGGTGTTTTTGCCGCCGGCAACCGATTCGACCAGCCGCTGCGTTTCGGGGAGCAGCCCATGGTAGGTGAGGGTTTGCAGGTCACGCGCCGGGAGGTTCGCGGCGTAGTCCCATCCGGCAGTCCCAAGCTCCTCGTCTGCCGGGCGAGCCACCTCTGAATATGCGTCGTAAGAGAGCCTGCGCGGCCCGCGGGTTTCGAGCTGCATGGTGAAGTCGAGATTGGCATCCCAATGCACGCTCATCCGCTTTGCGTCCTCGGGCAGACGGATGGACTGGACAAGGTCGAGGCAGGGCAGGGCGGGGGTGGGCATGTCATCCATGAAAATAACCTGGCGCACGAGCCTTGTGTTCTCGCGGCGCGCGCGCCCCTCCTCCTTTCCGGCGGACTGCATGGCGACCGCGGTCATGCCATGAGCGGACGCCACACCCGGCATGTGATGGTCCTGAAGGCCGAGGCGGGACCATTCTGAGCCCGAGAACCGGGACAGTGTGGTCACCCGCCAGTAGAGCTGGTCTGCCGGCGCATAAATGCCGTCCGACTCGTCCGGAAATTCGACCCGCATCACGGCCCGCTGG
>CAIUWO010000825.1 GCA_903902895.1 Candidatus Hydrogenedentota bacterium | reverse complement strand
TCTTGCTCTTGCTCTTGCTCTTGCTACAAATCCATCAACGGATCTGGATTTCCGTATTCCGACATATCTTCCCTGGCCGCTGGCGGGTATTCGGTCATTTTGGACAGCATTTTCACAAGAGGAAATAGCAGTGCCTTACCGGGAGCAATTTCATCCGACAAAATTGCGCCAACAGCCACCAGCACATCCAGTGTCGCCGCACTCTCCATGGCGGAACCACGGGCAATCTCGAAAAATCGCCTGCGATCCGCCGGGGACCGCTTTCCGTTGCCTTCAGCAATATTCAACGCAATCGATTGGCTGGACCTAAGTAATTGATCTCTGGTGCTGCCAAACGGACTTTGCAGCCGAGGCAACAGCTTTGCCACGAATGCCACAAATTCTATGCTCTTTTGATAGACGATGAGTTTCTCGTGATCAAAATACATGCCTGTTCTCCCTGTTGAAAGAACATTAAAGCAAGATTAGGAGCAAGAGCAAGAGCAAGATTCAGCGGTCACGGCCTTCTACGTGGCTTCCGCCAGTCGCGCGGCGCGGTCGGCGGCATTGAGCGCGTCGATGAAATCCTGAAGGTCGCCCTCGAGCACCTGCTTCAGTTTGTAGAGGGACAAATGAATGCGGTGGTCGGTGACCCGGTTTTCGGGGAAGTTGTAGGTGCGAATCTTTTCGCTGCGGTCCCCCGAGCGCACCTGGTCGCGCCGGGTGGCGCTGCGGGCGTTTTCCTCTTCCTGAATCTTGCTGTCCAGCAGCCGCGCCCGGAGGACGCGCAGCGCCTGGGCCTTGTTCTTGTGCTGCGACTTCTCGTCCTGGCAGGTGACCACGATTCCCGTCGGCTTGTGGGTGACGCGCACGGCCGAATCGGTCGTGTTCACGCTCTGCCCGCCCGGTCCGCTTGAGCGGTAGACGTCGAACTGGAGATCGTTCATGTCGAGCTGAATCTCGACCTCCTCCGCCTCAGGCAGGACGGCCACGGTGACGGCGGAGGTGTGGATGCGGCCCTGCGTTTCCGTGTTGGGCACGCGCTGCACGCGGTGGACCCCGCCCTCCCACTTCATGTTGCTGTACACGCTCGTGCCGCTGACCTGAAAGCTGATTTCCTTGTAGCCGCCCAGTTCCGTGGCGTTGGAATTGAGCACCTCGACCTTCCAGCCCTTGACCTCGGCGAAGCGGGAATACATGCGGTAGAGGTCGGCGACAAAAAGCCCCGCCTCCTCGCCGCCCGTTCCGGCCCGTATTTCGACGATGGTGTTCTTCTCGTCCAGCGGGTCCTTGGGCACCAGCAGGAGCCGCAACTGCGTCTCCAGTTCCCCCATCAACGCCCGTGCATGATCCCGCTCCTCGGTGGCCATGGCCACCATGTCGGGATCCTCTTCCTGGCCGAGGACCATTTCGGCCTCGGCCAGCGACAGCTCGGTGCGTTCGTACCGGTTCAGACTGGCCACCAACTCGGACATTTCCGCATGGCGGCGGGCCAGCTTCATATATTTCTGCGGGTCAAGCGCAATGTCGGGATTCGCCATCTCGTCGGCGAGACGGTCCGATTCCTCGACCACCGCGCGGAGCCTGGCCCGCATCAAGACATCCATGAACGATTAGGCGTTCTTGCCGGCGGCGAATTTCTTCTGGAAACGCTCGATGCGGCCCTCTCTGTCCAGAAGCTTCTGCTTGCCCGTGAAGAACGGGTGCGAGTGGCTCGACAGATCCAGCGTGTACAGCGGATATTCCTTGCCTTCAAACGTCGTTGTCTTGTCCGTTTTCACCGTCGACTTGGACACCCAACTTACGTTGGCGCCCACATCGAAGAAAACGACTTCGCGAAAATTCGCGGGGTGAATGCCCTTCTTCACGACCATTCTCCTGTGTTCCGGCGGAAAACCCGTCCGAAAGTGATACGCTTTACGACAAAGAGCCCGACCACGGGCGCACAACCCCATGGCCGGGTTCATGTTGCGCATAGTCTAACATGAAAACCCCAACCACTGCAACCCCGGAAAGCCAAGGGGGCCGCAATCCAATCGCCAGAAAAACGCCTTAACGCGTTTTCTTCTGGATTCATTCAGAAAATGGTGCCGGGAGGGGGAATCGAACCCCCATGGTGTCACCACCGGCGGATTTTGAGTCCGCTGCGTCTGCCTATTTCGCCATCCCGGCCCAAGACGCTTTAGTATAGCGGGTGAACGGTGCCCTGTTCAATAAATTGTTGTCGGTTTGTGTGTGTCAGCGACCTCACTGGGAGACGGTCGACTTCACGGCAGGCAAGCCGTTCCGGTCATAGTCCTCCAGCGCCGAAGCCAGCACCTGCACCGTCTTGAACAGGCATTCCCCGTCCAGAATCTCCCAACTGTCGCGGCGGCAGTGGTAGTAATGGGCGGGGCGGGGGTCCATGCCGCACAGCGCGGCGGCCGGCAGTCCGGCACGGGTAAAGGCTGCGGCATCGGTGGCGCCCACGCGCACATTGCCGAAGGGGTGTTCCAGCCCGTTCCGCCGCATCGCATTTTGTAGCAGCGCACACAGGCCTGGATGGTGCTTTCGGGACCCGTTCAGATCCCGGTTGTACACCATGAGATAGTCCAGGTCACGGAACGTGTCCAATGCCACGAACATGGTTTCCACATCGGTCCATTCCTGCCGGTGCCGCTCCATGAACGCCTGCGCACCGCACAACCCCGCCTCTTCCGAACCGGTAACCATGAAGATGATTTCCGTGTTTTCCGGCACAACCCCGGCCGCTTTGACCGCCCGCGCCAGACCAACCGACGCCAGCGCCCCGGTCAGATTGTCGTTTGCCCCGGGCGACACCACGCCGAACCGTGTGAAAGTCGCGGCGATAAACACACCCGGCAGCGCCAGAAACTGGCTTGCCCCCACCCACCACCAGAATCCGCCCGTAGGCGTGTGGCCCCCGCAAAACAACACCGTGACCACCGTGACCAGCAGCAGATACACAATGGACAGCACCGCCGCCCGGCCGAAATACATGAAGAACCGCGGAAAGAGCTGCTGGTAGCGCCACTCATACACTGCGTCGGCATGGCCCGCCAGGATGATGCGACGTTTGATTGGACCCGAAGGCGCAAGCGCCGCATAAAGATTGTGCGACGTGTGACGGGGAAAGAACACCGACAGGATGTGCCGGTAGCTGATGACCTCGGCCACGAACACGAACACGGCGAGAAGGACCAAGGCCAGTGCCAGCCGCGGATCAAACCAGTATGCCGGGACGGACAGCACACCCAGCCATCCAGCGATGACCGGCGCCGCCATAAACCCGGTCTGCGACACGGGGAACGGCTCCAGCACGGGCGCATATCCCGCGGTGGCCAGTTCGTCCCGCAGAAACTCCTGGCAGCGCCTCTCCCCCGCGCTGCCCGGCAGTCGCGGCCCAAACTCCTCGCAGATCTTGCGGATGCTGTCCATCATGTACCTGGTGCACTCGCGCAGGGATGTTTCGGTCAGCATGCAGCCTTCTCCGCTGGGTGTTCTTCCAGCATCTGTAGTGTGCCCGAAGTACCGCAACGCGGCACGAAGCGCACCGTCTCACTTGGAGTGCCGGCATTCGTGCCGGCTCTTTTTGGCTTAGGCGTGGTGGGTTTCATTCCGCGAAGCGGAATTTCACCCACCCTACTTTTCATATATCCAGCAACGACTCCCTCAGAAACAGGCCGTGCTTGAGCATGACTTCCGGCAACCCGCCGGGGCACACACGCGTGGCCGCCTCAAAATGATGGCCCGCGGTCATGTGGAACGGCAGCGCGCAGCAGACGCGGATGCCCGCGGCGCGGATGGCAATGGTCCCCGACTCGCTGTCCTCGAATCCGACGGCCTTGCCGAAGTCCTCCGGATAGAGGCCAATCTCGTGCATGGCCATGGAGTAGAGGTCGCGGTGCGGCTTGAGCCGGATTTCGCTCGAATCGGTGGCCGTGATAAAGCCGTCGTAGTAGGCATGCGGACTGGCAAAGTGCTCCAGCAGGAACGCGCGCTTTTCATCGCTCACCGGCCACTGCCCGATTTCGGCGCGGACGATGCGGAAAACCTCGGTCAGCACCAAGTCGGCCTCGTAGTGGATCGACGAGGTGACCAGTGCCACGCGGGCCGGATGTTTCGCAAGATAGGCGCCCAGCCGCTCCAGGCGCCCGCGGCAGGCGGGTAACTCGTTCTCCCCAAGCATTCCAGCGGCGCGCAACGGCTCTGCCAGGGTGTCGGCGAAGAGGGCCGCCTCGTCGCCCAGCCAGCCCTTGAGCAGCGCCAGGAACACGCCCACGCCCGGCATGGGGCCTATGAGCCTTTTACCGCCAGGACCAAGCACCTGTTCGGCCATGGCGTCGCCGCGCCCCTCGGCCACCCAGCCCAGCACCTCGTGATAGCGCTGATAATAGATCTCGATTCCCGCGCGGGTGAGGTTGGATACGCCGTCACAATTGAACGCATCGCGGTGCGCTTCGGCGACGGTCTGCGCGGCCGTGATGGATGCGGCCGAATAGAAATCGTCCGCAGTCATCAGTTCCAAGAAAGCCGGGTCGTTCTCCAGCCCCGCCACGCCCAATGCGGCCAGTGTGTTGCGCAGGTCGCGCTTGCGGCCCGGGTCTTTGCCGCGGGCCAGCGTCCATGCCGCGCCGAGAACCAAATGGACGCGCAAAGCCTCCGGCAGAAAACGGTCGCCGTAGGCGCGCACCAGGTACTCCACATGCTTGGTGGTGCTGTTGCCGATGATGTGCGGATAGTCGCGCTGCTGGTCCAGTCCGGGCCACGCGGGATCGTCCGCGCGGCCGCAGCAGCGGCGCACCATCATGTTCAGCGCGTCGATGCAGCAGGGCTCTGTGGTCGTGGTGGTGCCGTCCATGTCCATTACTGCCGCCAGCAGCCCGTCCTCGAGCGCGGGCGTGCCCTTGGAAAGCGGATAGACATCGTAAGGCGGATAAATGTAGGGCGGATTGGCGACAATGGC
>CAIUWO010000824.1 GCA_903902895.1 Candidatus Hydrogenedentota bacterium | reverse complement strand
CCGATAGGGAACGATACGGTTGCGCGGCATGCCACGAATCCCTGTGGGCTTTGCGTAAGGGCTTTACATCCCCCTAAATCCCCCTTCAAAGGGGGACTTAAGAGCCTGCCGTGCTGGAGCTTATGGCTATTATCCGGGCTTGATACAAGACCCGGGCCTTCCACACCTGCGCGTTCAATCAACCCCGGAGAGGTTCGTGGGTCTTGCAGGGCTTTCGCCACAGGAACAGGTGTCCGTCTGGTAGTCCCACGCGCCGCCACGGTCCAGACACCGGTCTATCCGCAGAAACTCCCTGACCGGATGCCAGCACACCCCGGCAAGAAATGCCGTGGCAAGGATTCCAACGAACGCAAAGACCGCGGCCCGTTTTTTTCCGTCGGACATGGTTCAGCGCCTTGATGCGCGAAGCGACGCGAAGACGGGGCGCAGCGGCAGGCACAGCAGGACCAGCACCGCCAGGTGGAACACCACGCCCCGGGCGGACATGCCGGTTCCTCCCGCCAGCAGCGTGGCAAGGGTCACGGCAATCAGTCCATAGAGTCCCGTCCGCGGACGGACGAAATACACGGCGGCGGACAGCGCCGCCAGCAGGCAGAGGATTTGCACGTGCCATGGCGGCGGAACCTGTGCGGTATCCCCCAGCGCCCCGAGGTCCAGCCCCGCGCAGTAGACGGAGCAGGCGCCGCACAGCAGGAGATACGCGCCCGCCAGCACCCGCAGATAGGTTGTGTCATACCGGACTTCCGATGCGCCCATGGCTTTCGTCCCTTCTGACCTTTGCCGTCCAGTGTAGCACCATTCCCGCGGTGCCGCCATATTGACCGGACCACGGGTCGGCCATGCTACAATAACGGCCTGCAACCGCGTCCGCAGGACGCAAACCGGTAACGGGGTTTGGACCCATGGCGTTTCGTGTGCTCATAACAGAAGACGACCGCGTGCAGCGGGAGATTATCTGCGACATTCTGACCCAGTCGGGCTATGAGCCCCGGGGCTGCCCGTCGGCGGAGGACGCGCTGGCGGCATTGCAGGAGGACGACGCGGACATCCTGCTGACCGACCTGAAGATGCCGGGCATGGACGGGCTCGAACTGCTGCGCCAGGCGCGGCGGTTGCGGCCCGAACTGGAGGTGGTCATGATGACCGCCCACGCCACCATCAAGACGGCGGTGACGGCCATGAAGGAGGGCGCGGCGGACTATCTGGAGAAGCCCTTTGACAAGGACGAGCTGCTGATGGTGCTCGGCCGCACGGGCGAGCGCTCCGAACTGCGGCGACAGAACCGGCAACTGCGCGAGCTGGTCACCGACTCGGTGGCGCTGGGCAACATCGTCGGCCAGAGCGAGCCCATGCGGCAGGTTTTCGAGCGCACGCGCCGCGCGGTGCATGTGAACAGCACCGTGCTCATCCTCGGCGAGTCGGGCACGGGCAAGGAATTGATCGCGCGGCACATCCATTTTGCCGGTCCGCGCCGCAACAAGCCCTTTGTGGTGGTCAACTGCGCGGCCATTCCGGACAACCTGGTGGAATCAGAGCTGTTCGGCCATGAGAAGGGCGCCTTCACCGGGGCCGACGTGAGCCGTCCGGGCAAGTTTGAACTGGCCCACGGCGGCACGCTGTTTCTCGACGAGATCGGCGACATGCGACTGGAAAGCCAGGCCAAGCTGCTGCGCGTGCTGCAGGACGGCGTCATCGAGCGCGTCGGCGCGAGCAAGACGCGCCAGGTGGACGTGCGCGCCATTGTCGCCACCAACCGCAACCTGAAGAAACGCGTCGAGGACGGCGAGTTCCGGGCGGACCTGTACTACCGGCTCGAAGTGTTGTCCATCGAACTGCCCCCCCTGCGGGAGCGCATGGTGGACCTGCCGCTGCTGGTCGCCCATTTCAGCGAGAAGCTGGGCAAAAAACTGGGGGTCACCCCGCCGGTCGTCGGCCCCGACGCGCTCGACGCCTTCCGCCGCTACCGCTGGCCGGGCAATGTGCGCGAACTGGAAAACACGCTGGAACAGGCGTTCATCCTCGCCCCGGGCGACCGGCTGCTGGTCGAGGACCTGCCCGCCAAACTGCGCACCCCCGAGCCCCAGACCGGTGATTTCATGCTCCCGCCCGGCGGCATCATTCTGGAGGATTTGGAGCAGGAACTGATTCGCCAGGCGCTCGAACGCTCCGGTGGACGGCTCAAGGACGCGGCCGAGTTGCTCGGCCTGACCTACAAGACCCTCCAGTACCGGCTCAAGAAGCACGAAATCGACCGCCACGACCCCTTGGGCGAGGGTTGATTCAAGCTGGAAAACAGGAAATCAGGAAACGGCAGGTGTTTTCATGCTTTCCCCCTTTCCTGAGTTCCTGTTTTCCAGATTCAGTTCCGCACCCCTTGGCGGGCTTCATAGAACAGAACTCGTCCGGCAGAAGGGGTCTGAGGTTATCTGGAAAGCAGGAAAGCAGGAAATAATGAAGGATGAGGGGTCAAATTTCCTTTCCTGTTTTCCAGATTCAATTCCCCCACAAAACACGAAAACGCCGCCGCGAACCCATAGGGGTCCACGGCGGCGGTAATCACGCGAAAAGCGTCGCGGCTCAGCCCTGACGGGCTTTGAAACGCGGATTCGTCTTGCAGATCACATACACCCGCCCTTTGCGGCGGACGACTTTGCAATCCGGGTGCCGCGTCTTGGCGGTCTTCAACGAAGACAATACTTTCATGGTGCTATCTCCCAAAAGTTCTTGGATTAAGAGCGCGGAGTATAGCTTTTGGACGGGTCTGGTGTCAAACTTTTCCTCCCAAACGACAATAACGGGCTTTGGTTGGGTGCTTTTCAATGCCGATTGGGATGAATATGCCCGTAGGATGCGGTACACGGGCTTCCGGCAGGAAGGCCGTCCAGGAACGCCGCACTTATTGGGGAGATTTCTCCTTGTCAGTCCCGCGGCCCTTGAATTTAAGCCCAACAACACAAACGCCT
>CAIUWO010000823.1 GCA_903902895.1 Candidatus Hydrogenedentota bacterium | reverse complement strand
TCTTCTTGTAGGAAAACACCAGCGCCTCCGGCCGTTCTTTCATATGCACCGGCAGGCCCTTTGTCATCAGTTCCGTACCGCTGAAATTGGACTTCTCGTTTGTGCCCACGCCAGTCACTTCATACTGCGCCGCGGGGTCGAGGCCGCTGAGCGGCAGCGCGGCGTCGGTGAAGATGCTTTCGGTGCGGCGGAACGCCTGCACCATGCCCTGGCCGGCCTCGGGCCGGTCGAACTGCCACGCGATCCAGTCACCCTTGTCCATGGAGTATTTTGTGAGCGGGTAGAAATCGCCGTAGTAGTTGTCACTGACACTGCGCCATGCTTCAAAGAGTTTTCGCAGCGCGGCGTAGTCGATGCCCTTCACGCGCATGTCGAAACCGCAGTTGATGCTGGGCGCCGCGTTGCTCCAGAAGGCGTAGGGCTGCACGGGCGTCAGCCCGCCGCCGTAGTAGGGCGCGTCCACGCACGCCACCGTGCCCGTGCCGTGGAACGGCAGCCACTGCGAAATGCCGTAGGTCATGCACTGGTGGCCAATCGGTTCAAAGGCGTAGTCGCTGCGCCAGAGCGGCACGGCGCGCCGCATGGTTTCCAGGTCGTTGCGGCGTCCGCCGGAGGCGCACGAGTCGATGAGCAAATCCGGGTGGCGGCGGAGCAGTTCGTCCCAATAGGCCAGATAGCCGGTGACGTGCCTGATCTCCGTGACGCCCTGCCGGTCCTCGGCGTCGTTGGCGCGCCAGAGCGCCAGCGGGTCCATGTTGAAATCCTGCCGGTACAGGTCGATGCCCTGTTCCGTGATGAGCTTGTCCACGTGCCCGGTGAGCCATGCGCGCGCCGTGTCATCGCCCAGGTTGAGCAGGCCGCCCTTGGCGCCGCCGAGAATCCATTCGGGATGGTTTTCCGTCAGCCAGGTGCCCTCGGCCACGCGCTCCGGCTCAAACCAGACCACGATCTTCACGTCCTTTTCATGCGCGTGGGCGCTGATGGGTTTGAACCCCTCGGGGAACCGTTTCGGGTCGATTTCCCAGGTGCCCACCTGCGGCCAGCCCTTTTGCTGGACATACCAGCCCGCGTCCATCCACCAGTAGTCGATCTTGATCCCCTCCTCGGCGTAGCGGTCGATGAACATGATCTGCGAGTCCGCGTCCGCCTTGATCATCTCCTCATAGGCCCGCGAACTGCACCCCTCCGTCATCGGCTGCGGCAGTTTGCCGCCCGGCCGGGGCATGCCGTGCGCCATCATCCAGCGCCGCCAGATGTTCTGCGCCCGGGTCCAGTCGCCTTTCCAGAACTGGAGGACAATCAGCGGCGAGCGGAGCTCCTCGCCCGGCAGCAGTTTGAAATGGGTGAGTTCCTGTCCCGCCGTGACGTGCAGTCCTTTCCCCGCATCGCGCGCGAACTCGGCCGCCCACTGGCCCGGCCAGCCCACCACGGCGATCAGCCCGTCGTTCACCGTGGACTCGATGTTGAAGTAGGACATGTCCGTATTGGTCGGCCGCCCGCCGGCCGCGCCGAGGCGTTTTGTGGCGTTCGCCTCCAGTTTGGTTTCGAGCGGCCCGTAATCGTTGCCGTTCGCCGGGGACCCCACATTGTGGTGCAGCGTAAACTCACCGAGGTCGCCGCGTTCCATGCCCAGGTCCAGCGCCTGTATCTTCTCCAGGATCGGCGTGTCGGCCGTGCCCGTATTCTTGAAATACAGCGTCCACTCGACCGTCGGGAAGCTGCCGTATTCGATCGCCTCGCAGCGCAGTTCCAGTCTCGTTTGCGGGTCGGTGTAGGTCACCTTGTGCCGCGTGCGCGCGTTGTCGAGCCTCGTCGATGCGCGCCGGACCTTCCACGTCGGGAGCAGTTCGCTGGACGGTTTGCCGTCATACACAAACGAGAAGGGCGGCGCGGCGCTGTCCAGCACGACGGGACCGCCCGGCATGGGCAGTTCGTCCAGCCACAACTGCCCGCCGTCGGTGAGTGTCACCTTGGCGTTGGCCCATTCCCCCTGGTCACAGGAGATGCCGTCGCCCCCGTCGCCCATGTCCAGCGTGAACTCGGTGGCCCCCGCCAAGTCCACTGTCACCGGC
>CAIUWO010000822.1 GCA_903902895.1 Candidatus Hydrogenedentota bacterium | reverse complement strand
TGTCAAAGACAAATGAACTTGACCGATTTAGGTAGCACACGAATTGACCGATTTGGGTGGGGGCGCATGCGCCCCCGTTTCATTTATGCGGCCTGCTTGTTTTTCCCAGGACCTGTTTGCAGCACCCCGGTATTGTCGTAATCCGCCAAGCGGCGTGGGCCATGGAAGATCGCCAGGCTTCCGTCGGTGTATTCGTGGACTTTGACCGTGGCCTTCACGTAATGGTATCTGTGTTTATCCTTTGGGATTTGCAGGATTTTCCCTTTGTAGCGCACGGTGTTGTCGTTAGCGACGGTCCGTTCTTCCTGGATGCAAAGGATGTCGTGCAGACCATGCCCGATCCAGGGCGTGAAGGCGGACCCGGTGTCTTCCGGTGTCACTGCGAAGCGGGCATTGTGGGCGGGCAGGAAGTCTTCCCGCAGGAAACGGTTGGCGGCCTCCATGGTGGTGACCCCGGCCAGCCGCAGTTCTTGGGGCAGCCTGTTTTGCAGCGTGCCGAACATCCGCTCCGAACGGCCCCGCGCTTCCGGCGAGTAGGCGGCAATAAATTCGATGCCGAGCTGGCGCAAGGCCCGGCCCACCTGGGTTGGATTGACCTTGTCCACTTTGCCTCCGGCTTCGGGAGTCGTAAAATAATGTGAACCCCGGTCAACGTAGAGCGAGCAGAACAGCCCCTGGGTGGAGATGACCTGGTGCAAGGCCTTGAAGGTGCTTTGTGTACCTTCTTCGTCCACGAAAAACGCGGAGTACACGGCCCCCGTGGCGTCGTCCATGGTGACGATGAGATCCCAGAAGCGGCCTGGCACCCACTCGTGGCGGGAGCCGTCCTGGTGCAGCATCATGCCCGGCAGCGGCTTGCGGAGCCGTTTGCGGCGGTGCACACCGCGCCGGGGAGCCTTGCGCACCTCTCCGGCGGCTTGCAGGGCGTTTTTTACCCACGTGTAGCTCCGGGTGATGCCGTGCCCGGCGAGTTTTTCGTGGAAATGCTTCACGGTGAAGTCGTAGTAGCTGGTTTTGAAGAGGGAAATGACGCGCATGGTCTCATCGACCGGAGCGCGGCGAGCCGAGTGCTTGCCAATCCGCCGGTCCACGAGCCCTTGAGGCCCTTCCTCTTCGCGGCGTTTTCGTGAGCGAAAAAAAGTGCTTATGGAAACACCGAGCAGGTCCGCCGCTTCGTCGCAGTCAAGCTTGCCGGCCTGATACCGCTGGTAGATGTCATCAAAACGCATCCGTTTGACCTCGTTCATAGCCGCAACTCGACCCATGGCCCCACCTCCTCTCGGAGGCTCATCGGCATCGGTCAATTGATGTGCTACCTACGTCGGTCATTTCATGTGCTCGCGACACATTTTCAAGCCGGACTTGCCTCTCCGTGCTATTTGCCATAAAAGAGGGGTTCATCGCAGGATGTGGTCTGCGGTACACGGCAACGAGGGGTCTGGTCATGAACGACTACCCGGCTGTACTGGGCATCTATTCCCTGCATCGCGATGAGGCCATGGGCGTCGGCGCTACAGCCACCACGCACAGTCAGGTCACGTTCTGGTATGTCCGCCAATTGAGCGTCGCCACTGTGGAAGTGCAGCCCCTGAGCACCAGCCTCCTTCCTTCGGGCATCCGCAGGGCGATTCCCCTGGACGAATTCATTAAAACGTATACCCCTGAACCCTTGTACTTTGTGGACAACCCCCTGGAAGCCCTGAATACCCTGCATGCCAAGGTTGAAAAGGGCGCGGAAAGCTTCGGTCGCGCGGAACTCAGCGGCGGAGAGCGAGCCCTCATCAAGGCCTTGATGTTTGACGGCATCATGGTGGAAG
>CAIUWO010000821.1 GCA_903902895.1 Candidatus Hydrogenedentota bacterium | reverse complement strand
ACGCAGCAGGCCAGTGCCGTCGCCGACGGCCTGTCCCGGCTCGAAACCAACTGGGACACACCCGCGCGCGACAGCGCCGTTCAGACCGAGTCCACGCTGCTGCACTGGCGCGCCATCGGCGCCGCCGCCCCCGCACTCCCCAAAGAGAACTGGCGCTACCAGATGTACCTCTTCCGCGCCTGTTACGATGCCTACGTGCAGCACCGTGCCGTCGCCGAGGGCGACGCTGAAACCCGCGCCTTGCAGGTGCTGCACACTGCAAAGAAGCTCGGTCCCGAAGAAGCCTTCGCTAGGGCAAAAGCGGCACTGGCCGCAGAGACAACCGACTTGGACATCGCCTCACTGAGGGCTTATCTTGAGGAATTGGGCGAGGCACTGCTGGCCAGCATCGGCTACCAGTTGAGTTCCAAGCCCCCCTACAACGGAAAAAGCCCCGAGCGCGGCGCCGTCCTCGACTTTCTCGACACCCCCCTGAACAGTCGCGTGTGGCTGACCAAGGAAATGCAGGCCGCATTGGACAAGAAAACACGCAAAGACAAGGTGAAAGCCCTCGAACAACTCGCCGCATGGCAAAACGCCGGTCCCGGCGGTTTCTACGATGACTTGGGCAATGCCTGGAAGCAGCCGCACTTGGTCATCCCCGCCGAGGCGGCCATCGACCCCTCATTCCTCCATTCCCCCCAGTGCGAGTTCATGGACGCCCCCGACCTGCCCATCTCCTGGCAGGACCAAGCCCAGACCCTCTACGGCACACCGCTCAAGATGCACTATGACGGCCTCGACCCCAGGGCCCGCTACACACTGCGCGTCGTATATGCGGGCCGCTTCAAACCTACCATGCGCCTCGTCGCCGATGGCGCACACGAGATCCACAGTCCCTTGGAACAGCCCGCCCCTGTCAAGCCGCTTGAGTTCAAACTCCCCAAGGCCGCCACAAAAGACGGCACCCTCGACCTCGAATGGCAGCTCATCAAAGGCCGCGGCTGCCAGGTGGCTGAAGTGTGGTTGACCAAACGACGTTAACAAAAGGCAAGGCGCGGTTCCAAATCCCCCTTTGAAGATGAGGGGACAGAAGAAGCCGGGGGAGAACACATCTCGCCACGACTGGACCGCGCGCCTGCCCCAGTCCCCCTTCGAAGGGGGTGGCCCGAAGGGCCGGGGCTTGTCCGCCTCTGGCGGGGATGTAGGCCACCGCGCCACTGCCCAACCGCACGTTCTGTCCTCCCTGTCTTTGAAGGGGGCAGTCCCGCCGCAGGCGGGACGGGGGGGTGTTGTCTTCTGTCCGCCCTACAGCGCCGGCACGGCGCTGCGGTCCGCAAACATATGCACATCATCATGCAGCCACAGCAGCGACGCCGGAAACTCGGTCGTAATATCGCCGGTCATCAACCGCTGCACCGCGTGCGCCTTGGCCGCACCGTTGACCACAAGCACGACACGCCGGGCGCGCAGCACCTCCGCCATGCCCAGTGTGAACCCGTGCGTCGGCTTGCCCAGCGCCGCGTCCAGCATCGCATGCCGCAGCGTCGATGCATCGGTCACGTGCGTCTCGGCAGGCAGCGTCGCCGCCGGATAGTTCAGGCCGATATGCCCGTCGGCGCCCATGCCCAGAATGCACACATCAATCCCGCCCAAGCGCTCCACCGCGGCGCGGATGCGCGCGCATTCGGCCTCCGGGTCGGCGGCATCACTCTGAAATCCCGTAAGATGCTCGGGAGACAGGCCCCAAGGCCCCAGAACCTCCCGCCGAATGTACACCTCGCAGGTAGCCGGGTCGTCCATGGCCAACCCGCCCCATTCGTCCAGTTTCAGAATATGCGCCTGCGCGAGTTCCGAGGCATGCTTCGCCAGTTCCGCATAGAGTCCCAGCGGACTCGCGCCGGTGGCCACGCAGATCACGCTGCCGGGTTTCTGGCGCACCGTCTCCAGCACGCAATCGGCGGCGGAACGGCAAACGGCCTCATAATTCTCCAGAACCATCGGTTGCGAAAGTGTCTTGTGCATGTTTCGGCGTCCCTTTCTTCTGCTGTCCGTCAACTTCATTCATCTCTTCAACGGTTTCCTGCCAGTCACAGCCGTCGGGTCTGTTAAGCAAAGAATAAGAACCACAAAGGCCACTGAGCGGCACCAAAGAATGAAGCAGCCCGCTCCTCCAATGCAAACAACGCCTGCCTCCTGTCCTCTTCCAGATTTCCTGAGTTCCCGATTAAAATTCTGACTGCGGCCCTCTCTGCCAATACATCCTGTCCATCCTGCGCATCGATGTTAATATGCCTTCTGCCTCAGTCTTCCGTCTCCTGACTCCTGACTCCTGTCTTCTAGTTTCTTT
>CAIUWO010000820.1 GCA_903902895.1 Candidatus Hydrogenedentota bacterium | reverse complement strand
GGGCCGGCTCCGAAGAACCGGCCCCGCAGTTTTGCCCTGGGTCAGGAAGGGATTAGAGGTTGTAGCCGGCTTCGCCGTGCTCCGTCTGGTCGAGGCCGACGCTCTCGGATTCTTCGTCCACGCGGATGCCGATGGTGGCCTTGAGGATGCTCAGGAGCACCACGCTGATGAATCCGCTCCAGCCGATGGTGATGGCCACACCGACAACCTGGGCGAGCATCTGGCTGGCAATGGAGTAGTCGCCCGAGCCGTCGCCGGTGGTGCCGAGGCCGCCGAGTAAGGGTGCCGCGAAGATTCCGGTGAGCAGCGCGCCGAGCGTTCCGCCGACGAAGTGGACGCCGACGACGTCGAGCGAGTCGTCGTAGCCGAAGGCGTGCTTGAGGGTAGTCGCGCCGAAGTAGCAGGCGATGCCGGCCGCACCGCCGATGGCGAGCGAGCCCATGGGGCCGACCCAGCCGGAGGCGGGGGTGATGGCAACCAAGCCGGCCACCGCGCCGGAGGCGATGCCCAGCACGCTGGGCTTGCCGTTCTTGACCCATTCAATCGACATCCAGGCCAGGGCCGCCGCGGCCGTGGCCACCTGCGTGACGAGCATGGCCATGCCGGCGCGGCCGTCGGCCGCCACCGCGCTGCCCGCGTTGAACCCGAACCAGCCAACCCAGAGCATGGCCGCGCCGGTGACCGTCATGGTCAGGTTGTGCGGGGGCATGGGCACGTTCGGGTAGCCTTTGCGCTTGCCGAGCATGAGCGCGCAGACGAGCGCCGCGATGCCGGCGTTGATGTGCACCACCGTGCCGCCCGCGTAGTCCAGGGCGCCCCAGGTGCTTCCGAGGAACGAGCCGTCGCCGCTCCACACCATGTGGCAGATGGGCGCGTACACGAGGATGGACCACAGGGCCATGAAGATGAGCATGGCGCTGAACTTCATGCGCTCGGCGAAGGCGCCGATGATGAGCGCGGGGGTGATGATGGCGAAGGTCATCTGGTAGCAGAAGAAGACCGACTCGGGAATGGCGTGCGTGTCCGCCGGAAGCAGGTAGCCGGCCATGCTGCCGACCGTAATGCCCGCGCCGAAGAGTTTGGCAAACCCGCCGATAAACGAGTGCAGGTCTGTCACCCCCTTGGCCATGCCGGTGGTGTCAAAGGCCATGCTGTACAGTCCGATTAGCCACATGACCGTTATCATGCAGGTGATCGCGAAGCACTGCATCAGTATGGAGAGCACGTTCTTTGCGCGGACCAGGCCGCCGTAGAAAAGGGCCAGGCCGGGGATGGTCATGAACAGCACCAGCGCGGTGGAGGTGAGCATCCAGGCCGTGTCGCCTGAATCGATCGTTGCCACGGCCGCATCGGCGGCCGGGGCCGCGTCCTGCGCGCAGGACAGGCCCGCCGGGATCAGCACCATTGCCGCCAGCAGCAGCATTTTGAATTTGCGCATCCGCGCCAGTTTACTCATCAGGGCATCCATGTCATTTCTCCTTGTCATCGGTGGGGCGCCGCGCGCCGTCCGTTTGTTGCATTTCCTTCCACGCCAGTTATTCGACCACGATGTCACCCGTCTCGCCGGTGCGGATGCGCACGGCGTCCTCCACATTCAGCACGAATATCTTGCCGTCGCCGATGCGGCCCGTGGCCGCCGCCTTGGTGATGGCGCCGAGCACCGCGGCCAGTTTGTCGTCGGTGACCACCACCTCCAACTTCACCTTGGGCAGGAACTCGACGACGTATTCGGCGCCGCGATACATTTCCTTGTGGCCCTTCTGCCGGCCAAAGCCCTTTACTTCGGTAACGGTCACGCCCGGAATACCCTCACGGGCCAGCGCGTCCTTTACCTCCTCCAATTTGAACGGTTTGATTATGGCTTCTATTTTCTTCAAGGCTCTTACCGTTGCCGGCTCCTTTCTGCGGTTGGCCGCGGCGCTTGGCGCGCGTTGGCAGTTCCGAAAACATACGTTGCTGGAACCACCGCAGAATGCGATCGTTCTTGGCAGTAGTGGGCAAGCATCGTGCCAATCACAGCGCCATCCTTGAGGCGACCATATGGCATCCCTATTTGTGGAATGTAAGTGATTGCAATAAATAGAGATACAACAATATGTCCGGATGGGGGTTGTTGCTGAAAGCAAGCGGGGATGGCGTTGATTGACATGACCGCAGGGTGCGTTCTAATGGAGGAACCTACCTCGGCGTAGGAATCCTCCCGCGACAGTCCCTTCTGATTCTTCTTCGCGCATGGAATGTCTTTGCGATGGACTGTGTATCTTAGGTATCCGCTTCGCAGGGTTGCGGGACAGTGCCAAGGAGGCGTCTTATGTCCTACATGAACAGAAGAGATTTCCTCAGGGGTTCGGCGGGGTTGGTGGCGGCGTCGATGATGGCGGCCACCCCGGCGCAGGAAGCGTCGCTCACCGCGACGACGCTGCGCAGGCTGGGCAACACCGGGTTGAGCACCACGCTGCTGGGCATGGGCACCGGCACCAAGGCGAACAATAAGAACAGCGCCCAAATCCGCAAGGGCCGGGAAACCTTCCTGAACACGCTGGTCCGCGGCTATGAGTTGGGGGTGCGTTACTTCGACCTCTCCGACAGCTACGGCTCGCATGAGTACATGCGCGAGGCAATGAGGCGGGGCGGCATGGACCGGAGCAAACTGCTGCTGCTCACCAAGTCAGGTGTTGAGACAAAAGAGGAGATGAGCGCCAATTTGGAGCGGTTCCGCAGGGAACTGGAGGTGGACTACATAGACGTGGTGCTGATGCATTGCCTGACGGATCCCGAAGCCATGGAGAAACGGAAGGGCGCCATGGAGGCGCTTTCGGAGGCCAAGCAAAAGGGGATTATCAAGGCGCACGGCGTGTCCTGCCACAATCTGGGCGCGATGAAGGCCGCCAGCGAGTCGCCTTGGGTGGACGTGATGCTGTCGCGCATCAACCCCTACCAGAAGCACATGGACGGCTCGGCGGAGGAGGTGGTGGAGGTGCTGAAAAGGGCCAAAGCAAACGGCAAGGGCATGCTGGGCATGAAGATACTGGGTGAGGGGCTGTGCGCGGACAGGTTTGTGGAGTCGGTGCGGTTTGCGCTGGGGACGGGCTGCATAGACGCGTTCACCATCGGCTTTGTTGAGGCGGCCGAGGTGGACGACGGGGTGGCCAAAATTGCCGAGGCGGCCCGGGCTTGACGGTCTCTTTTCCGACGGTGTTCTGCTATACTGGGATTATCGCCGGGCGCGGCGGCGTGCAGCGTGGTTTGCCGCATGCCGCGTGCGGGCGTGAACCTTCAAAACAGCAGGGACACGAAGTTCATGAAGAACAATCCGAGCCGTCGCGATTTTATGAGG
>CAIUWO010000819.1 GCA_903902895.1 Candidatus Hydrogenedentota bacterium | reverse complement strand
TTCCAGTATCTTGGGATGTTTTACACATTCCTGGCCAAGCCTGGCCATGTCCCTGGCAGTGGTAAGGTCGAACTCCTGACCCTTCGCGGGAGGAAGCCCATGGACGCTGTTGAACTTGGACTGTGTCATGCCCAATTCCCCGGCACGCCTGTTCATGGCCTCAATGTAGGCCTCCTTGGAACCCCACAAACCCTCCGCCACGGCCATGGCGGCGTCGTTTGCGGATGCGACCGCGACGGCGGGCATCAGTTGGCCCAGCGCATGGCTGTCCCCCGTCTTCACATAGACCTGTGTGCCGCCCATCCCCTCGGCGTTCTTCGTAATCACAATAGGCGTGTCATAATTCCAGCGACCGGCCTCAGCACCCTCGTCCACCATCAGCATGAGCATCATCTTTATCATGCTTGCCGGCGGACGCTGCGCGTCGGCGTTGCTTTCATCCAATGCCGCGCCGCTGGCGGACTCTATGCAGTAGTAGCTCTCGGGCAACGCGGCATAGTACTCGGTGGTCCCGGGTGCGGGCGCAGCCGGAACAGCCGGAGCTGCGGCAATGAACAACACGGCCACGTGCAGTGCTAAAAAAAAAGTCATACTCGTACACCTTCCCAAACTTCGACGTCCCCGTTAATGGGCAATGCCGATAACATCCGTGATTTCGTTGATACTGAAGGGCTTGCGGAGCACACCGGCCACGTCAAGCCGGTCAAATTCGGGTTTGCTTACACCGGTCATCATATAGACCGGGGTCACGTGGGTCGCCGGACAGTCGCGAAAAACCTTGATTGCATCGTTTACACGCGCCGGGGGCACGTCACCATCCAGCAGGATGGCGTCTGGACGCAGGGTTTGCGCCATGTCAGCCGCGGCGTGCGGCGTGGTGGTGCAGAAACATCCGATATCGCGGTATTTGAGGGCCGTGGCCATCCATTCAAGCAGGCCCGGGTCAGAATCGACGACGAAAACACACCGTTTCATTGCGGGCGTGGGGTGAAATTCTCCCAGACCCGAAACTTCCTCAACACCGGTCCCGGCGCTCAGCCTGCGCATCACTTCGATGAGAGTGTCGCTGGTGAAAGGCTTGACGAGGAAATCTGTGCCGGTCCACTGTCCGCGCACCTCGTTGATGTCCGATTCGGATTCGGTGGTGAGCACCAGCGCCGGAATCTGCTGTGTGGCGGGGTTTTGGCGGAAAAGACGCATGGTCGTCTTGCCAAGCACATCCGAAGGCGCCTCGTTGAGCAGGAGCAGGTCCGTGGTCCCTGCGGCGGCCTTTCGCACGCACTGGTACCCGCTCGGCGCCCATTCAATGCCGGCAACGGCCCGTCCAATAAGGGCGCGCAGCGCGTCCGCGAACTCTTCCCGCTCGGACGCCGCCAGCACGCGCAGATTCTCCATGCCCCGCAGGGATTCGTCGCTGCCCAGCGTGCGCGCCACCGCACCGGTCAACCGCACCGTGAAACAGCTTCCCTGACCTGCGGTGCTGCTGACCGCTATGCTCCCGCCGTGCGCCTCCACAATGTTCTTGGCAATGGACAGGCCGATACCGGTTCCCTCGTATTGACGTGTCTTGGAACTGTCGACCTGGAAGAATCGGTCAAATATCCGCTGATGATAGGCGGGGTCGATGCCTATGCCCGTGTCGGCAACCGAAAACACAACGTCTCGGTCACCGGCCTGCTCCACAACAACGCGGATACGCCCCCCGCGCGGGGTGAACTTGACGGCATTGTTCAGCAGGATGCCGAACACCTGCACAATCTTGTCGCGGTCGGCCCAGGCAAATGCGGGGGCGTTGGCGCAGTCAACGGACACCTCGACCTGCTTCTCGAGGGTGTCGGGGTGTATTGCGGC
>CAIUWO010000818.1 GCA_903902895.1 Candidatus Hydrogenedentota bacterium | reverse complement strand
GGCACGTGGCCGGAGTTGGCGGGGTATTGCCTGACCGTGGTTGTCGGTGCGCCGTTGCTGTGCTCGCTGCTGCTGGTCCTGAATATCCGCAACTCCGGCCACCTGGGCGGCGGGTTCTCCCGGCGCATCCTGCGGATGCCGGTGGACACGCGGGCGGCGGTGACGGTGCCGCTGCTGATCCGCCTTGGCTGGATTGTCGCGCTGAGCATGACGCTGTTCGCGGTGTGCCGGCTGCTGTATCACGAGGGTCCGGGCTGGCGCGGGGTGTTTGTGCTGGCTGGGGTGTATTTGCTGGTGCAGGTGTTGGACTGGACGCGCGCGGTGGCGGCGTGGTCGGTGCTGGCGCTGGCGCTGGCCGTGGCGGCGCTGGTGGTCGAATACACGGGCAACTGGGTGCTGCTGCCCGACCTTGTCGCGGGCGTCAGCCGCACGAGCGCGCCGCTTTTCCTGGCCGGATTCGGGTGCGTCGCGGGGTTGGCCTACGCGGCGTCTTTGGCGGTGGTGCGGTGGACGCGGCTCGGCAAACGCATTGACCCGTCCACGGGGGCCACGCTGGCCGAGGTGCTGGGCTGGCGGGGCAACTATGGCGAAGGGGTGTTTTCCTCGCCGCAGACGGCCCAGTTCTGGTATGAAATGCGCAAGACCCGGCTCCTGCTGCCAAAATCGGCGTTCCTGTTCTGGCTGCTGGGCACGGTCGGCTATTGGCTGTACACTTTTCTGGAGCATTACGGGCCGAAAGAAATCCGGCCATCAACCATTGAGGTGCTTACAGACCCCGTCGTCACCGAATTGCTTCCGCTGGCCGCGCTGCTGTGCGCCGCGCTGCTGTGGCGCATGCAGAGCTCATGGACCGGCTGGCGCGAGAGCCGTCAGTCGGTGACAGGCTGGGCGGCGCGGCACCCGGTCACGAAAGCGCAGTCAGCCCGCGCGCGGCTGGCCGTGGCGGGGCTTAATCTGGCGGTGGCGCTGGGCATGGCATCGGCGCTGTACATGACCGCGTTCCTGTTGGCCGACGAGGCGGCGATGCCGCGGCTGCTGGGCGATGCATGGTCAATGGGCGCGACCAGCCCGCGCGAGATAGCGGCCCTGCTGCTGGGTCCGGTGCTGCTGGCCGGACTGCTGGCGTGGATTGTGATGCATCTGCCGGCCGCGATGGCGGGCCTTGCGGCGGCGCTCTTTCTTGGCGCGGTGTGCGATGACTTGGTCCGCCACTATCTTGCCCGTCCCCTGGGGATCGTCTACTACGGCCTGCTGTTCCGCCCCAAAACCGAAGAGTACCTGTGGGCCCTGACTTTGTCGTTTCCCGTCATCCTCTTTCTGGCAAGCCTTGTGACGGTGCTGTGCCTGGGATGGGTCCGGCGGCGTTCGGCGCTCCTCTGCCTGGCCGCATGGGCCGGTCTGGCGTTGGCGCTGTACCCCTTTGCGGTGCGCGTGTGGCAAGCCGAAGTGGACATCACTGTGGGATACTGCCTGTGCATTGCCGCGCTCGCGGTGATGTGCTGGCCGCAAACCGTGCTGCGCTGCGGCGGCGGCCTGCGCACGGCGCTGCGCCCCGAGGACAGGCGCCAGCACCGGCGCACGGCGGCCATGGTCCCGATGGGACGGCGCGCGCTTCTGGCCGCGGCGGTGCTGGCGGTGCTGGGGGGCGTGGCATGGATGCGCTGGCCCGCGGAACCGGCGACCACGGCCATGCGCAGAAGCCAGGGAGAACCCGCCGACCTGACGGAGCTGAACGCCTGGTACAAGGAGGTGCCCGAAGAGGAGAACCTGGCGCTAAGATACCGGGACGCGAAGAGCATTGTGGAGCCCCTGCAAACCGCGTGGTTGAGGTCCCGGGGCATCACGCTGCCCCCCCGTTTGCGGTACGACAGCGAGGCCATGGCCAATGTACTGGTGCAGGGTGCGACCAAGGTGTCGCGCACGCAGGTGATCCCGCAGGCGGTGTGGGCCGACACCAAGTCCTACTGGGACATGGCGGGCCAGCCTGTTGCGGCGAAACTGCACGCGGCGGCCCGGTCGGGGCTCTCGAAGAGCCGCTATTGGATTGACTTGCGGCAGGGTCCCGCAACGCTTATGGAGCATCTCGCGCCACTGCGCAACCTGACACGTATTCTGTCGGTTGAAGGCTGGGTGGCCGCGGTGGAGCGCCGCCCGCATGATGCGGCCACGGCCGTGCTCGACACCTTCCCTATCGCCAACTCGCTGGCGGAGGAGCCGGTGCTCTTGTCCCAACTGGTCCGCGTGGCCATAGTGGGCATGGCGGTGGCCAATCTGGAGACCGTGCTCAACCGCTGCGAAATGCCGGAAGGGGAGTTGGTGCGGGTGCAGGCCGCCCTGGCAACAGCGCTGCCCCCGCTGGGCGAAAGCCCTTTTCTGAACAGGGCCCTGACGGCCGAGGAGTGCTTCAGCTTTGCGCTCACCAAGAATCCGGTGTCCATCTGGCAATATTCCGAATCACCCATCAGCAGGTCGGGCCTCTACCGTTCCTTTGCCGGCCGGGCACTAGCAAGAACCGCCTTGGAACTGAT
>CAIUWO010000817.1 GCA_903902895.1 Candidatus Hydrogenedentota bacterium | reverse complement strand
TGAATGGCATTCAAGAGGTCAGGAGTTCGATCCTCCTCGGCTCCACCAGTTTTCTTCTCTGCATTTCGTTGAAATCCCCTGCAAATAAGCCCTGAAATGGGGCTTTGTCTGCTTTCGGTGTCCGCACCGTAATCCCCCCCAATATTGCAGTTTGATGCGGTTCTTTGCGCACAAATGAGGCCAATAGGGGCAACCGTTGGGGCAACCAAATTTACCACTTGCGCGCCCTGTGCGTTCTTGGCAAGCGTCGGCAGCGTGTTCACCGCACCGGCCACGTCCATCAGCCCAAGATGGGTGTAGACGTTGGCGGTCATCGTCGGGGTGCTGTGACGCATGGCCTTCTGTGCCACTTGCAAGGATACGCCAGACCTCGCCAACAGGGTCCCAAAGGTGTGCCGCAAAGCGTGAACGTCAATCATCTGCCCGGCAGAGTCACGGGTGTCTATCCGGTCAACCTCGACTTCAACGTCCTTGCCCTCTTTGTCCTTCCGCTTGACCTTCACTTTGAAGGTTGCTGCAAGCCCTGCTGCTAGTGCATCGGCCTTGAATACCTTGCTCATGTTCTCCGGCACATCCAGCAGCGGTTCACCGTCCAGGGCACCGGGAAACGCCACGATGGACGCGCCACGTTGCCTTATGAGCCGCGCCTGACGTTCGGCTAGATAGTCTTTCAGTTCGGGCACAAAGCCGGTGGCAACGGGTATCTGTGCGCCGCGCCGGGCCTTTTCGTCGCGGGCTTGCAGAATCAAATGCGGATGCGCGTCATCGAGGCGGCAGGCACCGATGGTTATGCTTCGCAGTTCACCCCAACGGAGTCCGGTCAGTACGGCCAGCTTGTACGCTGTTGCCCGGACAGTGCCCAGCCACAAGAGAGCGTCTTCCGTCTTGGGGGTCAGCTTGGCAATGTCCTTCTTCATTTCCCCCTTCTTGCCCTTCTTGCATGCGCCACCCGCGTTACCTTTAAGTGCTTCCAGCAGTGGGCGATTGTAGGCCGCGTCAAACAGCCTGTTAAGTTCGTCCGGGGTTAGCGCCCGGCGCGGGTGCTTCTGGTCTGCATGGGCGTCACGCTTAGCAAGTCCGGTGAACGGGTTCTTGTTCAGCCGTCCGTGCTTGACCAGCCAAGCGGCAAAACCATGCCACGCGCTGATCGTCTTGTTGTGACTCATGGCCCCCATGACGGACTTGGGATCATCCGTATCTTTCGGCGTGACGGCCCGCTTTTCCAGCCATGCTGCCAGAGCGGAGCCGGACAGGTTGCGTAGCGTCTTCCAGCCAAGTTCCTTTACGTTGTTGTTGAGGTACATGCCTACGTTGTAGATGTGCTGCCCCGACAGGCCCAGGGCGGTCATGTGCTTGGTGTAATCCGATATCGCGGCGGACACATCCCCGGCCATCTTCTTGGACACGTCCGTTTCACTCTGTGTGGCAATGCCGGATTTCACCCGTTCTTGTTCTTTCACCATCGCGGACATGCGGGCCTGCGCCGCGCTCTTGTCCCTGCATCCCGTCGGAACGTCCCCACATGTCCCATTGGCGCGGCGGATGCGGGCGTACCATGTCGCGCTTTCAACGACAACCCGACCGGTGGCGTTCACGCGGCCTGTCTGCATCTTGCCATTGCGGTCTTTCCACCGGGCGAACTCAACACCCTTGCGGGTGAACCGCTCCGCCTCGGGCGGCATAGTGCGGGTGGTTGATTTCTTTTTCAGGCTTGCCATGGTTACTTTCCCCCCTTTGGCTTCAAAATGACACTGTTCGCAATTGCCCGTCCACGTGTTTCGATTAGCTTATTCATGGTGCGAAGGTAACACGCTTGTCCGATCCTGTCAAACGGTAGGCTTCCGAAATCCGCCGATATGGGGCATAGACCAACCATTTCGGGGCGTGGAATGTCAAACATAAGTTACATCCTTCCTGAGTCGGTGTGTATCCCAACGCGTCGTGCGCCCGCGCCCGGAATATAATGTCTACTTAATAGGAAGAGATTGGTGGGCCTCTGGCAATATTGATCTTCAGGGGACGCAGGAGGCACTGCCGTTACTGCCATTACTGACATAAGGGAGGGTAAGGCGCGGCTTTTGGCCGTAATGTCCGTAATGTCAGTTTGGGGGGTGTGCCTGAAATACTTCTCAAGCGGCTTGTTCATGGGCAACCTCGGCTTTCGGGTTGATGCTGAAGATCACCTTTGGCTTGCCCCCAGTGTGTATGGTTTGCTCCCGTAGATACCCGAGAACCTCCAGTTCTTTGAGCGCACCCCTGACAGTTTCATCCGTAGACAACCCAGACCAGCACTTCCGGCGCACGTCCCTAGCCGTGAACCCGTTCGGCAGGCAACCCTGTGTAATCTTGCGCCACAGGCGGCGGGCGACGGTCACGTTCACCGACGCCCCGGCACTGTATAGCCGTCGTGCATGTGACTCCAGGAGGTCATACCATGAGAGGGCCTTACGCAAAGCATCCAGCGTCACCGGCCCCTGCCCGGAGTCGAGTATGTGACATGTCAGCGCAATGGCGGCGACGGTCTTTTGCATCTTGCCAAGGTGTGAGAGAACCGCCGGGTGTTCATCCTTGTCCTTGCGCCCACGCTTCATGTGTTCGGAGTACCAATCATCCCATACCAGTTGCGCGTCAGGGGCAAAGCGCAGAAACGGCACCCCTTCGCCTTCGTCGTACTTGTCACGCTCTGCGCCGAGGGCAGTGATGTCGATGCGGTTCAGTCCCCTGATCGCCTCATACGCCAAGTCCCGGTCTGCTGTATTCGGCCACCGGTCCACACGTTGCCATTCCTCAGACACGTCAGGCCATAGCAATAGCTGGAACCTTTGCAAGAACCCGTCAGCGCCGTCACCGTCGGCCAGAGCTTCGGCGACATAGGACCGTATCTTTCCGGGTGTAGCGCATCCAAGGATGGAAGCGCAGCAAGCCTCCGTCCTGATACACCCGCGTCCAATGCGGTCCTGTACAAATGCCCCAAGGGCGTTCCACGCCTCACAGTAGAAGGAGCGGTCCCCTTCACGACCAGAGCGGTCAAGTGACTCAAGAAAGGCCACAAGTTCATCCCGCAGAATCAGGATGCCACGGGGGTTGTCGCGCATGAGTTCGATGAGCTTCTCCGTCGTGCTGTCACTCGTGAAGTACCGGCGGCACACGGGCGGCGTTGGAGCGTCTGGGATACTGCCTGCCAAAAAGTCAGCCTGCAAGTCAGATTGCTCCTCATCGTTTACTGATTCCTGAAGGTCTTTCTTGGCCTTCTTGGTCTTGGCGTCCACCACGGCCACCCGCTTCTTATATTCGGCCATGGCAGCGCCGTACTCCTTTGCGGCATCACCCTCCAACCTGTCGAGCGGTTTGCGGGCTTGGGCCAGTGATGGGCTTTTCATTGCCGAGGGCGGGCCAATGAGACAGCACCAGAAGTTAGGAACAACCATCCAGTCATCATACCGGCCCGGTTTCAGGGCAATCTGCCGCCCAATCAACGCCCCAGCTATGGTCATCGCTGCCCCGGCCGCATACTCAACGGGGGCCTGCAACCGTTCGGCAATGTCAGCCACCCATCCGCGCAGCGCCACGGGCAGGCACTCGGCCTGGAACGGCAACACCGGCAGCAGAGACTCGCCAAGGGACGCCGGTTCGGGCCATGGGTCCGCGCCCGATACACCGGTTTTCGCTACGGATGCGCCCGGCCTGAACGGCACATCAAGGTTGCGTGACTCCGGGCTTCTTGGCGTCTCCATCCCCTTGGACATGCCAGAATGTATCGTTGCCGCCACCTCCCGTTCGGCGAGTCCAGCATCCATCCCCGCCGACGCAAGCTCACACGCCACCGTCGCGGTCTCAAGAACCCCACCGGCGACCAGAGAGCCCAGTTTGCATGCGGCCATGTTAAGCGTGGCGTTGCGCGTCCCCTCGGCGGCTGTGCGGACGGCTTCACACTCATTGGCAAGCGCTGTGCTGCCGTAGGGTGATGACGCGCCCGATATCAGCGCAGTAGCGGCAGTTACCGCTTGCGGCGGGGTGTGGACAGGTTTGGC
>CAIUWO010000816.1 GCA_903902895.1 Candidatus Hydrogenedentota bacterium | reverse complement strand
GGATAAAGTGGGTCCCCTCGTCTAGGACGCCCTGGTGGGCGATGACGTCGGCGGTGTAGCCGGACATGAAGATGCGCTTGAGCCGGGGATAGAGCGACAGGAGGTTTCTGGCCAGGTCACGGCCGTTCATTTCGGGCATGATCACGTCGGTTATGAGCATGCTTATATCCCCGGCGTGGGCCCTGGCAATGCGCAGGGCCGCGCCCGGCGTGCCCGCCGCCAGCACGGTGTAGCCCAAACGTTCCAGCATCGACGCGGCCAGTTTCAGGAAGGAGGGCTCATCCTCCACCAGCAGGATGGTCTCGTGGCCGCGCACAGCCGGCCCCGCCGCGGCCCCCGTCCTTGCCTCCCCCGCCTTTCCCGCGTGGCGGGGCAGATAGACGGTGAAGGTTGTGCCCTGCCCCGGCGCGCTGCGAACCTCGACATACCCCTCGTTCTGTTTCACAATGCCATAAACGGTCGCCAGCCCCAGGCCGGTGCCCTTGCCCACCTCTTTGGTGGTGAAAAAGGGCTCGAAGATGTGGGACATCGCCGCCTCGTCCATGCCGCAGCCGTCATCGCTCACGATTAACGCCACATACTCGCCGGGCGCAAAGTCCGGGCGCCCGGCGCAGTAGTCCGGGTCAACGCGACGGTTTTCCGTCCTGACCGTGAGCTTGCCGAACTCCGCCATGGCGTCCCGCGCGTTGACGCACAGGTTCGCCAGGATTTGGTCAACTTGGGACGGGTCCAGCCGTACCGGCCACGGTTCCGCGCCCGGATACCAGTTCAGCTCGATGTTTTCCCCAATCAACCGCTGCACCATCTTGAGCAGGCACGTCACAGTCTCGTTCAGGTCCAGTACCTTGGGCATGACGGTCTGCCTGCGGGCAAAGGCCAGCAGTTGGCGGGTCAGGTCGGCGGACCGGCTGGCCGCCTTGCGGATTTCCTCGAGGTCCTCATGGAGCTGCAGGGCCGGGTCCACCTGAAGCAGCGCCATCTCGGTAAAGCCCAGAATCACGCCGAGCATGTTGTTGAAATCGTGGGCCACACCACCCGCCAGACGTCCCACCGACTCCATCTTCTGGGACTCCTGGAGCTGGGCTTCGAGTTTTGCCCTGTTCTCTTCGGCCTGTCTGCGCTCGGTTATGTCAACATTTGACCCGATGTAGCCCAGAACAAGCCCTTCGGGATTACGCCATGAGGCCGCGACGCCGTGCACCCACGTGGTCGTGCCTGTGCTGCTTAAGAATCGATACTCATGGTCCCATGCACTGTCTGTTTCGCTCATCTGCAGCCATGCCCGCGCTATCCAGTCGCGGTCCTCGGGATGAATTCCCGCGAACCAGCCATCCCCCCGAGCCTCGGCTTCTGTCATTCCCGCCATCCTGCACCACTGCGCGTTTACATAAAGGCAATTCCCCTCGGCGTCGGTCATGTACATCCCCACCTGGGCGCCTTCGGCCAACACCCGAAAGCGTGCGGTGCTCTCGTACAACGCCTCTTCCGCGTGTTTGCGCCCAGTGATATCGATGCAGAAACCGGTCATGCGGACAGGTGTTCCCTGACCATCGTATTTGCACTCGCCCACGGCGTTGATCCAGCGCACTTCCCCATCGGGCAGCACGATTCGGTAATCACTGTCCAGCGCGGTGCGATCCCGCAATGCCTGTTCCAGGCGTCTGACTGCCCCCTCAAAGTCGTCCGGATGCAGAATGTTTTTCCACAGATTCACCGAACCTGGGCCGCTGATTGGGTCGAGACCGAAAAGGTCGTAAATCTGCCGTGACCATATGATGTGGTCCGCGACAATATCCCAGTCCCACACGCCCGCCTTGGCGGCATGCTGAGCCATATCCAGCCGGTCATTGCTTTCGCGCAGCGCCTCCTCGACCGCCAGTCGCTCCAGTTCGCCGGCGGCGCGCGGGGCCACCAGCCTGAGCATGGCCTCGGCCAGCGGACGGTTGGTCATGGGACCTCGTCCGATAACGGTGATCAGCCCGACCGGCAGGCCGGTGTGGCCCCAGAGGGTCACGCCGATATAACTCTCGGCCCGAAGGCCCTGCAGGACCGGGTCGCGCGGGAAGTGTTGGCACACGCTGGCGGGGAAACAGCAGACATCCTTGCCGACCACGTCGCCGCAGGGGGTGTCTTTCAGGGCATAGCTCACATTGTCCTCAAACTTGCCGTCGCACCAGACGGACAAGGTCCGTGCCGTCAATCCGTCCCCCTCAAGGCGGTCAATGCAGATGAAGTCCATGCCCAGGCTTTGGGCAAGGTGTCGGGCCAGCACGTCAAAGAAGGGCTCGTACCCGGTGCCGCCGTGGGTCACCGCCAGAAAGCGCTGAAAATCCTCCAATTGCTTGCGCTCGGTGATGTCGCTGATCGCGATGCGGCACAGACGCGCGCCCTCCTCGTCCTCGGCGGCGGTCGCTTCCAGATAGGCCCAGAAGCAGGTTCTGTCATTCCTTGTCATCTGCAGTGACAATGCCTGCGCTTCACCGGTGGCTAAGAGGGTCTTGAGGGCAAGGTGGTAGGTGTCCTGGTCCTCTTTGAGGATAAACGCGGAGAAGGGCCGCTTGACCAGCGCGCCCCGTTCCACGCCCAGCAGCCCCGCAGCGGTGAGATTGGCCTCCACGACCAACCCCGGCTCGTTGATTGTGCAATAGCCCATGGGCGCAAGGTCGTACAGGTTAAAAAAGCGCGCCCGCGCCGCGTCCAGTTCCACCTGTGACCGGCGCAGCTCCTCATTCTGCATCTCCAGCTCGATCTGGTGCACGTGCAGTTCATGCAGCGTTCGCCGCACCTCCTCGGGCGACAGCGACAGCGCGCTTTCCGCCGCCGGGGCGGCGTTCTTCCGGGCAATCTCCTCGGCCTGCCGCCGAAGTTCCGCCGCGTCGGCCGGTTTCGTCTTCTTTGTGGTCATCGCGAAACTCCTTCGAATAAATTAGGAATTAGGAATTAGGAATGAGGAATGAAGGCAGTAAACG
>CAIUWO010000815.1 GCA_903902895.1 Candidatus Hydrogenedentota bacterium | reverse complement strand
GTCCCGCATCGGCAATAAGCACGCCCTTTCGCCTCATTAGTTCCAATGCTGCGGACGTATAGGCTTCATCACCAATGTGATGCAGAGCCTCAAAGGTTGTTATATAATTGTCATAAATATGGTCAATCTCTTTTGTAAGGGCTAGAAAGAAGCCTGGAGTGCCCGAAATGAACTCTCCGCCTGCCCACCGCCCTTCACTGTCGAGACCGTGTATAGACGTTAAGTCACGCATTATGATCTCGCGCCCATACGATGGAATCACTTGATCAGATATGTCATAAAACATCGGAATGCCGTGTTTCGCGTTGTTGGACAAGCATTGGGGGCAATCGTTAATGACAACCATGTCCACATCACACAATGCGACATAGTCATCGTTCAGTGTCGATAAATACCTGAACGCATCCAGTTTGAAGTGCGCGGAATAGAATTGTATTCCGGTGGGCACTTTGGTGGTAAAGGGGATTTCGAGTACTTGAAGGGCATTTCCGTAAGGCTGACTGACCTCTTCAACAAGGTCCTTTCTATTTGTGAGAAGCGTGAATGGAAGGCCTCTCGACTGCAACGAATTGGATAGCGTAATGGCGCATTTTACATAGACAGAAACTTGGTCTCGAAAATCCTTTATGGGAAGATTTACGGCAGAATTCTCTCCTTCACAGAGATGTAATAAACTATAGAATGCAATTCCCATCTACTTTTCTCCGTACCTTTCCTCTCGATAATATAGCCATTGCCAGACCTAGGTCAACATACTCGTTCGTCTTGAATATGCACTCGACCACGTTGATGCTGATTCAGGGTATGCCTTGCGAAGCGCATATCGGCACCTCAGCCACTGCCTAGAGGCTCTGGGTTATCACCAGGGAATGTGGCGGAGGAAAGCCCCGCATGAAGTTCAAATATTCCCAACTTAATGCACGGAACTTGACGCATGCACGATGACAGTGTATCCTATTTTTATGAGATACGTCAGGGCGTAGCCGCTATGTGGGGTTACGAACTATTTGACTAGAGTTGTGTGAGTAACAAAATAATCAGGGGTTGCTAATGTTTTCAGGAAAGAAACTTCTCATCACCGGAGGCACAGGCACGTTTGGCAACGCTGTTCTGCGCCGATTCTTGAACACTGGCATTGAAGAGATTCGAATTTTCAGTCGAGACGAGAAAAAGCAGGACGATATGCGAACGGCGATGAAGGAGGCGAAGGTTAAGTTCTATATCGGTGATGTTCGCCTTTATGACAGCATTATCCCCGCGATGCAGGGTGTGGATTACGTTTTTCATGCCGCTGCCCTGAAACAGGTTCCGTCCTGTGAATTCTTCCCCATCGAGGCGGTTCGGACCAATACCCTCGGGGCCGAAAATGTGATGAATGCCGCCATGGCCTGCGGTGTGAAGAATCTCATTGTGCTCAGTACGGACAAGGCCGTCTACCCCATCAATGCCATGGGTATGTCCAAAGCCCTGATGGAAAAACTGATGGTTGCCAAGGCACGCATGTACGGTGCCACCAAGACCACTTTTTGCGGCACCCGTTACGGCAATGTTATGGCATCCCGCGGCTCGGTCATTCCGCTTTTTATCAATCAAATATTGACAGGACAGACCATCACCATCACAGACCCCAACATGACCCGTTTCATGATGACCATTGACGATGCGGTGGATTTGGTGCTGTATGCGTTTGAGAACGGCAATCCGGGTGATGTATTTGTGCAAAAGGCCCCGGCGGCAACCATCGAAACCCTGGCTTTGGCATTGAATAAGCTCTTTGAAGCCGACACGGAAATCCGTGTAATTGGCACCCGCCACGGTGAAAAACTCTATGAAACGCTTCTCAACCGGGAGGAAATGGCCAAGGCTGAGGATATGGGTGGGTATTTCAGGGTGCCAGCCGATGTGCGCGACTTGAACTATGCTTGCTTCTTTAGCGAAGGCCAGACGGACGTGTCTGCTGTTCAGGACTACAATTCCCATAATACCCGGCGCTTGGATGTGGACGGAATGGTTGAAGTACTCCTGAAACTGGACTGTGTGACCAAGGCGCTTGAGACAAGGACGGTCACTTTATGACAGCGGTCCTGGTCACCGGCGCAGAGGGGTTTATTGGTCGCAACCTGGTTGCACGCCTTTCAAGCGTTCTAGACCTCGAGTTACTACAACTGGATGTTGGACATTCTGACGGCGAGTGGCAAGATGCCTTGTCTAAGGCGGAGTTCATCTTTCACCTGGCGGGAATTAACCGCCCAAAGACCGTAGAAGAATTTGAGACCGGGAATGCCGGCCTAACTGAGTGGATGTGTGATGTTCTCCGCACCAATGGCCGGAAACCCAAGATTATAATGTCCTCGTCAATTCAGGCGGCCTTGGACAATCCCTATGGAATCAGCAAAAGAAAAGGCGAGGAGGCACTCAAGGCATTCGGTGAGGAAACTGGCGCAGCGGTTAGAATCTACCGGCTCAAGAATGTTTTCGGAAAGTGGTGCCGCCCCAACTACAATTCAGTGACTGCCACATTCTGCCATAATATCGCACACGATCTGCCAATATCCGTCTCCGACCCCAGCAATGTCGTGGACCTAATTTATGTCGATGACATCGTCGCGGCCTTCTTAAAGGAACTTTCCTGCTCGGACGCCCCCCCCGAATCCAGCTATGCGCCGGATACGATTCCGGGGACTCGGATTACTTTAGGTGATTTGGCGGGGCGTATACAGTCGTTTCACGAAATGCGTTCCAGCTTGTTCGTTCCAGATTTTTCAGTGCGGTTCAACCAGTGCCTATATGCCACCTATCTTTCCTACGTTGAATCCGCGCAGCATGAATATGGATTGGCCATTAAGACCGATCCCCGCGGCAGTCTTGCCGAATTCATAAAGTCACAGTACTTCGGCCAAGTGTTTGTGTCTCGCACGCATCCGGGCATTACCCGCGGCAACCACTACCATCATACCAAGACCGAAAAGTTCTTCGTGGTCGAGGGTGAGGCTCTAATTCGCATGCGACACATCGAAAGCCACGAGGTTGTGGAATATCATGTTAAGGGCGATGCCTACCGAGTCATAGACATTCCGCCAGGACACACCCACTCAATCACTAACGCAGGAAACAGCGTGATGATAGCCATATTCTGGGCCAGCGAAATTTTCGACCCGGACCGTCCCGACACCTATTTTCTTGAGGTATGAGCATTTACCCCTTTAGACCTGCGGATTTCCAAACATTCTCCAAATTCCTTGAAAAGAGTGACAAGATATGAAAGTGGTGACAATCGTTGGAACGAGACCGGAAATCATCCGGCTTTCTCGGGTCATGGCAGCGTTGGACCGGCACATGGAGCATGTCATCGTCCATACCGGCCAGAATTACGACTACGAACTCAACCAGATTTTCTTTGACGACCTTGAAATCCGCAAGCCGGACGTTTTCCTGGAAGCCGCCGGAAAAACTCCGGCTGAGACGATTGGTTTGGTCATCGAGAAGTCTGACGACGCGCTAGCCAAGATTCAACCGGACGCTGTTCTGGTGCTTGGCGACACGAACAGTTGTCTCGCAGCCATCTCAGCCAAACGGCGTAAGATTCCTGTGTTCCACATGGAGGCAGGAAACCGCTGTTTCGACCAGCGCGTCCCCGAGGAAATAAATCGAAAGATTGTGGACCACATCAGCGACATCAACATGCCCTACAGCACTATTTCGCGCGACTATTTGCTCCGCGAAGGATTGCCTCCCGACCGCATCATCAAAACTGGCAGCCCAATGTTCGAGGTGCTGCATCACTATCTGCCCAAGATCGAACAGTCCGATGTGCTCGCCCGCCTGGCCCTGAAAGCCCAGGACTATTTTGTCGTCAGTTCGCACCGGGAGGAAAACATCGACTACCCCGAGCAGTTCCAAAAACTGGTCACGGTCCTGAACACCCTTGCAGAAACCTATGGCAAGAGAATTATTGTCTCCACCCACCCGCGCACCCGCAAGAAGATTGACGCCATGGGGGTAACGCTGCGTCCGGAGGTTGAACTGCTCAAGCCGCTCGGTCTCTGTGACTACGTCCACCTCCAGGTGCACGCCATAGCATCTTTGTCAGACAGCGGCACAATCAACGAGGAGTCGTCCATTCTCAACTTCCCCGCCCTGAACATCCGCAACGCCCACGAGCGCCCGGAAGGAATGGAAGAAGCCGCTGTCATGATGACCGGGCTGGAACTGGACCGAATTCTCGAGGGACTGACAATCCTGCAAACTCAGCCGCGGGGGTCATCACGCAGCCTACGGATGGTTGAAGACTACAATGTGCCGAATGTCTCGGAAAAGGTTCTCCGAATCATTCTCAGTTATACCAACTACGTTAACCGTGTCGTGTGGCACAAAAGCTGACCATGGGGGATGCCGAAATGTCTGACGGTCAGACTACACCGCATATCATAGACGGCGGCTTACATGTGGACTCACGGGGCACAGTAACCTTTGTCAACAACTTTGATTTCAAGGGGGTGGACCGCTTCTACACAATCCGTGCCCACCGGTCTCACGAACCACGCGGTTGGAGAGGTCACCGCGTTGAACACAAATGGTTCACCGTTCTTCAGGGCACCGTTCTGTTGGCCGTTGTAAAGCCCGACGACTGGACGTTGCCCGCAAGCAACCTCCACGTGGAACGCTTCATCTTGTCCGAGGCAAAGCCCCAGATCCTTTGCGTACCGGCCGGCCATGCCACGGGCAGCATGGCTCTTAGCGAAAACGCAATACTGTTGGTCTTTTCATCGGGAACAATAGAACATGCCAAGAAGGATAACTATTTGTTTCCATTGGATACATGGAAAATAGATAGCGAATAGGTCTGAATGGACTTGCGGGAATTAACTATTGCCGTGTCCGCCCGAGATCTCCTCCAGCCACCCCTCAAAAACATCCATAAGATGCGCACGCGAAAAATGTGCATCAAAGTATGCGCGGGCATTAATTCCAACCGCCGCGAGTTCTGATGCATCGAGGAGGGATAGTGTGCGCGCAGCTTCAGCAAGTAGCTCTGGACTTTCAGAAGGCACTGCCAATCCCGCTTTCGCCTCTTCAATGATGCGCGCCCCCTCGCCATCAAGAGACGCGATAATGGGTTTGCCGCAAGCAAGGTACGCTTGCACTTTCGCGGGTACGGTCAGAGCAAAAATCGGGTCGCGCTTCAGAGATACGAGCATGACATCCGCCAAAGAAAAGAAAGCAGGCATTCTCTCCTTATCGTGGCGACCCAGCAGACGGACGTTACCCAATTTGCGCTGCTGGATCTGCTCCTCAGCCCAGGGACGATTCCGGCCATCACCTACGATTACCCACTGGATTGGAGGTTGGGATTGCGTTAACTCAGCAGCAGCCAGTATGGTTTCAAAATCTTGAGCCACCCCCACGTTACCCGCGAACATAATCCGAAAGCCTTCAGGCATCAAGTCCCGCTCTGGGGCATCCTGTGGAAGGGTCACCGGTTGAAAATAGTCTTCTGCGCAGTTCGGCAGATAGTAAACCTGCTCCGGTCTGGCACCATACCGTGCGACAGATTCACGAAACGCCTGAGACTGGATAAGGATGCGGTCGCAACCCCTGTAAATCCAACTCGTTATTTTGCCCACCATGTCCAGGGCAAATCCCGAATTTATGGCACCGGTGGCGGAAAGGCTCTCTGGCCAGAGATCATGTATCCAAAAGAACAATGGCGCGCCTGTGAGCACCTTTAACAGACGTGCCGGGACCCCGACTAGAACGGGCGAAAACTGGAATACAAGGATTAGGTCGAAAGGGCGGCGACCCACTAACAGGGAGCGCAT
>CAIUWO010000814.1 GCA_903902895.1 Candidatus Hydrogenedentota bacterium | reverse complement strand
GTGGGAGACGTGGCCGACCGCGGCGCGCTCGCGCTGATCGCGCCGTACCTGGCGCAGGAGGCGTTCCAGGCGGAGGCGAACGTGGCGGCCGAGAAGGTGCGCCGGCAGTTCTACACCGCCACCACCCACGATGGCAGCGGCGAGGCGAAGCGGATGATCGACGGTGAAATGGATACCAAGTGGCGTTCTGCCACCATGCAGAAACCGGGGCAGTGGCTCCAGGTGGACTTGGGCGAAAAGGCCAAAGTGACCGGTGTTGTGCTCGACACCAGCCGCAGCGCCACTGAGTATCCCCGCGTGTGGGAAGTCTACGTGTGCGACGACCCGGCCAACCCCGGCAAGCTCGTCGCCGCCGGCACCAGTGAGACACCCATCGCCGAGGCCCGCTTCGCGGCGGTCGAGGGCAGGTATGTGCGCGTGGTGCAGACAGGCACGGCGGACTACTGCTGGTCGGTGCATGAGCTGCATGTGCTGACGGAGTGACAAAGACGAAATGGGCTGGCACAAACAAAATCAACGCCCCGCCGGATGCCACCCGGCGGGGCGAGTGTTCTTCTGCGGTGCATTGTCCGTCGAGTTTGGCATAGACTCTCTCCATTCATGGAGTACAATGCAATGATGCGCACGACTTTCTCGATGGTCTGTTTATTGATGTTCCTGTCACTGACAGTCCCGGCGCTGGATATTGGCGTGGGGACGGCAGACATCACGCCGGATGTGAAGGCATACCGGGTGCCCATGGCGGGCTACGGCGCGCGGTTGGGGCGGCCCGCCACGGGGGTGCATGATCCGCTGGAGGCGAAGGTGCTTTTCCTGCGCGACGGCGCGGAAACGTCGGTGCTGGTGTGCTGTGATTTGCGTTCGATTACGCCCGAGTTCAAGCAGGCCATTGCGGAGCAGTGCGCCGACCTGAAGGTCGACGCGGACCACCTGTTCATGGCCGCGTCGCACACGCATGACGGGCCGTCGATGTATCCCGAGAAGTTCTGGCAGATGCAGTTCGGCAAGTACGACCCGGCGATCATCGGTCCGATGGCGTCTGCCGTGGCGGCGGCGATCCATGACGCGGCGAAAAATGCCGCGCCGGCGCGGGTTGGCTTTGGTGAATTCGAGGCGCTGGGGTTTACGCGCAACCGCCGCTGGGGCTATGACACCGAGGCGCGCAAGGCGGCGGGCGAGACGCCGCTGACGGAGCCGGTGGTGTGGATGCTCCGTGTGGACGGCATGGACGGCGCGTGCCGCGCATTGCTGGTCAATTTCGCGTGCCATCCCACGATTCTGGACGCCGACAACATGCTCCTCTCCGCCGAATGGCCCGGCGTGATGCGACGCGAACTGGAGAGATTGATGCCGGGCGCGACGACGCTGTTCACCAACGGCGGAGAGGGCGACCAGTCGCCGGACGGGGCGACGGGCGAGAGCAATTTCCAGCAGATGGAAGACTTTGGCACGCGGCTCGCGCGGCTTATTGCCGAGAAGGCGAAGACGATCGAGACGAAACCTGACCTGTCTGCGCACTGCGCGCGGGTGCTGGCCGAACTGCCGCCGCTGGCGTTCCCGGAGAGTGCGAAGGCAAAACATGCGGCGTATGCCGAGGCCGCGATAGCGGCGCTGCCGCGCAAGGCCGAGATCCAGATGCTGCGCATCGGTCCGGCGGCACTGGTGGGGCTGCCAGGCGAGCCCATCCTGGCGGTGGCCCAGGCCGTGCGCGAGTCGGTGCAGGCGGCTGGCGTGGAACGCGCCGTGCCGGTGGGGTTGGCCAACGACTATAGCGGCTACATCGTGAATGAGAAGGAATACGCGCACGGGGGGTATGAGGTGGAGAGCCGGTCCTATTACGGGCCGGGGCTGGGTGCGTTTGTGGCGGAGCAGGCGGGGGCGCTGGCCGGGACGGTTGCGGGGAAAGGGAATTGAACCACGAAGGTGCGGAACTGCACGGAGCGGCATGGCCGCAATCCATGGGTCATGAGACAGAGAGCGGAAAAATGTGCGGCAGACATTCTTGTCTGCCTTTCGGGTCAATTGTTCAAGGACGGCAGACAGGAATGTCTGCCGCACATTGGCGGTAATCTGTGGCGTGTTGGGATGTTGGGGCATGGCAGTACGGAGGAAGACGGAGGCCGGATGAGGGTCGATTGGCGCGGAAGACTTTCGGCATGATAAGACGGAATGGAACGGCACTCTTGGGAAACGTTGTTTGCCAGGTGTGGCTTGGCCGCGAGGAATACTGGATTCCCGCTTTCGCGGGAATGACGGCAAAGGGTGTAGAGCGATGAAGAGAACTGGGATGCTTGTGCTGGCGGCGATATGCCTGGCGGCGGTGTGTGCAAGAGCCGAGGAACAGGGAAAGGCCAGAATCGACCCACCGTTCAACATACTGCCATTCGGGCTGCTCAACGCGGCAAGCAACGAGGTGTGGTTTGAGGAGCCGCGGGACATTGTGCGGCTGGAGGTGAAGTTTGACGGCGCGGTGCCGGAGGACGTGGCGGTGTCGTACCAGCGCAAGGTGTGGCCCGAGACGCGGCTGGAGGAGTCGTCCAAGAACCATCCCGGCGGATTCGGCTGGATAGGCCAAGACGACTGGTTCAACGGACACTGGCAGCATGCGGCGGCGGAGGTCGAGAAGCTCAGTGAGAACCGCGCCAGTATCACGTTCAAGGGGCTTAAGACGGAGTTTCCAAAGGGCAAACTCGGCGACTATGATGTCCCGTTCCGCAGGACCTACGCGGTGAAGGTGGAGGCGAAGGGCAACCCGGCAATCACGGCGGTGCATACCATGTCAGCCCCTGCGCACACCAAATTGTGTGTGGAACTGGACGCGGGGAAGGAGACGCCGGACGGGGGGGTGATGGCCCTTGAGGGATACAATGCAGTGGTGGTGGGCTCGGTGGAAAGGAACTCGTCACGCCGTTGCCGCATCGCCGTGGACCATATGGCCCCGGCCCACGCCTACAGCGGTGACGAGGGCATGGTGAAGTTCACCTACGGGAAGGATCCGTTCAGCACTTCCCAGGTGATCCCGCAGAGGGAGACATTCACCATTTCCCTCGTGAGCCTGCAGGAGCAGGGGCCGATCTGGTACGAGGAGTTGGGCGTGTTCATCACCCGGGCGGACGACCCGACCACGTTTGCGCAGTACCAGGAAAGCATCAAGGGAGAGAAGACGATCAGCCAACAGGTGCTGGAGCACGAGGAACAGAGTCTGGATGGTGCCCGAATGGGCCAGCCGCGGCCGCACCTGGACAACTACAATCTCGGTTGCGCGGGTGCGGCGCAGCGGTTCTGGCTCGACTTCAACGGCGACATCACGCTCTTCAAGCGCAACGTGACCTGGCTGCCGAGCATGCATCCGGAACGGTGGAAGAACACCGGCGGCGATGCGGGCCGGTTCTATTTCGGCCTCGAAAACTGGCGTTTCACGTCGCGCCATCCCGACCCCGAGCCGGTGATGGCCTACAACATTACGGCGCAGAAAGAGGGGCTTTCGGTGGAGCAGCAGTCCTTTGCCGTGCCGCTCCTGACGCCTATCCTTGATGGCGACTGGCAGGGGGGCGACACGATGGTCGCACTGCTGCGCTTCCGCTTCCAGAACGACGGTGCGGTGGCGATCCGCGCGGAGCTGCCGATTCAGTACACGCAGGAAGGGGGGCGTTCCAACCAGAGCTCCCACGCCATTCCGCGCGGCGTGCTCGACACGCTGACCGTGCAGGGCAACCGCATCCTGAGTTCCTTTGAAGACAAACAGTACGTGCGCTGCACGCTGGACACGGCCATGGCGGTCGAAGCACAGGGCGACACGGTGCTGGTGAGCCGCGAACTCCAGCCCGGCGAAAGCTGTGACGTGGTGGTCAAGATTCCGTACGTGGTTCCGGAAGATGACAAGGAACGGACCGCGTTGGACGGGTTGAACTTCGACGCCTGCCAGCCGCAGGTGGCCGAGTATTGGCGGGGCGTGGCGGGGCAGGGCGCGCGGGTGGAGGCGCCGGAACCGCAGTTGGGCGCGCTGCACACGTCCCATCTGGCGCATGTGCTCATGGCGGATTACAAGATGCCCGACGGACTGGTGAACACGTCGGTGGGAACATCGACCTACGGCAACTTCTCGAACGAGTCCTGCATGATTGTCAACGAACTGGACCAGCGCGGCGCGAAAGACGAGGCGCAAAAGCGGCTTGACCTGTGGATCAAGTACCAGGGCACGGTGGAGCAGCCGGGCAACTTCACCGACTACAAGGGGATGTACTACGGCGCGGACGGGTTTGAGCAGGGTTCGTACAACCAGCACCACGGCTGGGTGCTTTGGTGCCTATGCGAGCACTACCTGCTCACGCACGACGAAGTGTGGTTTGCCAAGAACGCCGACTCGATCATCGCCGGGGCCGACTGGATATTCCGCCAGCGGAAAAATACGATGACTGGCGAGCTGTACTCGCGGCACTGGGAACGCGGGTTCCTGCCCGCGGGCAGCCTGGAGGACGTGACCGACTTCTACTACTGGCTGTCGACCAACACGCTGACCTGGCGCGGCGCGGAATACGCGGCGCGCGCATTGGAGGCGGCGGGCCACCCCGATGCGGCGCGGGTGCGCGCCGAGGCGGACGCGTACAAGGCGGATCTCATCAAAGGTTTTGAGACGCAGCGCGAGAACACGCCGGTGGTGCGCCTGCGCGACGGCCGCTGGATACCCAACTACCCCAGCCGCCTTTACCGGCGCGGGCGCGAGGTGGGCTGGATTCGCGAGGTGCTGGAGGGCTCGGTGTACCTGCTGCTCTCGGGGCTCTACGACCCAAACACGAAGCAGGGCCAGTGGATACTTGACGATTACCAGGACAACCGCTACATGACGCCGCCGTACGGCTATTCTGTGCCCGATTTCGACATGACCTGGTTTGCGCGGGGCGGCATTTCCATGCAGCCCAACCTGCTGGCAGGGCTGCTGCCGCATTTGGATCGCGACGAGCCGGAGCTGTACCTGTGGATGTTCTACAACGCGTGGAACTCGTGTTACCGAGAAGAAGCCAACGCGATGGTGGAACATCCGCTGCCCGTGCTGGGCTGGTCCAACGGCGTGCTGGTGAAGACCAGCGACGAGGCCAACGCGGTGACATGGCTGCGGTACATGTACGTGTATCCGAAGAACGGGCTGCTGCACTTCGGGCGGGCCATACCGCGCGCGTGGTTTGAAAAGGCACAGTCGTTTTCCGCGACCGATGTGGTCACCGAATTCGGAAAGGCCGGCGTGACGTACACAGTCGACCCGAAGGGGGACACGGCCAAGGCCGTGGTGAATTTCGAGCAGGTGCATGCGCCGCAGCGGATGATGGTGCGGTTCCGCGTGCCGGAGGGCAAGACGCTGCGCAACGCAACAGTGAACGGCGTCGAGGGAAAGATCGTGGATGCGGCGCGGGGGGATGTGGATGTGAGCGGTATGACGGGAACCATTACGGTGGAGGCGGTATTCTAAAAGTCCGAAAAGAAAGAACCCGTGACCGTACCTTGCCCTTGCACGGTGGCACGGGCCAGTGAATGAAGCCCTAATAATGCATAGAAGGAAGAGTCCGTTGAATATTCGTTCCGAGTGTGACAGTGATCTTGCTGCGATCAATGATTTGGTCTACACGGCCTTCTTGAACCATCCGCAACATGCGCCAGGAGCGCTTCCCAAAGAGCATACTATCGTGAACAACCTGCGGGCCGCGGGGGCGCTTTTCGTTTCGTTGGTTGCCGAGGACAACGGCGTCATCATCGGCCACATCGCCATGTCCGAAGTGCTGATTGACGGCAGGAGCGACGGTTGGTACGGCGGCGGGCCGCTCGCGGTTCATCCCTCGCGCCAGCGGCAGGGCATTGGTTCCTCCCTGGTCGACCGGGGCATCCAGGCGCTCAGGGAGCGGGGGGCGCGCGGTGTCGCGCTTGTGGGCGACCCCAAGTACTATGGGCGCTTTGGGTTCGGGCCGGCTCCCGAACTGGTGCTGCCGGGGGTTCCGCCAGAATACTTCCTGGTCCTGCCGCTCGAATTGCCGATGCCCGCGGGGAGCGTTTCCTTTCACGCGGCGTTTGGCTGCTGAGTCGGCGTATTGTCTCAGGCGATCTTTCGCAGCAGGCGCCAGACCGCATTGGGCAACAGCCGGGTGGCGGCTATCAGCACGGCCGCCGGGGCGTAGAGCAGGGCCAGCGGTGTCGGCAGCAGCCGCAACGCCAGCAACCGCGTCACCGTGTCGCTGGTGAAGCGTCCCCAGCGCCCGCCGTGGGGCTTGGGGGTGTGGTTGACGAAATAGCGGACGAGTTCGTCAGGATGGTTATCGATGCGAAATCCCTGCCGCGCCAGGTTTACCCAGAGCCGGTAGTCCTCGCCATAGCGCAGGTTTTCCGGGTAGGGATGGTCGCGCAGCAGCATCGTCCGCGCCATGACCGTGGAGTGTACCAACGGATTGCGCCGCCACATGGTCCGGCGTATGGCCGCCTCGCCCACGGGCACCCTGCGCCGGCCCACCGCGCTGCCCTCTTCGCCGAAGGTGTGGCAGCCTGTTCCCGCAATGTCCACGCCGGAGGATTCGAGCATGGAAAGCTGGCGTTCGAGCCGCTCCGGCTTCGCCGCGTCATCGGCATCGAGAATGGCGGTGTGCATGCCCCGGGCCTGAGCGATGGCCCGGTTGCGCGCCGCGGCCGGTCCCGACCGCACGGGAATGTCAACGCGCCGCAGCCGTGCGTCTTTCACGGCGCATCCGGCGATAGCCGCCTCCAGTTCCGGCGTGAGCGGGCCGTCCGCCGCGATAATGCACTCAAAATCCCGCATGGACTGCTGGAATACGCTGGTCAGCGCGTCGCGGAACAGGTCGGCCCGGTCGTCGGCGCACAGGGCGACAACCACCGAAACCAATGGAACTTTTTCCTGCGTCGGGGAATCCAACACTTTTCTCCTTGCGCGGCGCGCCCGTCTATTCTATCATCTGGCGTCATGCGCAATTTAACGGAGGCCACATGGCCAACACAGAACCACAAGTGAGCATCGTGGTGGCGACCTGCAACCGCGGCGCCATACTGAAAGAACACCTCGCGGCGGTGCTGCGCCAGGATGGCGTGGACTTCGAGGCAATTTACGTGGACGACGGATCCACGGACGACACGCCCGCGATCCTGGCGCGCCATGCCGCGCAATACCCCGCCATTTTGCGCTGGGTGCGCACCGAAAACCGGGGACCCGGCCCGGCGCGCAACACCGGTGTGGAGATGGCGCGGGGGAAATGCATCGTCATCGCCGACGACGACACCTTTCCGGCGTCGCACTGGCTGCTGGAACTGATAGCGGCGCGCGAGGTGCACCATGCCGACGTGATTGCCTACGCCCTCCAGCCCGAATCGCTGGAACTGCCGTCCGAGCGCTACCTGCACTACCGCAACCTGCTCGTGACCGGCAGCGCCTTCCGCCGCGACTACATCGGCCCGGCGTTCTTCCTCATGCCGCGCGACCTGTTCCTCGCGGTCGGCGGATTTTCAGAGGTGCGGCTGGAGGCGGCCGAGGATTTTGAATTCTGCCACCGGCTCCGCCGGCGCGGCGCTTCCATTGTGTTCGAGCCGTCCGTGTCCGTGCCGCACCTGTTCAGCTCCGACTGGGCCGGAGTGGAGCGGCGCGTGCGCGCCATGGCCATCGACGGCGCGCGCGCCTACCGGATGCTCGGCATACCGATTCCAAGGATTGCCTTTCGCGCGGTGGCCAAACTGCTCGCGGCGCCGCTGTGGACCCTGCGCGCTTATCCGCGCGACTTGTACTGGGTGTCCCTGCGGATGGAATGGCTGTTCTTCCGCCACCGTATCGTGGCGTGTTTTCGCGGGGGCAAGTAGGGTCTGGGGATGTTGTCCACGGTTTTGCGTGGCGGGTCTTACATCCCCCGCCGCTTCGCGGCACCCCGCCAGAGGCGGACAAGCCCCTTCAGAAGGGGGATTTAAGGGCGGCGCGGTAGATTTCCGCAGTGCTTCGGGCCATCTGGGCGGGGGTGAATTCCGCCTGCCAGCGTGTTCGGGCGTATTGGCCCATTTCGGCCCGCAGTTGCGCGTCGCCAAGCAGGTCGAGTGCGGCTGTCAGGTCGGCGACCGTGTCCGAGCCTGCCGGGTCGGGCACCAGCACGCCGGATTTGTGATTTTCCACTATCTCCGACACCCCGCCCACGTCGGTCGCAATCACCGGCCGTCCATGGGCCGCAGCCTCGAGCAGTACCATGGGATAGGCCTCCGAGCGCGACGGGAGCGCCACCACGTCGGCGGCCGAAAGCCACGGCGTCATGTCCGCCTGCATCCCGGCGAAAAACACTTCCAGCCCGCGTCTGCGCGCCATCGCCTCCAGTTCCGGCCGCGCCGGGCCGTCGCCGACGGCCACGCAGGTCCATTCCCGCCGCTGCGCACAGGCTTCCAGCAGCAGGTCGAGTCCCTTGCCTTCTACCATGCGTCCGGCAAACAGCACCACCGGCCCCCCGCCGGGAATGCCCAAGGACTTTCGCAGCGCGCCGGTGGGGGGGGATATCGCGGCCGGGTTCGGGCCGGGCACACCGTTGCGCACCACGCTGAGCTTTGTGGCGGGGATGCCGTGTGCCGGCAGGTCCCTGCGAACCTGTTCCGAGCAGGCGATTACGGCGCGCGCGCGGCGCATGCAGCGCAGTTCCAGTGCCTGCCACATTCGCACGGGCAACGGCACTGACGGACCCGCCACCCCGTGGCAGCTGACCACCAGCGGCAGATGCCGCAACGCGGCGGCGGCCAGCAGCGTGGCCCGATAATTATGCGTGTGCACCAGGCCGATGCTTTGGTCCTTGGCCAGCGCACAAAGCCGGTTCATGACGCTGACATCGAAACGGCCGCGCATGGACACCTCAAGAACGTCCATGTTCCGCGCGGCGGCCAGGTCAAACAGGGTGCGGTCCGGGCCGCGCCCCGACAGGCAGGCCAGCACGGGCGTAATGCCCCCCTGCTCCCGCAACCCTTCCGCCAGGGCCACCAGATGGGAGGTGATGCCGCCAAAATAGGGGCTTTCGCCAAGAAGCAGCACCCGCAGGGACGGGCCGTATGGTTTTGAAGAATCCATGGTGGAAACGATACCCGCGAAGGAGGCGCGCGCGCAAACAACAAAGGAATTGCCCCGGTGGGGGTGAGGAACAGAATAAAACAGAATGCGTGGCTTAAGGGATGTAGATACGGAGGCGAATAATGCAAGGTTACATGAACGGTATCTTACCGAATTCCCAAATATGTGGAGATAAACAGGCGTAATTGACTGAGATATTCATCTTCAAAACAAGTAAATAAAAACACTTGACAAGAGTGCCGGGGGGGGGGAATAATGCCAATGTCACATCAGTGATGAATAAGATAGAAGTCGGAATGCAATAACGGAGGGAAAATATCATGCAAAAATTGCAGAAGCGTTGGGTTCTGGCCATGGGCGTACTGGCAGTTATGGGTGGGATTTGTCTTGGCTCGTTCATAAATCCGGTGTCAGCTCAAGAAACGCAGTGTTCCTGTCAGGAATCCGCATGTACTGATGCAGATGGCAATGTGCTCAATTACCCTTCGGGTACCTTGCCATACGGTACATGTTCGTACCAAGCTACGAATGGTTGTAATTGTGGATCGAAGAATACGACCTTTATTGAGATTACAACACCGGGAACTTCCTGCCAAGAACCAGGTGGCGGAGCCTGTTGTGGTGGTACTCCATGTCCAGGGCCATGCACAGCGTGTGTGTATATACTGCGCCGGACGGGGGAACTTTGTGAGCATCTTGGTGAAGGCCGGTGTGCGGCTGGATGCGACACGGTGACAGTACACCCCGCACCCACAGCCTGAGACAAATATTCAGCGCACATTAATAGACCAATTCAGGGCGAATCAACCAGTTTACTAACCCTTGGTCGGACGTGATTGTCAACGCTATCAGGCCCTGTGTTTCTAGATACCCAAATTGATGGCATCCCGTTGCGCTTCGCATCGTGGCCAATGCTCTTAACGTAGCGCAACAAACTCTGGACCCATGGACATGTGCAAGTCTTTTCTCAATACAAGCCTGACTTTGATTGATTATCGCTTGAGCCGAACACGGCGCGCCTTGCTGCTAGTTGGTTTTGCCCTTTGTTCTTTATGCTTCACGCTAGTTTCCACATCCAGCCATGCCGATGATGAAGCTGCCTCCCTGCGTGACACGATTACAAAACGACTCAAGATTGAATCCGTGCGCATGGAATACACAACCCATGCGGTATTCTTCACCTTGAGCACAGAGGAGAGTGGGAGTTTCTCATTTGCCTCCCGTGGAGAGGATTTCCGCATCAAATACCAGGGGAAAGCGGTACTTTATACAGGGGTGCAGAAAACTCAGGAGGAGTTGGCGCGCGAACTTCTTGGCGAAAAAGTGATCAAGAAGCCTCAATACGGCACCGCCACTTTGATTCGAAGTGTTGCATATCTCAAGGGGGAATTCAGACAATTATTAGAAACTGGCTCGCCCGGCTTGAGCGGGATTCGTAGCCGAGTGGGATATGAGAATAGCTCATGTTGCATATTTGAGCCGGCGAGTTGGCCCGATACCTTTGCATTCTATGGTGCGGGCGGTTACGCTGTCATGGATGAAGACATCCGAACTCGTGGATTGGGGTTGGTGTCATTCATAAATTCCGATGGCCAGACCAGAATTTGGGCGTCGGATGAATACATTGTTCTCACCCACCAGACGACAGTTCCCAAAGAGATAAGTCCTGTTGGCAAAGTGTGCATGGACTTCTATATTGATAGGGATGGATTGGTCCGGCGCATTGATCAGGTGGTTCGTAATTGGGAGCTTACAGAAGCAGAATGGGCGGCCGTGCCAGGACTGGGGGTATGGCAGGACGGACGATCAATCCTTCAGAGTGTCAATTTTCTTGATGTGGCTCTGGATAAGACGACTGGGGTGCAGGTACCCACACATATAAAGGCACTCAGAAACAGACTTGATGGACCCGCTGAGGGCCAAGGGGCGGAGCGCTGGAAAAGAGAAGGACGCACTGAAAAAGAGATTTTAGCACTGCAAAGAACCTTGCCTGTAATACCTTATGCCGAGTATGACATTCAGATTACGCCAGAGTCCGTGCAGATAAACCCAAAACTCGAGGACTCTGAATTCACCCTTGAGTTTCCGGTAGGTACTGCTGTGAAGGAGTCTTGGAATCAAAATGGATTTACCCGTGTCACTGAGAAGCCGAAGCCTTGGTATGTCCATAACGCTTCCGCACTTATGATGGTGGGCGGAGGAGTTCTCATCGCTGTTCTATCGATGTTCCTCGCCCGCAGGCGGGGATGGAAATAGCGGACTTGTTATTGACGGAAGTGGCATCACCCAATCTTCGACCAGGATATAATAGTGGCACCTGATATATACATTTTTGGACTCCGTTTCCCGCTTTATGCTCTTGCCCAATGCCTCGCCATGGCGGTGTGTTTTGGTCTCGGAGTACGCTACAACCACACCAAAGGCTCTCGTTATCCAATCAGTCTAATTATAACCATCTGGGCGGCGGTGCCCGGAATCGCGTTAGGACGTGTACTCTATTACATACTCTATAAGTGCCCAACGCAATCCTACTCAATATGGGATATCGAATATGGCGGGAATGTGGCTGCGGGCATGATCTTGGGTGTTTTTGTGGGGGTGCTATCCTATCTACACCTCAAGAAGATTCCTTACCTTGCGGGCATCGAAATATTTATTCCCTATGCGCCTCTCGCGGATATATTCGGTCGCCTTGGTTGCTTCGCAGCAGGGTGCTGCTATGGGAAGTGTGCGAATGTGCCTTGGGCCGTTTCCTATCCTCCGGATTCTTTGGCTTACAGACATCATTTTCAGATGGGATTGATCGGCTTTGATTCGAGCAAGAGTCTGCCGGTGCACCCTACACAACTCTACGCGG
>CAIUWO010000813.1 GCA_903902895.1 Candidatus Hydrogenedentota bacterium | reverse complement strand
ACGGACGATCATGTGCTGTGTGTCGAAATTAAACTGGTAATTCTTAATGCAGATGCCGTCGCCCGGCGCAGTCTGGCCGGCGATGGTCAGATAGGGGTTGCGCAGCTTCAATTCCTTTTCCAGCGGGATGGTGCCCGACACCCGAAACACGACGGTGCGCGGTTCGTTGGCCTCGCAGGCCGCGCGGAAACTGCCGGGGCCGTCGGCGTTCAGGTTCGTAACCTCGTGCACTTTGCCGCCGCGCCCGCCGATGCTGTACTTGCCAAAGCCCTCCGCGCCGGGGAACGCGGGAGCGCGGTTGGGCCGGAATTTGCGCAGCGTCACACTGGCCGGGCGACGGCCATAGTCCACGTCGCACAGCCAGCCCTCGGGCAACTGCACCTTCTCAAAACGTCCCTCAATGGCCTCCACCCCGGGACCATACACCTGCACCACCGTGTTTTCGTGGGGGTCGATGCGCCCGGCGAACCGCAGTTCCAGCACGCCCGACAGACGCCACCGTCCGGAGGTGATCGTTTCTTTGTATTCGCCGTCCGTGACCGTAATAACCGTGCGTTCGCCAGTCGTTTGCCAGGGTTCCTGAATGTGGGCGGCCAGCGGAAGCCGTTGCGCCTTGATGTCGGCGGCGACCAGGCGGCAAATCTCCCGCGCGCCCTTTTCCTGCAAATGCGTGTTGTCCTCCGCGCCGTCGGGGAAGTTGGGGTATTGGCCCTTTTCCAGGCGCATGAACAGATCCTTGGCCTTGTCCGGACCGAGCGCCTCCATGCGGGACTTCGTCAGTGCGGTGAGGTCAATCAGCGGCACATTCAGTGCGCGGGCCGTTTCCCGCGCCGCCTGGGGATAAGCCCCGTGGAAGTCCGCAAGCGTGTGGTCGTCGGCCCACTTGTTCCGGTTGATCGATGTCAGTATCACCGGCACTGCACCGCGGGCGCGGGCGTCCTCCACGTAGCTTTTCAGAAACTGTCCATACGTCGTGTCCGGGTCGGTGAACCGCGCGGGATCTTCCTTGGAATCATTGTGGCCGAACTGGATAAAGACATAGTCCCCCTTCTTGAGCGCGTCGCGCACAGGGGCCCAGGAACCCTCCTCCAGAAAACTCTTGGAACTGCGCCCGCCCTTGGCCTTGTCCTCCACCGTCACCCTGCGGGGATCAAAACAGTCCTGCAGCACCTGCGCCCAGCCCGTGGCGGGATAGCGGTCCGGCGCATTCTGCGCGGCCGTCGAATCGCCGATGACATACAGCGTGATCGGGGCGTTTCCGTTGGCGGTGGCACAGGCGGAAAGCGCGCACAGCGCGGCCAGAAAACAGGCAGTTCGCCTCATGAAAGGACTCCTTGAAAGTTGGCGCAAATCGCCGCCTTCCATATTACCATCGTGCACCGGCAGTTCGGGAACCCGCCTCTGCGGATGGGGCGCTCTCTCCCAGCAATGTGAGGCGGGCATTCCTGCCGTTGCCTGGCGCCGTTCCCCAAAGGGATCGTTTTGCCGCAGCATTGCGCGTGGATATAATGGCCCAGGACACTTCTTAACCGTCATGCACGTTCACCAAGCGGGGAAATTGATGCGCCAAGGTGGTTCTTTATTGAGTGCGGCGGCCATGCCGCCGCTTTTCTTCCCGCAGGCCATGCCTGCGGGAACGGGCAAATGGGACGCGGCATCCTGCCGCGTTCTTGGTACCCGACGTGCGGGGAACAAAAGACAAAATGAGGCTGGAAGCCTCTTCCACTTTGGCGAAAGCCATGCTTCCGCACTCCGCCGGGGCATGACCGCCGCGCCCCATGGAGGGGCTGTCCCGTCTCAACGCTGGATGGTGTGTCCGATTGAAACTGGACCCCTTTCATGGAACCCCTGACCGACCCCACCGCCGCGCCCGCCGCAACAAGACGGCGGCGCGTCCTTGCGTTTTTCGCGGGCCTGGCGCTGGTGCTGGCCGCGCTGTGCCTGACTTTCAACCACGTGCTTGTCACGGACCCGGCGAGGCTGTCGGGCCTCTATGACGTGCACCGGTATTTTGGGCCGCTCGCCTTTTACATGGACACCTGCATCCAATCGGGCGAGTTTCCGCTGTGGAACCCCGTCAGCTATTGCGGCATGCCCTATGCCGCCAACCCGCAGGTGGCGGCGCTGTATCCGCCCAATTTGCTGCGCAGCGCGCTGACCTTTGCGCCGACCCCCTACCGGACGCAGTTCGGTCTTGTCGTGCTGATGGGGCTGCACCTGCTGCTCGCGTTCGGCGGCACCTACCTGCTGGCCCGGTCGCACCGGATCAGCCGGAGCGGCGCATGGACCGCCGCGCTGGCCTTCACCTTCAGCGCGCTGATGGTGCGGCGTGTGTGCGAGTACCACTTTGTCTACACGCTGAACTGGCTCCCGCTGCTGCTCTTCCTGGCCAAACAACTGCTGGACGCGCCCGCCTGGCAGCGCAAATTTCGCTGGGGTGTCGCGGCCGGGCTTGTGTTCGGCATGGCAACACTGGGCGGCTTCTTCCAGATCGTCAACTACATGGGCGTGGCGCTGGTCGCCTATATGCTGCTTTACCGCCTGTTGCATCCGGGTGCCGGTGCGGTGCGGCGCGGTGGGGACGAAGGCAGGCGGGACGCCTGCGGTACGGGCGAAGGCAGGCGGGACGCCTGCGGTACGTGGATGCTGCGCGCATGGGCGTGCGACGGCGCGACACTGGCCGTGATGGGGGTCGTGGCGCTGCTTGTCGCCGGGGCGCTGCTGTTCCCCGCGCTGGAACTGGCCAGGTTCACAGGCCGCCAACCGGGCGTGGCCGTGCCGATGTATTCAAACCTGTACGACCGGCTCTGGGTCGGCATCGCCCAGGACGCAATCGTCTATCCGGGCATGAAGTATGACGCAGAGGCGTTGCGCGGCTCGGGCGTGGTCGCGCTCATCCTTTCCATCGCAGCGCTGTTCACCTCGCGCCGACGCGAGGTGCTGCTCTTCGCCGGCGTGTACCTCGTGCTGCTCGACTGCAGCTTCGGCCCGCCGCTGCCGGTTTCCTGGCTCGTGAACAAACTGACGCCCTTCGCCCCCTCGGCCTATTCGCGCGCCTACGACCTCGCGCTGCTGCCGTTGAGCCTGCTGGCGGGTTTGGGCGTCGATGGAATCATGCGCAAGCCGCGCGCGGGATGGGCGGCGCTGCTGGAAACGATGCTGCTGACCGTGACGGGCGGGGCGCTGCTCCTCCTGCTGTGGAAATGGATGCACCCGGCGCATTACCTCGGCATCACGCCCTGGGTGGCCGCCATCCCGGCGCTGGCGCTGCTGGTCATGGTGACGGCGCGCGCGTTTCCGCGCGTCGGCGCTGTCGCGGCGCTGCTGCCTGTGCTGGTCTTCCTGGAAACGCTGGCCTGGAACGCGGGGTATGTGCCCATGATGACCCGTCTGCGCATTCCGCCAATCCCCGCGCAGACCGCGTCCATGCCGCAGGACAACCACCGGCAGACCGACGCCAAGGCGAACCGCCAACTTTTCCGGATGGGCCATCTTATCAACGGCTACGACCCGCTGAACCTGCGCCAGACCTGGGAGGCGCTGGTGGACCCGGTGCTGGCGCGCAAGTACAGCCGTCTGGCGCGGCAGGACTCGATGGCCGAAAACCAGCGCACCAACCTGCTGTTCAAACGCTCCCTCTGGCTGGCGCGGCAGTGGGTGAAAGGCCCCCTGCCCGGCAAGAGCAGCCTGTTCCCGGCGGCCACCACGGTGTTTCTTCCCGACGCGGCAAATCTGGCAACGCCCCAATCCGACGCCGACGCGCTCAAGAACAGCGGTGTGTCCGACAATGTCCGTCAACAGTCCGTCATGACACCCCTGCTGCGCGAACCCGTGAAGGCCGGCGCCAAAGTGCGCAGGGAACTGCGGCTCAGTCTGCCTGTTTGTGTGGACGGTCGGCCCGCCGGCCCGGCGGGGGCGGTACACAGTGTGCTGCGGCTCCATTATCGCGGCTCCTGCTCCGGCAGTATCGAGACGGTGTTCAAGGACCGCAGCACCGGCCAGGTGGAACTGGGCAAGAAAACACTCTTGAGCGCCTCCACCGGGACTGCGGTGGAACTGCCCCTGCCGGACTGCGCGTCCATGGATGCGGTGTTTACCGTCACCACGCCGGGTGGCAGCGGCCTGTTTGAAATAACCGGGGCTGAGCTGCTGTCCGACAACAACGACGAGGATGGGCTGATCAGGATTGCGTCCCGCGGCGCGAACCGGGTGGAACTGGATGTCGGGCCGCTGGACGGCCCCCGTATTCTGGCCTGTCTCGACGCCTGGTATCCCGGCTGGCATGCCTATGTGGACGGCGCCGAAGCGTCCCTGCTGCGGGCCGACGACGGCTTCAAGGCCGTTGAGATTCCAAGGGGAACGCATCATGTCACTTTCGTGTTTCGCCCCATGCGCGTCTACGCGGGGATAGCCCTGTCGCTGGCCACGCTGGCCGCGGCCGGGCTGATGTGGCTGTTTTACCCCAGTCGGGGAACGGGTCCTGTATGATAAAGTGATACAATGTGGTTGTTGACTGTCTGCCGCAGAACCAGATAAGAATGAGGAACCTTGGAAAAATCACGACTTTATGAACTGTTTCGCCGGTGGGCGGAGAAATTGGGGTGGTGGGCCCTTTCCGTTCCCATCTTCGTGAAAATTCTCGGCATCGGCCTGCTGACAACCGTGCTGTTTGGGACCGTGGCCTTCTACCAGATTCGCATGGGCATGCTGCGCACGCACTACCAGATACACGGGGAGGCGGCGCTGTCCCTGGCCACGTCCCTTGCCGGGCGTCTGGAACCGCTGGTCGAGAGCACCAACTCTTCCGGCATGAACGTGGAAGTGAACCGGACCATGGGCGAGTTTCCGGACGTGCGGTATATCGTGGTTCAAAACGCCCAAAGCGACATCCTCTCACACGGGTTTACCTTTCCCAAAGAGGCCCCGGCGGACCTGCTGGGGAACGACGGCGACCTGTGCGCCGCCTGTCACGCCGCGCTGTCGCCCATGGAGATTCCGGTGGACCTGCTGGAGACCAGCCCCAACGCCGAACTGTCCTCGGGACGCCTGCGGGCGTACGCCCGCCATGAAGGGCTTATTCTGGAAGTCACGGTGCCCATCGGCTCCGGCAGGTTGGGCGCGGTGCGCCTTGGCGTGGGAGACAAAATTATCGCGCGGGAAATGGGTTCCATCACGCGCTCCCTGGCCATCAGCCTGACGTTGTGCATGGTTGTGGGGCTCTCGCTGGCCGGGTTCCTGGCCTCCGTGCTGGCGCGGCCCATTCGGGACCTTGTGCAGGCCACCCAACGCCTGCGCGAGGGCGACTTCGCCGTGCGCGCAAAGGTGTTTTCACTCGATGAAATCGGGCATCTGGCGGAGGCGTTCAACCGCATGGCCGAGGGGCTGGGCACCTACCGGCAGGCCGTGGAGGAGAAGGAGGCGGCCCGGCAGATGCTCATAGGCAAGATCGTGCGGGCGCAGGAGGAGGAGCGAAAGCATGTCGCGCGCGAACTGCACGACCAACTGGGACAGATGCTGTCGAAAACACTGCTGACCGTGGACTCTGCCTGCTCCTCCTGTGAAAACCGGCAGACCCAATGCGCCGAAATCAGCAGCGACATCCGTGCCATGATAGACGAGGTGCGCCTGCTGGCCTGGAATGTGCGCCCGTCGATCCTGGACGACTACGGCCTGAACCGGGCCCTGGAGCAGTACATCGGGGAAACGGCCAAGCGGGTGGGCTTCGCCCTGGACTATCAGAGCGTCATACCGCCGGGCGCGGAGCGCTTTGCCAGCCCCGAGGTTGAGGCCACGCTCTATCGGATTGCGCAGGAGGCCATCACAAACATAATCCGCCATGCCAACGCGACCCAGGCAAGCGTGATTTTGATGTGCCGCGAGAGTGAGATTGTGCTTCTCGTGGAGGACAACGGGGCGGGATTCGACATGAAGAAGGGCGAATCGCCCCGCGCGCTGGGCCTTATGGGAATGCGCGAGCGCACCGCCCTGGTCGGCGGCGAACTCAAGATTGATTCGGAATATGGAAAAGGCACCACGGTTCGTGTGAGAATACCGCTAAAGTCCGGGGAAGCATTAGGACTCCAAACAGGATTGGAAAACGATGGCTATTAGAATTCTGCTGGCAGATGATCACGCCGTCTTCCGTAGCGGTTTGCGCGCGCTTCTTGAGCGGGAAATGGACTTGGTGATTGTCGGTGAGACCGGCACCGGCCCGGAGACGCTGAAAGCGCTGGAAACCACCAAGGTCGATGTGTTGCTGCTGGACATCAACATGCCCGGACTTTCGGGCAACCGCGTCGCCGAACTGGCCCTTCAGGAACGGCCCTCCCTGGCCATCGTCGTGCTGACCATGCACGAGGATGAATACTATCTGCAGGAATTGCTGCGCATAGGGGTCAGGGGGTACGTGCTCAAGAAATCGACCGGCACAGAGGTGACCCAGGCCATCCGGGCGGTCTATAAAGGCAACAGCTATATTGATCCCGCCCTGGCCGGCCTGGTGATTTCCCCGTATGTGGGGCGGAGCACGGCCAAGAAGAAGAGCCGCCTGGACCTGTTGACCCAGCGTGAGCAGGAAGTGCTCGAGCTGCTGGTCTACGGCCACACCAACGCGGAAGTTGCCGAGAAGCTGCACATCTCCGACCGCACAGTCGAAACCCACCGAACCAACATCACGGGCAAACTGGGCCTCAAGAGCCGCGCCGACCTTGTGCGTTTTGCCATCGACAACGGACTGCTAAAAATGGAATAGGGTCCTTTCCCCATTCCCGCACCCTGAGAATTTAGCTCCTTTCGCAGTCCATAAATATGCCCATACGTATTTTTCCCTGATGCCTCCCACCAAAATCCGCATGTTTTCCCGGATGTAATTCGTTTGTTTTTCCGTAGAATTAAGAAAGGTTGTGAGTTTTACCGGGATAAACTACGTGAAAAAACATTCAATGGACAGGCGACAGTTTCTTTGCGGGGCGGGCGCGGCCGGCATGGCCGGCATGGCAGGCATGGCATTCGCGCAGCCGGCCAGTGCCTCAATGGACGCGGCCGAGGGCTATGGCGTGCTCGTGGACACCACCGAGTGCATCGGTTGCCGCAAGTGCGAATACGCCTGCGCGAAATCCAACAAACTCAGCGATATGCCGCTGGAATCGTTTGAGGACAAATCCGTGTTTGACGGGCCGCGGCGGATGACCGCGAACGCCTACACGGTGGTCAACCGGCACGATGACGCCGCGCACCCGGAACGGCCCACTTTCGTCAAGGCCCAGTGCATGCACTGCCTGAAACCGGCGTGCGCCTCCGCCTGTCTGGTGGGCGCGCTGCGCCCGCAGCCCAGCGGCGCCGTGACCTATGACCCCTGGAAATGCATGGGTTGCCGCTACTGCATGGTGGCCTGTCCCTTCCAGGTGCCCGCCTACGAATACGACCATCCGCTCACGCCGAAGGTCAGCAAGTGCTCCTTCTGTTTTGAGCGCGTTTCCGAAGGCGGGAAAGCGCCTGCCTGCGTCGATATCTGCCCGCCCATGTGCCTTACTTTTGCCAAGCGCAGCGAACTGGTCAGCCTGGCCCGGACGAAAATAGAGGCCCACCCGGAGAAGTATCTGGACCATGTGTACGGCGAGCATGAGCTGGGGGGCACCTCCTGGCTGTATCTGACCAGCCGCCCCGTCACCGAACTGGGGTTGATGGAATTCGGGGAGAAACCCATCCCCGAGTATACCGAGCCCCTCCAGCACGGCATCTTCAAATACGGCGTGCCGCCCGCGCTCCTGTTCGGGCTGCTTGCGGTGGCAACGAACATGTTTGACCACAAGGAGGGTGAATGAGCGCGCCCGCACATCCTGTTTCCCTGCGCCGCGGCCTGCTGACTCCGGGCGTGCTGGTGCTGTCCTGCATCGCGCTGACCGGGCTCGCGGCGGCCGCCTACCGGTTTGTCTTCGGTCTGGGCGCGGCCACGAACCTGACCGACCAGTACCCTTGGGGGCTCTGGATTGGGGTGGATGTGGCCTCCGGCGTGGCACTGGCCGCGGGCGGGTTCACTTCCGCCGCCGTGGCGCATGTGTTTCACCGGCGCAGGTATGAAGTGCTGGTGCGCCCCGCCCTGCTCACGGCCATGCTGGGCTACACCTTTGCCGTGATAGGGCTGATGGCCGACCTGGGCCGCTATTACAATATCTGGCACCCGGTCTGGCCGACCATGTGGCAGGGCAATTCAGTGCTGTTTGAGGTGGCCATGTGCGTCACCATCTACCTCAATGTGCTGTATATTGAGTTCCTGCCCATCGTCTGCGAGCGGTTCATCGGCCGCGTGAGCCTGCCGGGACCGCTGAAGGCGCTCAACGGCCCCATTGACGCGCTGCTGCGCGCGGCCCGGGGCACGCTGGCAAAAATCATGTTCCTCTTCATTGCGGCGGGCGTCGTGCTGTCGTGCATGCACCAGTCCTCGCTCGGTTCGCTGCTGCTGATTGCCCCGTACAAGATGAGCCCGCTTTGGTACACGCCGGTCCTGCCCCTCATGTTCCTGCTTTCGGCGTTCGCCGCCGGATTTGCAATGGTCGTTTTTGAGTCCCTGCTGGCCTCATGGACCTTCGGCAGAAAGCCGGAAATGCCGGTGCTGTCCGCCTACAGCCGCTTCGTGGCGGTGTTTCTCGGCGTCTATGGCATGGCCAGGATTTCGGACCTCATGATACGCGAGGCCTGGGGCGGCGCCTTTGCCGGGGACGCCGCCAGTTTCATGTTCCTCGCCGAGATTGGTCTGGGCGTCGCGCTGCCGTTCGCGATGCTCTTTTTCACAAGGGTGCGCCGCTCGCCGGCGGGGTTGCTGACCGCGTCCAGCCTCGTCGTGTTCGGGGTGCTGCTGAACCGAATCAACGTGTTTCTCGTCGCGTTCAAACCGCCCTATGCGCAGGGCCACTATTTTCCCGGCATAGCCGAAATCCTCGTGACCGTCGGCCTGGTCGCCGGTCTGGTCCTGGCCTACCGCGTGTGCGTTACGGTCTTCCCGGTGCTGCCGGTCGAGGAGTGTGAAACCGTCGAGGCGTCCGAGACCGTGCAGCCGCGGTGCCCCGTCCAGGCAGAATCCTATGTCTCATAAGCTCTTGCTGGCCATGCTGTCGTTGGCGTTGACCGTTTGCCTTCCGGCCTTCACGGAGCAGGCTGAAGCCGAGAAATCCATGCCGCAACAGTCCGATACCGGGGGGGACTGCTCCCCCTGCCACCGGACCAGCAGTCCCAGCATGGATGACCTCCTGCCCAACAGCGTGTGCCGCCGCCCCCGGGCGCACGAGAATCTGGATGAGAAAGACCCGGCGCAGCCCGAGGTCGTCATCATGGACCAGTTGACCGACCTTTACGTGCCGGTCGTGTTTCCCCATGGGCTTCACGCCCAAATGGAAAACATCGGTGACGGGTGCGGCGCGTGCCACCACCACGGCGAAGAGGGGAAGATCGTTTCCTGCCGCACCTGCCATGCGGTGGACACGGACCCTGGAAACCTGCGCCAGCCGGGCCTCAAGGGCGCCTATCACCGCCAGTGCCTTGCCTGCCACCGCGAGTGGAGCCACGACACGGACTGCATCTTCTGCCATGCGAAACGCACCGCCTCCACCGACGCCGCGCCCAAACCCGACCCGACGGACATTACGGGGCGACTGCATCCCAATGTGAAGGTCCCGGAAAAGCAGGTCTATCCCACCCCGGAGCAGGAAGAGGGCTCGATGGTCACCTTCCATCACAAGGACCATGTCGAGCTCTTCGGAAAACGCTGCGTGGACTGCCATCAAAAGGAAAACTGCAGCCGCTGCCATGACTCCGCCGGCCCGCAGAAGCATGTGCGCCAGGATTCGCACGAAGACTGCATCAAGTGCCACGACACCTCGGATGACTGCGCAAAGTGCCATAAGGATCATGAGGCGGGGCCCTTTGACCACAATAAGAGCACCCCTTTCATGCTCAAGGCGTTTCACGGGCAGGTTGCCTGCAAGCAATGCCACAACGAGGGCAAGTTTGCCATCGGCAAGAAGACCTGCAAGGACTGCCATGCCGCGGACTGGTTCTCCAAGGATCCCAAGGCGTTCGACCACGCCAAGACCGGCCTGACCTTCAGCGAAGCCCATTTGGACAACGAGTGCGAGGCGTGCCATCCCAACGGCCTGGGTGAACCCCCCGACTGCACGGTGTGCCATGACGACAAGAAATACCCCGAGAACTTGCCAGGAGTGCGGGCGACGGACGAGGCCAAACCGGCTGCGGAAGAACCGCCGGCCGCAGAAACCAAATAGCCGCCTGCGCGCGGGCTTAGGAAGCCCTCCGGGGCGATCTTTCCTCCGGGAAGACTGGAATCGAGTACCTTTTCCGGAGGCAAAGATGCGGGAATCCACGGTTTCCACCGATGATTCGGGGAAGCTCAGACATTATCATAACGTTTAGAGACCAGATTACGCTTGCTTTTCCCTATGGTTGTGGTACCATAGAGACGCTTGGAACCCGAACTTGCGCCCGGGGTGGGCCAAGATCAAGAGGAGATTAGCCCATGTTGAACAAAATGGCCGTGTGTAAAGTTGTCCTTCTGGCCGCGGTGATTGCCTTCGCTTTCACCGCGTCGGCGTTCGCCCAGGATGCCACGTATGTCGGCAACTCGCAGTGCAAGATCTGCCACAACAAGAAGGAAGAGGGCGAGCAGTGGACGAAGTGGAAGGCTGAAGCCCATGCCAAGGCCTTTGAAAAGCTCTCCACCCCCGAGGCCCAGGCGGTCGCCACCAAGGCGGGCGTGACCAAGCCGCCCGCGGAAGCGCCCGAATGCCTGAAGTGCCATGCCACGGCGGCCGACGAGGCCACCGGCAAGTGCCCGGAAAAGATCAAGCCGGAAGACGGTGTGCAGTGCGAATCCTGCCACGGTCCGGCATCGGCCCACACGGCGGCGGCCAAGAAATTCAAGTCCGGCGACAAGACGGCCGAACCTGCCAAGAGCATCAAGAAGGGCGATGCCGAAACCTGCAAGAAGTGCCACAACGAGAAGAACCCGACCGCGAAGCCCGGCGAAGTGTTTGACTTTGACAAGCAGTACGCGAAGATCAACCACAGCAACCCGGCAAAAGCGGCGAAATAATACGGGTACACCGCGCTGTTCACTACGTGGAATGCTCTAAAATACTGGAGCATTCCACGTGTTTTCTAATCAGGGAGGTCTACTGGACATGACGAGACTGGCTGTTGTGCTGATAGCTTTGCTGGCGCTCGCGGGATGCGGCGGCCAGGACACCAAGGAAATTAGTGAAACGCGAACCGTCGAGCCGCCCCCCGACTCCACCCCCGCCATGCCCCCGGGCCATGACATGCAGATGCCCGCCATGGGTGGAGGCATGATGCCGCCCGGACATCCGTCGGTGAGTCCGTATCAATGGCAGGTGCCCGAAGGGTGGTCTGAAGTGGCCGCAACCTCCATGCGCATTGGCAACTTCAAGGTGGCCGCCAGCCCTGAGGCGGAATGCTACCTGACCGTGCTCAAAGGCGTGGCCGGGGGCGTGGACGCCAATATCAACCGGTGGCGCAGGCAAATGGGCCAGCCCGAGCTGAAGGCAGAGGAGATCGCGGCACTCCCCAAGGTGGATGTGCTGGGAAAGCCCTCGCCGCTGGTTGAGATCAACGGCAGTTTTACCGGCATGGCCGGGCAGCAGTTTCCAAACTACACGCTGACGGGCGTCGTGGTTCTGCTGACGGACCAGACGCTGTTTGTGAAAATGACCGGGCCGACCGCGGTCGTGACTGCGGAAAAGGACCGCTTCCAGGCGTTCTGCAAGTCACTCACCGAGGCGAGCGCTCCGGCCGTTGTCGATGCCCCGGCCGCTCCGGCCGTTGTCGATGCCCCGGCCGCTCCGGCCGTTGTCGATGCCCCGGCCGCTCCTGCCGTTGCCGATGCTCCTGCGGCGCCTGCCGCCGGTGCTCCTGCCGTTGCCGATGCTCCTGCGGCGCCTGCGGCAGATGCTGCCGTTGCGCCCGAAAGCAAGCCGATGAATGAGGGGGGGGCTGCGGGCGATGCCGGTGCTAAAGAAAACAAGTAGCTTTCTGGCCTCCTACAAGCTGTCCTGCCTGCTCTTTCTGTTACTGTTGCTGCTGACCTATCTGGGCACCATGAGCCAGGTGGAAAACGGCCTCTACCAGAGCCAGCAAAAGTACTTTGAGTCAATGTTTGTTGTCCACTGGGCCTTTGGCGCGCTGCCCATCCCCCTTCCCGGCGGCTATCTTGTGATGATACTCACCTTTGTCAACCTGTTCTGGGGTGCCGTGGTGCGCTTCCGCTGGTCCCTGTCAAGGGTGGGCATTTTGGTGGCGCACATTGGCATTTTGCTTCTTCTGGGCGGCTCGTTTGTCTCCTATGTGTATTCCGAATCGGGACACATGGCCCTGTACGAAAATGAGTCCTCCGACGAGTTTGAGGCTTCTTACGAATGGGAAATCGGCGTCGGCGAGGCGGCCGCAGCCGGACCCGTGACCGAATACATCATACGCGAGTCGGATTTCGACCGGCTCTCCGGCGGGCGCGCGAGAACCTTCAAATTCTCCGGACTGCCCTTCGACCTCAAGGTCAGCGGTTATCTGCCAAACGCCGCGCCGGAAACCGGCGCGGGTTCGGGTCTGCGGGCCGCGGGAAGGCTCACCGCACTTCCCATGGACCGCGAGCAGGAACAGAACATGGCCGGCGCCACCGTCACGCTGGTGGACACGCAGGCCGGCGCCACGCATGAAGCGCAGCTTTGGGCGGGAAACAGCGCCCCCACCATCGTGGAGGCGGGGGGCAAGCGCTGGAACCTCGCGCTGCGCAAGCACCGCTGGAAACTGCCCTTCTCAATACGGCTTGACCAGTTCTCCCGTGAGCTGCATCCGCGCACCAACATGGCCAGCAAATTCTCCAGCTTCGTCACCAAGACCGAGGACGGTCTGAGCCAGCAGGTCCGCATCACCATGAACGAGCCGTTGCGCCACCGGGGCTACACGTTCTACCAGTCCTCCTGGGGCCCGCAGAACGGCGGGGCCAACGCCCGGCTCTACTCGGTCTTCTCGGTGGTGCGAAACCCGGCAGACCAGGTGCCGCTGTATTCCTGCCTGATCACCACGGTCGGGCTAATCCTTCATTTCATGCAGCGACTGCTGGCGTACCTCCGAAAAGAAAAGGCAGGAAAGCCATGAAGCGGCGGGTTGTTTTTCTGGCGTTGATGCTCACGGGGATGCTGCTGGGCGGCAAGACGGCTGCCGCGGTGGAACCCGCGCAGACTCCTCCCCGGTGGGACAAGGCGACCCTGCAACTCTTCGCCACGCTGCCCATGCAGGACGAGGGCCGGGTAAAGCCGCTGGACACCTACGCGGCGTTCAAGCTCCTCAAGTTCCAGGGCCGAAGAAGCTGCCCCGATGTTGAAGGCAAGAGCCTCTCCCCCATTGCCTGGCTCATCGACTGCGTCTTCTATCCCGACACGGCGAACAAGTACAAGGTCTTCCGGGTGGACAACGACGAGGTCATCATTGCCATCGGCCTCCTGCCCAAGAAGAAGCGCGACTACTATTCCCATGCCGAACTGCTGCCCGCGCGCGACAAACTGCTGGACATGGGGCACCAATTCATGCAGAAGGACCAGCAGCTGCGCTCGGTGATGGAAAACGAGCTGATGGCACTGGCCATGAACCTGCGTGAATTTGAGGAAATAACCGCGTTTGCCGACTTCGCGCGCAGGCGCTTCAGCCTGACCGGCCACAGGGAGCTTGCGGCGGTCTTTCCAAACCAGAGTGAGTGCCGGGTGAGCGACATCATGCGAAAGTCTCCCCAGCTCTTCGCGGCCTACGTGGAACTGAAAAAGAAGGCCGACCCGTCCTCGCCCGAACTCAAGGACTTTTCCCTCTTTCTCAAGGAGGTGCAGGACTCCGTGGCCGACGCCACGGCGT
>CAIUWO010000812.1 GCA_903902895.1 Candidatus Hydrogenedentota bacterium | reverse complement strand
TGGTCTATCGAAGCTCTCTCTTGGCAAATCGGAACCCTGTTTGCCCATACTCAGGAGTGGAGGTGCAACGAGGGCGGGACCCAAAAACATGACACCGTATGCTCCATCCGCAAAAAACACCTATAGAAATATAATTGTAATTGAAGTAAACTCCATGAAACATTCTGGGCAGAGTGGTTGTCAACACAAGGGAGTAGCAGTATGAGCAGGTCACGGTGTGCGGGCAGGATGTTTGGTGGGTTTGGGCTGATGGCGTTGCTGGTCCTTACGGGCTGCAATCAGGGCAACCTCAAGGTGACGCTGACCCCGCCGGAGGCAATGACTGCCGGCGCCCAGTGGGCCGTGGACGGCGGCGACTGGCAGGCCGGCGGCGCAACGGTGGAGAAACTGAAAGCGGGGGACCACCTGGTCTCTTTTAAGCCCGTGAACGGGTGGATCGCCCCAGCCGACAGCACCGTTACCATCGTCAAGAAACAGACCCTGGAGAGCACCGGTGCCTACACGCCCGTGGGCAGCAACGACGTGACCGTGCCAGACGCGGGCGGTTCGAGCGAGGCGACCGCCACCGCAGCGCTGGTTGCGGTCGGACTGGTGGTCGGCGCACCGACACAGCAATGCAGTTTCACCGTGCCCCCAAGCAATGTAATTAGCCAAACGCCACCAGCGGGGGCTATCGTCGCGCCGGGCAGCACGGTGGTCCTGGTAATTTCCACCGGATCGTGCAATGTGACCGTGCCGGATGTCGCCGGACAGGCACTGGCCGCGGCCGAAGCGGCGGTGGCGCAGGCTGGATTGGTGGTCGGCGCCGTGTCCGAGCAATGTCACGCCACGGTCCCGGACGGAACGGTCATCAGCCAGACGCCTGCGGCGGGTGGACAGGCCATTGCAGGCAGCACGGTGGACCTTCTTGTGTCCACCGGCCTATGCGACACGACAACACCCACGATTGTCGGCCTCGCGCAGGCCGCCGCCGGGACCGCCGTGACCCAGGCCGGTTTGGCGGTCGGCACCGTGACGGGGCAATGCAGCAACACCGTGGCACAGGGCCTGGTGATCAGCCAGACACCAGCGGCAGGCGCGCCCATCTCCATGGGTGCCAGCGTGCAGATGGTCGTTTCGACCGGTGGATGCAACGTTGTTGTCCCGGGAGTCACGGGGCAAACCCAGTCAGTGGCCACCGCCGCGATCACCGGAATAGGACTCATCGTCGGAAACGTCACCCAACGGTGCAGCTTCACCGTGGCCGCCGGCGGCGTCGTAAGCCAGTTGCCCATCGCCGGGGAAGATGCGACCCTAGGAAGTCGGGTGAACCTGGAGATTTCGACCGGGCCGTGCCCTGTGCCGGTTCCGAATGTGGTGAATTTGACGCAGGCGGCCGCCGCGGCGGCCATATCGGCGGCCGGACTTACGCCGGCAATCGGCACGGGTCGGTGCCATGCCACGGTGCCCCAGGGCAGCGTGATCGAGCAGACTCCGGCCGCGGGCGAACAGGCCGCCGCGGGAAGTTCCGTCACCATCATCGTGTCGACCGGTGGTTGCACGGTCACGGTGCCCAATGTCGTGGGCATGACGGAGGCAAACGCCGCCACGGCCATTACCGCAGCCAATCTTACCGTCGGCACAGTGGTAACGCGGCGATGCCATGCCACGGCCCCAGCGGGAACTGTAATCGAACAGACGCCCGCGGCGAACGGGGGGGCGTCGCCCGGAAGCGTTGTTGTGCTTGTGGTTTCAAACGGAACCTGTCCGGTCACCGTACCCAACCTGTCCGGAAAAACCCAGACCGAAGCCGCCACGGCCATTGTGGCCGCGGGACTGGTGTCCGGCTCAGTGACCCCGGCATGCAGCAACACCGTGGCCGCAGGCAAAGTGATCAGCCAGACCCCGGCCGCAAACAGCTCCGTTTCGCCCGGGAGCACCGTGAACTGCGTGGTCTCAAGCGGTCCCTGCCCCCTTTCCGTGCCCAGCGTTCTCGGCCTGACCCAGGCCCAGGCAGCTTCGGCCCTCACGTCGTCCGGGCTTGTTCTGGGCGCGGTTACCCAGCAATGCAGCGCCACGGTAGCCGTGGGCAAGGTGATTGGCCAGACCCCGGCGGCGCAGACCTCCGTGCCGCCTTCAAGTGCGGTGGCTGTTGTCATCTCCACCGGCCCATGTCCGGTGCAGGTGCCCGACCTCTCCGGAAAAACGCAGGCCCAAGCCACTGCGGCCATCAGCGCGGCGGGGCTGATTCCCGGCACGGCCACGCAGGCCTGCGACGCGTCCGCACCCGTGGGGATTGTCTTCGACCAACTGCCCGTCAAGGACACGCAGGTGGCGCCGGGCAGTTCCGTGCTCTTCAAAGTCTCGACCGGACCCTGCTACACACCCGTGCCCGACCTGGCGAACCAGGTTCGGGCCGCGGCGGAGTACGCCCTCACCTTCGCGTGGCTCACACTGGGCACCGTAACCGAGCAGTGCAGCGGCACCGTGACCGCGGGCAATGTGATCAGCCAGAACCCGCCGGCCGGAGAAAGCGCCCTGCTCGGAAGCGCGGTGAATCTTTTGGTTTCGACGGGGCCCTGCCGGGTAACCGTGCCCAGCGTGATCGGCCAGACGCAGGCCGCCGCCTCCGCCGCCCTTATCGGCCTCGGACTGCCGACGGGCGCGGTGACCCAGGAATGCAGCAACTTCACGGCCGCCGGCAAGGTGCTGCGGCAGGCCCCGGCAGCCGGTGCGGTTCTCATGCCCGGAGCCACGGTGGACCTGGTGATATCCTCCGGCGCCTGCCCGGAAATCGCCTGCACAAACACGGTGCTTGAAGACGGCGGCTTTGAGAGCGGGGGAGCCAAGTTCTGGACCGAGACCTACACCGCCGGCAGTTCGCCCATAACGAACAAGACGACCGCCGGCAGGGGGCAGCACAGTGGCAGTTGGTGGGCATGGTTCGGCAATTCCGTCAACGCGGACCAGGCCACCCTCTCCCAAAATCAGACCATACCGGCCGCGGCCAGCGCCACGCTCACCTTCTACCTCCGCATCCTCGCGGCGGGCACCGGCGCGGGCACGATGACCGTCTCGATGGACGGCAACGTGGTGGGGAAGTTTACGGGCAAGGACGCGACCGCGTTCAGCGGGTACACGCAAGTGTCCATAAACGTGTCCAACTACGCCGACGGTGCCAGTCACACACTGCTCATTGCGGCGGGCACCAGCGGCGCAAGCGTCTTTAACTATTCGTACTTTCTTGTGGACGACGTGTGCCTTTTCACCAGCGGCGCGTCCTACCTATACCCCCTGTCCGTTTCCAGAACGGGCGCCGGCGGCGGCACGGTCTCCGGCAGCGGTATTGACTGCGGCGGCGACTGTTCCACGTACTACGCGGACGGCACCCTGGTCGGGCTGACGGCCACCGCGGACGCAAACTCCACTTTCGCCGGCTGGACCGGCGCGGACGGCACGGGGGGCAACACCTGCACGGTGGCGATGGACCGCGCCCGAACCGTGATCGCCGACTTTGAGCCGAAGATTCGATTGCTGAACCTTGCCGTGGCGGGAACGGGCGGCGCCACCGGCCTGGTGGTCGGCTATAACGTCAACTGCACGGGCACCTGCCAGTACAGTTATCTCAATGGAACGACCGTGGAACTGACCGCATCGGCCGTGCCCAACGCCAAATTCACCGGATGGACGGGCGCGGACACGACCAACGGAAACACCTGCACCGTGACCCTGACGTCGGACAGGAATGTGGGCGCAAACTTCGCGCCCGACACGCGCACCCTGAGTGTGACAAAGACAGGGAGCGGCAGCGGTTTGGTCACTTCCAGCACGGGCGGAATTGACTGCGGCGCCACCTGCTCCGCGCCCATTCTCGTGGGAACGACACTGAATCTGACCGCGTCCGCGTCCCCCACCTCGCGCTTTGTCGGATGGACCGGCGCGGACTCGTCGTCGGGCAACACCTGCACCGTGGCGATGAGCGACAACCGGTCGGTCCAGGCCAACTTTGCCATCAACACCTTTGTGCTGACCGTGAACAAGACGGGCGCCGGCACGGTGACTTCGGGCAGTGCCGGAATCAACTGCGGCGGCGACTGCAGCGAAACCTACAACGCCGGAAGCGGCGTGGTGCTGACCGCCGCCCCATCCGTGGGCTACGTCTTCTCCTCCTGGACGGGCGCGGACTCCGTTGCGGGCGACACCTGCACGGTCACACTGAATGGCAACAGAACCGTCACCGCCAATTTCACCGCCCAGAACCACGCGCTCACAATATCCAGCGACGGCACGGGCAGCGGCACGGTGAGCTCGAACGGGACCGGCATCAGTTGCCCCGCCGACTGCACCGAGTCCTACCCGGCGCGAACCGTCGTGACGCTTACGGCCGCGCCGAACGCGGGGTCCACCTTCTCCGTGTGGACCGGGGCGGATGTCGCCAACAGCACCGCCACGACCTGCACGGTGACGATGAGCGCCGTAAAGAACGTCAAGGCCACCTTTGTCCTGACGAACTACTTGCTGACCATTTCCAAGGGCGGCAACGGCAAAGGCACCATTGCCGCGAACGGCATTGATTGCCCCGGCGACTGCACGGAGAGCTATCCGGGCGGAACCAGCGTGTCGATGACGGCAACCCCGGCCGCAGACTCCACATTCACCAACTGGACCGTCGACGCAACCGGGACCACCAACCCGTACAGCCTGACGATGAACTCGGTCAAGAACGTGACGGCAAACTTTGCGCTCAAGACCTACACGCTCACCACGGCCGTTTCAGGGCAGGGCGCCATCAGTCCCGCCGCGGGTCCGCACACGCACAATTCCGGGGATTCCGTGGAAATTACCGCCACAGCCGGCCAGGGATGGAAGTTCGACCACTGGACCGGCGACTTCTCCGGCAGCCAGAATCCCATGGCCGTCACCATTGACGGCAACAAGACCGTGACGGCGGTGTTTGTCCAGATTCCGGCGAGTTTCACCCTGCAAGTCACCAAGACCGGAAACGGAACCGTGACCGCCAACGGAAACCTTATCAACTGCGGCCAGGACTGTTCCCAAACCTATGCTAACGGCACGTCTGTCACGCTGAGTGCCGCACCGGCGGCCGGCTACGTGTTCCAAGGGTGGGGGGATGCGATTTCAGGAACGAGCACCCCCGCAACGCTCACCATGGACGCGGAGAAGACCGTGAACGCCTTTTTCAGCGCCGAGGGGACCTCGACCAGGTGGGCGAAGGTGGTCAATGATTCGACTTTCCCGCTCGTCAGCATCGGCTTCAACCAGCAGCAGTTGCTGCTTGCGGGCGAACAACTGCTGTGCGGCCAGTCCACAATCGAGATTCCCATCACGGGCAGCACGCTCAGTTTCTACGCCGGCTTCGGCGAACTGCTTTCCGGCGGCACCCCGGTGACGTTCCGGGGACAGACCGCTGAAATAGACCTGACAGGCCTGACGAATGCGGAACCAGTGATGCAGATCAACGTCTCGGCAAGCATGGGAGAGTTGCTGTCCAAGTTCAAGGACGTATGGTGGTTTGACACCACGGACTACTGTACGGACCACACCGTAAATTACCGGATTGGCTTCCGCATTGACGGGCGCTGGGAAATGTATAAATGGATCAACCTGCAGGCTAATCCGCATTGGGAATTGGCGTTTTCGGGAACCGTGACCCAGCGCAGCACGGCCTGCGGCGCCAATCCCGTGGTGTTCAGCTTCAATGGCTCCCCCTACATGCACAACCTGACCTATTATCCGCAACTCAAGGTGGGTTCAAGCGGATACGATACGCTGTACATCATCAGTCCCTGTGACGGGCAGACGATTCTGTTCTGCCGAGACACACCGGGTCAGAAGATGGACGGCCCCCCGGTCAAGTAACCGCGTTGCGCGAAACACCAACTCCCCAGATGGGATGTGTTCATCCCGTCCGGGGAGTTTTCATTTTCACGGGGTCCGGTAAAGGCCGCGCTTAAGGCGTTTCCGCCGCCGCCCATGCGCCGCTCACCAGACGCACGAGTTGCCAATCGTCTTTGGCGGCGTCATACTGCAGCGCAAAGACCACCCCGCCGGGTCCGGCGGCGATGGCGTGCAGGGTGCCGGGTAGGGGGTTCCATTGTTTTCCATCCCAGTTCCACACCACGCCGCCACCATTGACCGCCCACACCACGCCGCCCGCCGCGGAAAGCTGCACCCCTGCCGCGCCGGGACTGACCAGCTTCCAGTCCGTCCCGGTCCATTGAAGAATCTCATAGCCGCCCGCCGCGGGCGTGGTGCCCAGCGCCCAGAGCTGCCCTTTTGAGGCGGCGAGTTGCCGCACCTTGCCCGGCAGCGCCTGCCAGCCGTCCTGCGTCTGCGCGTGCGGCACACCATCCGTGCCGACGGCCCACAGGCCGCCGTCCTCATCGACGGCCACCTGCGCCACGGGAAAGCCGGTGTCGATCTTCTCCCTCTTGTCCCCGGCGCTCTTGACCAGTTCGGCGCCCCCGTTGCCGCCCACGAAATAGCGTGTCTCGCCGGGACCCGCAACGACGCTTCGAATTGAACCGGCTGGCTGTTCCGTCCATTTGCCGTTGGCGAAACGGCGCATGCGGCCGTCCGCATAGACTATCCACGCCGTTCCATCGGCCAGTGCGGTCAGCCCGGGCGCGACCACATCGCGGTGAAGCGAAACGCCGTCGTTCTTCAGCCGCGCGGCGTGTCCCTTCATGCGCGCCTGGAAGTCGTCCCAGTTGCGGTCCGCCGCGGGCGACCATACAACCTCGGCCAGCGCGCAAAGGCGCGGGAATATCTGTTCATCGATCGCCTTGTCGTTGCGTGCAAGATGGGTCCACATGTTTGCCTGGGCACCCAGCACGCGCCCGCCCTCCTCGGGCGTCAGCTCGGGCGGGATGGGCTCGTAGGCATAAACCTTTTCCGTGGGCGTGGTGGTGTAGTCGTAATCGAAATAGCAGTGGGAGGTCGGGGACATGACCACGGGGTGGCCCGCCTTGGCCGCGGCGATGCCGCCCTCAACGCCGCGCCACGACATGACCGCCGCATTGGGTGCGAGCCCGCCCTCAAGTATCTCGTCCCAGCCGAGTAGCGTGCGCCCGTGGGCGTTGACGATCTTCTCTATACGCTTGATGAAATAGCTTTGCAGTTCGTTCTCGTCCTTCAGGCCCTCGGCCTGCTTGCGCTCCTGGCACTTGGGGCAGGAGGCCCAGAACTCCTTGGGGCACTCGTCGCCGCCGATGTGAATGTGCTTGGAGGGGAAGATGTCGACGAGTTCGGCGATCACATCCTCCATCAGCGCGAAGGTCGCGTCATTGCCCGCGCACATCACGCCGTAGGGCGTGACGCCCGGCTTCATCATGTCCATGTACGGAACGATGCGGTAGCCCTCGCCCCGGCACGAAAGTTCCGGGTGCGCCCTGAGTACCGGGAGGCAGTGGCTGGGCATTTCCACCTCGGGAACAATGGTCACAAAGCGGTCTGCCGCATACTTCACCAATCCGCGCAACTGGTCCTGCGTGTAATAGCCGCTCACTTCGTCGGGGTAGGCGGCGTCCCACTTGCCCCCGACCTCGGTGAGTTCGGGGTGCTTCTTGATCTCGACGCGCCAGCCCTGCTCGTCGGTGAGGTGCAGGTGCAGCACATTCATCTTGTTCATCGCCAGAAGGTCGACATAGCGGTGCAGATAATCCATCGTGAGAAAGGTGCGGCTGCAGTCGAGCATGAGCCCGCGCCAGCCAAAACGCGGAACGTCGCGCACCGTCATGCAGGGCACCGCCTTCGGGCCGCCGCCTTCCGGACGGCGCGGCAATTGCAGCAGCGTCTGCAGGCCGTAGAACACCCCCGCCGGTTTCAGCGCGCGGACCGTCACGCCTCCGGTTGTCACTTCCAACGCATACCCCTCGTCGCCCAGCTCCGCCCCCGCGGCGTCCAGCGCAAGCGTGATGTCGCTCTTTCCCGCGTTTACCAGGTTGACCTCCCCGGCGCCGTGCTCCTCCAAAGAGTCGCGCAACCATTCGGCCACACCGCGCAGCGACGCATCGCCAACCGCGACGCGCAACTCCGAGTGCATGGTCCAGGAGCCTTCGTGCAGTTCCATGGCCGCTGGCCGGGGAACCACGTCCGGCGTGGGCGCTGCGGTCGCGGCGGTAAAACAAAGCGCCGCACAAACGAGTAGGGAATTGATCATGTCCGGTCTCCCAGCGTTGAAACGGGGTCGTGCCTACACAACAACCCAGTGTAACAAAAACCATCCCCAACGCCTGTCATTTCCGCGAAAGACGCGGGGGACAGAAGTTGCGGGGCAGAATACATCTCGCCACAACTGGACCACGCGCCTGCCCCAGTCCCCCTTCGAAGGGGGTGGCCCGAAGGGCCGGGGAATGTGGACCGTCGCGCCATGGCCCAACCCCACCTTCCGTCCTCCCTGTCGCTAACCCGCATATCTCACCACGTCATTGCGAGGAGGACGCAGTCCGACGAAGCAATCTCTTGAAACGACGGTTCTGACAGGGCGAGTGTATGGCGAGCAGGAGATTGCTTCGCTCCGCTCGCAATGACGGTGTGTCCTGTTGTCTTGGATTACAAGTGCATCGTTGGCACAGTCTTGCAAAGGTGTGTTGTGAACTGGTGAGATATGCGGGCTAAAGCGGGAATTGAAACCCACGGGACCGCGCAAATTAACCGTGCATAGCAAGGGCTCCCCGCTTTCGGGACCTTCCAAAAAGGTGCGGCCCAGAGAATATATTTACTTATGATGATATTTGTACTATAATATAAGCATGCTTAATGGCGGTTTTGCCAAGGAGGCGCGCGGCCATGGCCAAGTATAAAGAGGACCACCGGGAAACATACCAGCTCATTGCGGG
>CAIUWO010000811.1 GCA_903902895.1 Candidatus Hydrogenedentota bacterium | reverse complement strand
GCCGGAATCAATATTCTGACCCTTTCCCTGGCCGACACGCAGCAGTTCGGCATTTTGCGCATCATCGTGCGCGACTGGGAGAAGGCGCGCAAGGTGCTTGAAAGCGCGGGCTGCGTGGTGAACATCACGGAGGTTGTGGCCACGGAGGTGGACGACCAGCCGGGGGGGCTGGCCAGGATTCTTGAGGTCATCGAGCAGGCCAATCTCAATATTGAGTACATGTACGCATTCACCTTCCGTTCGGGCGACAAGGCCGTGCTCGTGTTTCGCTTCAATGACCCCGATGCGGCCGTTGAGGTGCTTAAGGCCCGTGGAATCAGCGTCGTTGGGAACGTTGAACTTTATTGATGTTTTGCGGGTTTCGGTGAGCAGCGACATCCTTCCGGCTACGGAGAATTATTGGTGGCTGGGTTGTCGAACATGGCGGGACGGTAATTCTGTCACGCGCGCGTGGGTGACCAGATGAGTACCTTTGTGGTGGAGAACCGGATTTGGGACCCGGCGGAGCAGATGCCCCGCCAGGAGCGGGCAGCCCTGCAACTGGCGCGTCTTCGCGAGACGGTCGAGCGCGCCGCGCGGGTGCCCTTTTACCAAAAGTTTTTTCAAAAGACGGGCCTCAGCCCGGAAAAGATTCGGACGCTCGACGACCTGCGGCGTCTTCCGTTCACCACCAAGTCGGACATGCGGGACAACTATCCGCTGGGCTTGTGCGCGGTGCCGCGCGCGGAACTGGCCCGTATCCATGGGTCATCCGGCACCACCGGCGTGCCAACCTTTGTGGGGTACACGAAGAAGGACTTGCGGACTTGGGCGGGCCTCTGCGCGCGGTTCCTGGTCGCGGGCGGGCTGCGCCCGGAGCACACCGTTCAGGTGGCATTCGGTTATGGACTCTTCACCGGGGGGTTCGGGCTGCATTACGGCATAGAAGAAGTGGGGGCGGCCATTATTCCGGCAGCCTCGGGCAACACGCCCCGCCAAATCATGCTCATCAGGGACCTCGAACCGGACGTGCTCATCTGCACGCCGAGCTATGCGCTGAACATGGCCGAGGTCATGCATTCGATGGATATTGATCCCCACACCACCAGCGTCAAGTACGCCCATTTCGGCGGGGAGATGTGGACGGAAGACCTGCGCGTTGAAATCGAAAACCAGACGGGCATACTGGCCTTCAACAATTACGGCCTCAGCGAGATTCTCGGACCGGGTGTCAGCGGCGAATGCGCCGTGCGCGAGGGCATGCACCTGCAAGAGGACCATTTTCTGGTTGAGTGTCTCGACCCGGAGACACTGGAACCGGTCGAGGACTACTCCTACGGCGAACTGGTTATCACGGCACTGACCCGCGAGGCCATGCCGATGATCCGGTACCGCACACGGGACATCGCCGCCCTGGACCCGTGCCTGTGCGAGTGCGGGCGCACGACCCGCCGCATGAGCCGCGTCATGGGCCGTTCGGACGACATGCTGATCATTCGCGGGGTGAACGTGTTTCCGTCGCAGATTGAGGAGGCGCTTCTGGCGGTGGAGGGCACGGCGCCGCACTACCTTATTGAGGTGGACCGTCCGGGGGCCATGGACGAGGTGTGCGTCAAGGTGGAGGTTAATCCTGCATTCTTCTCGGACAAGATGAGCGAAATGCAGGAACTGCGCGACCGGATAGACCGCAAGATTCAGGGATACACCGGCATTCACGTCAAGGTGGAGTTGGTGGCCCCCAGGTCGATCGAGCGTTCGGCCGGCAAGGCGGTTCGGGTGATGGACCACCGTTCGAAGCGGAAATAGCGCTCAGTTCACGGCGGGCGCCGTGTAATTGTCCTTCCGGACGTTGTCGAAGTTCAGGTTGTTCTTCGGTCCAAACCAGCCCACGGAATAGCGACTGTTGCGGGCACCGTAAACATTCTCCTCCGGCGCCCAATCCCACTTCTCACTTGTAACATGGCCGTCGCACCACACGACGTTGATTCGTCCATAATGCCGGAAGTGCATGGTGGGGGAACTGAACCAGGAGGCGTCACCGCGGGGGTGGTCGGATGAGACGGGCAGCGGTGGCTCAAGAAAGCTGTATTCAACGATATACCCGTCCTGCGGCATGGCGGCATCGGCGAACATGACCGTTCCCGCCGGGTCGGCTATGTGCACGTCCTGCATGCCGTTTCGGCAGGCCTCGGCGGGGTCGTCTGTTATGGAGAGCGTGGACCCGACGTAGGCCATGTTGTAGCCGTAGCCGCCGGTGCCGGATTCAAAGGCGTTCACCACCTGTCCCTTCTTGTTCACTTCCATAAACTCGGGACATTCCTTGACCCGGCCGTCTGTGAGATATTCAAAGAGCGGCCCTTTGTGGAAGTCGAACTCGCTGTTGCCGTTGGGGGTTTCCCTCTTTCCATGCCAGCGCAAGCGCCCGCCGAAGTTGTCCGGCTCATTCTGGAAATCAAACATGTCCGCCGCGGCCGGAACATAGCACCCTTTGTTCTCCGCCGCGTACATGGTGTTGGCGAGAAAGAGCTGCCGCAGG
>CAIUWO010000810.1 GCA_903902895.1 Candidatus Hydrogenedentota bacterium | reverse complement strand
GTGGAGTCCATCTACACCTCCCTCACGGAGAAGGCACCGGAGGGCTCCACGCCCAACGCCGTCGCGCTGGACCCGAAGGGGCAAACGCTGTACGTGGCCAACGCGGGCAACTGCAACCTCTGCGTGGCGGACGTGGAGGAGGCCGGCGAGAGCCGGGTGCTGGGTTTTGTGCCCACCGGCTGGTACCCGACCGCGGTGACGCTTTCAAACCACGGCAGGAAACTGTACATCGGCAACGCGCGCGGCAACGGGTCATATGCCGACATTCGCGGGCCCCACAGCCCGCTTCCGCCGGGAAAGGAGGGCAATGGCACCGTCAAGTCGCTGCTGCGGGGCAGCATCAACGTGGCCGACACGCCCCGCAGTGGGGCAAAACTCCGCAAACTGACCGCGCAGTGCCTTGAGAACAGTCCCTATAACGACGCGCTGCTGTCGGAGGCCCGCCCCCCCAAGCAGCCGTCCGTCATCCCGTCGAAAGTGGGCAAGGGTTCGCCCATCAAGCACGTCATCTATGTTCTCCAGGAGAACCGCACCTTCGACCAGGTGCTGGGCGACATGGGCAAGGGCAACTGCGACCCGCGCCTGACCATTTTTGGCAGGGATGTCACGCCCAACCGCCACGCCATCGCCGACCAGTTCGTGCTGCTCGACAACCTGTACTGCGACGCCGAGGTCAGCCAGAACGGCCACCCGTGGTCCGCCGCGGCCTATGCCACGGACTGGGTGGAGAAGCTTTGGCCGGTCGCCTACGGCGGCAAGAGCGACGCGCCCGACACGGACGCGAAGACGCCCCACTCGGGCTATATCTGGGACATATGCAAAACGAAAGGGCTCAGCTACCGGAGCTACGGGGAATGCGCGTCGCGGGTCAGCACGGGCGCCCCCATGGAATCGAACATGCCCGGCCTGCGGGGCCACATCGCCCCGAACTACCTGGGCTGGGGCGCGCGCGACACAGAAAACGCCGCCGCGTTCATCAAGGAATTCGACGAATACGAAGCCAATTACGACAGTGCCGACCCGGAAAAGCGGCTCCCCAATTTCATCTTCGTCAGTCTGCCGGAAGACCACACCCGCGGCACCAGCCCCGGCGCGCCGACGCCGCGCGCGGCCGTGGCCAGCAGCGACTATGCGCTGGGCATGATTGTGGACCGCATCAGCCACAGCCGCTACTGGCCCGAACTGGCGCTGATGACCATTGAGGACGACGCCCAGGACGGGGCGGACCACGTGGACGCGCGCCGCACGGTGGGACTGGTCGTCAGCCCCTACTGCCGCCGCGGCATTGTGGACAGCACTTTCTACACGACCAGCGCCATGCTGCGGACCATCGAACTGCTTCTGGGCCTACCGCCCATGAGCCAGTTTGACGCGGCCGGAAATCCGATGTACGCCTCCTTCGCCGACACGCCAGACCTCACCCCCTACACGCACCTCAAGCCGATCATTGACATCCAGGAACAGAACATCGCCACCGCCTGCGGGGCCCGCGAGTCGATGGCGATGGATTTCTCGGAAGTGGACAAGACCCCCATGTTCGATTTGAACGAAATTGTCTGGAAGTCCGTGAAGGGCGCCGATTCACCGATGCCGCTCCCCGTGCACCGTTTCCATCTGGCCGAGGCCGGGGTGGATGGGGACGGGTGAGCGATAATTAAGAATTAGGAATGAGAAATTAGGAATTGGAGAGCGAAGCACAGGGGTGAAGCGGAGAGGCGAGGTATGTGTCCTTTGAGTCGTTTTCGCCCTTTCATTTTGGGTCGGCTGACCCAGACGCCGTTGCGGGCACCCTCAAGAGCAACGCCGCCGCCAGGCCGGCCAGCACGCAACCCAGCATGAACGCGGCGGGCGCGCCGAAGCTTTGCCAGACCAGGCCGAACAGGATGCTGGCGGGCAGGGCCGCCAGCCCCGTGACGCCGTTGTACCAGCCGAGCGCCGTACCGCGGACGCCTGCGGGGACGAGATCCACGGCCCAGGCCTTCTCGCTGGGCTCGCAGAAACCCTGATAAAGGCCGTAGGCCAGAAAGATGACAATAAGCGGCGCGGCATGGTCCACCAGCGCAAAGCCGAGGTAGGCGAGCGCGTAGACGCCCCAGCCGGCCATGACCATGGTCTTGCGGCCGATGCGGTCGGACAGGCTGCCGCCGTAGTAGGCGGCGGTCATCTTGACCACATGGTGGGCGGACCAGAGCACGGCGATGAGCGCGGCCGCCACACCCGCGTTGGACAGGCGCAGCAGCAGAAAGGCGTCGGTGCTGTTGCCCAGCGCGAAGAGCGCCAGCGCGATTAGGAAACGGCGGTATTCGGGACTGACGGCACTCTCGCCTTTTTCCCCCGCCGCCTTGGGGGTGACGATGCGGGGCGTTTCATGGATGCCCACGGCCAGCGCCACGATGCACGCCACGGCGGGCACGGCGGCGAGCAGGAACACATTGCGCAGGGACAGTCCGAGAAAGGTCATGAGCCCGGCGGCCACCAGCGGGCCGCAGACGGCCCCGGCATGGTCCAGGCTGCGCTGGATGCCAAAGGCCTCGCCGCGCCGCGCCGCGGGCACGGCGTCGGCGATGAGCGCGTCGCGCGGGGAGCTGCGCACGCCCTTGCCGACGCGGTCGGTGAAACGCAGCGCCATGACCACGGGCCAGGCCCAGGCCAGTCCAATAAGCGGGCGGGCCAGGCTGGACAGGGTGTATCCGGCGAGAATGATGGGTTTGCGGCGGGTGACCCGGTCCGCCCACCGTCCCGAGAAGATTTTCAGCACCGAGGCGGTGGTCTCGGCGACGCCCTCGATGATGCCCAGCGACACGGCCCCCGCGCCGAGGGTTCCCGCGAGAAACACCGGCAGCAGCGGGTAAATCATCTCGCTGGAAAGGTCGGTGAGGAAACTGGCCAGACCCAGCGCCCACACAACCGCGGGCAGTTTTGCGTCCGTTCGCTTCATGGCCAAAGGTTAACACATTCTTCATGTGGGACAGGCCCCCCGCCTGTCAAGCCCTAGCCCGCCATCTCACCAGTTCCCGCCGCTCCTTCGCAGGACTGTGCCAACGATGCACTTGTAATCCAAGACCACAGGACCCATCGTCATTGCGAGCGGAGCGAAGCAATCTCTTGCTCGCGATAGACTCGCCCTGTCAGAACCGTCGTTTCAAGAGATTGCTTCGTCGGACTGTGTCCAACTCGCAATGACGTGGTGAGATATGCGGGCTAGGGATGACAGCCGGGGGCGCCTGTCCCACATTTTCCGAAGCGTTGGCTGCACGATACACAATGACAGCCGTTTGCGGCATGGCGGGCCAGCGTGTCAGAATAACAGACCGCCCGCCTGCGGACCGTTCCGGCACACAACCCGCGCATATCCTGCATCCCGGCAGCTTCCGGGAAGGGGCACAGGCCCAACAGGGAATAGAGAATGCGCCGGGTACTGTTGGCACAATAAGTGGCTGTGGCACGGCGGAAGGAGTGCCTTGCGCGCTCAAACCACGAATTATGGAGAAAACTGAATGTCCACGCCGAAAGACAACTTGGAGACCGCCGCCTACGAGGGAAG
>CAIUWO010000809.1 GCA_903902895.1 Candidatus Hydrogenedentota bacterium | reverse complement strand
GGCGTTGAGGTTGTAGATAATCGTTGTGCCGTCACGCGTCCAGTCGAGGGAGATCACATCGGCACCGGCGGGCACGGTGCCCTTGCACCACTGCAGGGGCACGTCGGCGAAGTACACTTCGACCGATTTCTTGACGGGGTCAACACTGCGCAGACCGAGCACATCACGCTGGAGCGTCACGGCCTCATGCGAGGCGAACCCGTGGTTCAGACTGGCATCATCCTTGACGTTCTCCCAGAGTGTGCCCGTGCGGTCAGCCATGTACTTCAGATAACCGATGGACTCGTCCATGATCTGCGCGCTGCGCCGGTCGTTGGAGAGCAGTTCCATGCGCAGCATGTTGCCGATGAACGAGTTGGCGGGATAGACCTCGGGATAGACTTTGTTCTTGACACGTTCCGGGCCGAATTCGTCCGCCAAGATGCGCCACAGTTCTGGGTCGGACTCCTTGGTGGCCACGTCGAAGTAGAAGGCGTAGTACTGGCAGACCTCGGTGGTCTTGCCGCTCAGTTCCAGTTTGCCGCCCTTGCGCACGGCATTGTCGCAAAAGAAGGGTGCCGTCTTGAGGGACTGTTCGCGGACCGTGGCGCGGACCTGCATGGCCTTTTCGCGCAGGTCGTCCATCGCATAGAGCCGTCCGGCCGTGTCGAGCACGCCGGCGTAGAGCATGTTGCTGGGATAGTTCACGTCCTGGACAAGGTCGTTCGCCTTGGACCATTCGACGAAGACCCAACTGGGCAGCTTTTCAAGCAGGCCGTCGCTGTTTTCGTATTTTTTGAAGAAGTCCAGCAGCGCGGTCACTTTCGGTTTGAGCGCATCGACCAGTTCCTGGTCGCCGCTGCGGTCGCTGTACTCGCCCAGTTCCATGACGAACCACATGGCCCAGTTGGGGATGTACACGCCGTCATAGTGATCAGATGGGTAGCACATGGGCAGCATGCCCTCGGGCAGGTGCGCGAAGCTCTTGGGCAGCAGGAAATTTTCAAAGAGATTCTTCTCCACGCGCGTGTCGCCCGACAGGCGCATGGCGCTGCGCGCCGTGAAGAAGGAGTCGCAGAGCCAGCCCGCGCGCTCCCGGTGCGGGCAGTCCATGAACACGTCGGCGGCGTTCTGGGCAAAGGTGCTGCGGGCGGCCTCGAACAGCTCGTTAAGCCTGGGGTCGGAGGCCTCGAAGGTTGCCCGCGCCGTGTCCGGATTTTCATAGAGACGCAGGGAGATGTTGCGAATCTCGCAGCCACCCTTCTCTGCGATGAACTTTACGGCGCGCATGGTGTTCGGCTCGAAGCCTTCCAGGGTGTATTCGCCCGGCGCGAGATCGAAGGTGAGTGCGTTGACGCAACCGAGCCGTTTCCAGTCCACATCGTCCTTGGTGAAGGTTTCATCGAAGGTGGCATAGAGCCGGACCGGAGTGGTGCAGCGCACGGTAAAGCGCAGGAATCCGGTGCGGTTCGCGCCGAAATCGACCATGCCGAATTCACCGGGCTTCAAAACGATCGGGTCGGTGGGCGCAAGTTTCTTTTCCGCCTTGTCGAGTTTGTCCGTCTTCAACTGCTGCAGGTCGCGGGACACGACCAGTTGCAGTTCTTTCTCGGGATACCCCTTGAGCTTCTCGCCGATATCGACGAGGGACCGGTCTTTCCACTCCCGCTTCGGCTCGTCGGGGGCCATGGTTCCGGTGGCGACCAACGCCTTGGCGGGAAGCACGGGGAAGGCGGGCATGGGCACACGGCGGGTCAGCAGGGTCTTCGCCTCAACGGCCGCGAACGGCACTGCGTCTATTGCCACCTTGAGATCGGAACGCCACGCATCCCAGCCGGACTTCAGGTGGTAGACTTCGATGAACGGCCGCTGGAAGCTGTAGCGCTGCACTTTCTGCACGCGTTCGTTAATGACGCGCGCCTCGAAATGCGCGCCGTCGCCGAGAGTCGAGGCAAGCACCCTGCCGCCGCCGACCACTTCGGCCTGCACAAAGGCGGGCTGGTCGAGCAGGTAAAAGGAGTTGACGTTGTAGCCCGCCACCTCCAGCGCGACCACATTCTGTCCGTCGCGCAGCCGGTCGCCAAGGTCCCACTCGTCGACGCGGTAGAACCCGTGCGGCCCGCGCGCGGGACCATGGCCCACGAATTCGCCGTTGAGGAAACAGCGGTACAGCGTGGACGCCGTGATGCGCAGCGTGGCGTTTGCGCCCGCCGGTTTATCGAACCCGGCACGCAGCCCGACAAACAGGTTCATCTCCGTTTCACGCCCCTGCAGCCAGCCGGGCTTGGCGGACTGGAATGCCGGCGCGGGGTCGGCCGCAAGATTGGGAACGAGACCAATAATCAGCGCAAGGGCCATTGAAGCGGACATGGGGAGACCTCCGTTTACGGGCGCAACGCCCGGTCCTAGTACGCGCCAGTATAGCAGGGGACAAGAGAAGGTTAAATCTGGAAAGCAGAAAATCTGGAAGGGGCCGCCTATCCCTGCTTGTACACGACTTTCCCGTCGCAGATGGTGCATTTGACACGGCCGGTGAGGGTTTGGCCGAGGTAGGGGGAGTTGCTGCTCTTGGAGCCGAAGTCTTCTTTGGTCACGGTCCACTGCTCGTTGGGGTCGAAGAGGCAGAGGTCGGCGGCGGCGCCGACTTTGATTTCGCCGACGCCCAGACTGCACACGCGCGAACCGCCGATGGTCATCAGTTCGACCGCGCGCTCCAGGGTGATGTGGCCGGGCTTGACCAGGTGGGTGATGGTCAGGGCCAGCGAGGTTTCCAGGCCGATGATGCCGAAGGGGGCCATCTGGAACTCGACGTTTTTGTCAGTCCAGGTGTGCGGGGCGTGGTCGGTGGCGATGTTGTCGAGCGTGCCGTCGCGGAAGCCCTCGATGACGGCTTCAATGTCCACCCGGGTCCGCAGGGGCGGGAACATCTTGGCGTTGGTGTCGAAGACGCCGACGGCCTCGTCGGTGAGGCTCCAGTAATGGGGGGCCGACTCGGCGGTGACGCGCGCGCCGCGGCGCTTGGCCTGGCGCACGATTTCTACGCCGCCGGCCGTGGAGATGTGCTGGATGTGGATGTGCGCGCCGGCCAGCTCGGCCAGGCGGATGTTGCGGTCGATGCGGATGTCCTCGGCCTCGCGCGGAATGCCGGGGATGCCGAGGCGCGTGGATACGGCGCCCTCGTGCATGGCGCCCCCCTCGCTCAGTTCCTCGTCCTGGCAGTGGGCCAGGTAGGGCAGGCCCACCATGTTGGCGTATTCGAGCACGCGGCGCATGACGGAGCTGCTCCTGATGTCGCGGCCGTCGTCGGTTACGGCGACGGCGCCGGCCTCGCGCAACTCGGCCATCTCGGTCAGCTCCTCGCCCTTCCTGGCCTTGGTGGCGCAGGCCGCGGGCCGCATCTTGATGCAGCCCGTCTCGCGGGCGCGGCGCGTGACCAGTTCGACCAGGCCCGCGTTGTCGATGGGCGGGTTGGTGTTGGCCATGGTGACAACCGTGGTCACGCC
>CAIUWO010000808.1 GCA_903902895.1 Candidatus Hydrogenedentota bacterium | reverse complement strand
CTCGTCGGAGATGGGGATGTATCTGGCGTTTTGGCACCGTGAGCAAGGCTTCTGGCAAATGGGGCGGTTCCATTCATTGGCGCACGCAGGAGAGTAGCCGGACCTGCCTTTCCTGTTTTCCCATCGGACCGCGTACACATCTTCGCGGCCGCGGAAAAGCGAGCGAAACAGATCTATCTTCTCTTTTCGAGCTGACAACCTGTCTGGAGTCTCGACTGGAGATGCCGTCTCTTCCGCCACGCGGGTGCTGGATCGACTGGGAGCAAGGGGTCGCGTGGGTTGGCTTGGTGGCCGAGGTGTCTCCTGGTCCTTGCGTTCCGGCAACGGACTCGGCAGGGAAGAGGCTGGCCTGATGGCGAACGATTCGAGGAGGGCTTTCAGACGGCGGTTTTCCGCCCTCAGACGCTCGTTTTCTTCGCGGAGATCATCTCCGCCGGCCTGTGTTTGCCCTGTCTTCTTCATTTCCATCCTTTGATTCTGAAGAACGTCCTGATTCTAACAGAGACTGTGGTGGTTGCGAAGTATATGCCGATTGGCCAAAGTCGCGAGGCAACAGTATAATGAAGTCGATTCACTGCATAGCCTGTAGCAATCATACTCAGGTGAAAACGGGAACACCATGAATACGCGGGAATTACGAGAACTGGTGGCGGAAGGCGAGTCCGACCACCTTGAATTCAAGAAGACTACCGGGCAACGCACCGAGGCCGCCAAGACTGTCTGCGCAATGCTGAATGGACTTGGTGGGTTTGTTCTGTTCGGTGTTACGGACAAAGGTCAAGTTGTCGGTCAACTCGTGGCGGCAACCACGCTCGAAGACATTGCCGCAGAGCTTCGTAGAATTGAGCCACCCGCTTTCCCCGATATCGAGACGGTGAACGTTGGCAACGGTTCCGCTGTAGTTGCGCTCAGCGTACCCGGGAGCGGCGGGCCCTACACCTACGACGGCCGCGCTTATTTGCGCCATGGGCCCACAACCATCATCATGCCCCGTCATGAATATGAGCGGCGCTTGGTGGAACGTCTTCATGCGACACGGCGTTGGGAAAACGAACCCGTTCCGAACGGAGTCTCGGTCAAGGACCTCGACAAGCAAGAGATTCTCCTTACTTTGGACAATGCCATCAGGCTTGGCCGTTTGGAACCGACTGACCGTCGCGACCTCCAAAGCATATTACGCGGGCTGGAATTAATCCACGACGACAAACTCCTGAATGCGGCCGTGGTTCTTTATGGAAAATCGGACCGACTCAAACCCATCTATCCCCAATTGGGCGTTCGCTTGGGACGCTTCCGGGGCATTAGCCGGTTGGCCGATTTTGCCGACAACCGCCAGTACTGGGGTCATGCTTTCTCGCTCCTGCGCCGCGCTGAATCCTTTCTTATGGATCATGTGCCGATCGCCGGCCAGGTTGTCCCCGGCAAGATGGTACGAGAAGATCAGCCGCTGTATCCGCCACGAGCCACGCGGGAGGCTTTGGCGAACGCCCTCTGCCACCGCGACTACACGGTACCGGGCGGCGCCGTGGCTGTCGCCATGTACGATGACCACCTCGAAATCACCAATCCCGGCGCGCTGCACTTCGGCATTACGCCCAAGAAACTCATGAGACCTCACGAATCCAAGCCATGGAACCCCATCATAGCCAACGTATTCTACCGGGCGGGTATCATTGAGCGCTGGGGCAGTGGAACGCTCAATATCATCGAGTGGTGTAAAGAAAATGCCAATCCAAGGCCCGCTTGGCGCGAACAAGCCGGGTCCGTATACGTAACATTCCTGCCAGCCGCTTTGCCAGCTGCCCAAAGAGCAACACAACAAGATCGCCCCAAGGCAGGACCGAGAAGACGTAAGGTCGCAGGTGAAGTCGCAGGTGAAGTCGCAGGTGAAGTCAGACAACTCCTACGCGTCATGAAGACTGAAATGAGTCGAAGCAAGATTCAGCATGCCTTGAACCTCAAATCGCAAGCCAACTTCAGAGACCGTTACTTGCTGCCGGCCCTTAGGACCGGGTTAATCGAGATGACTATCCCGGACAGACCCAACAGCCGGATGCAGAAATACAGGGTCACAGCCAAGGGCAGGGATCTGCTCGGGTAGTCCGTAAAAGGGATGATGCGCGTCTTTGGGGTACCCTCCCTAACAAGTTTGCTTGAGAGGCATCGTGGCCTCACCCACAAGCCGCCGCAGTTGAAACTCGTTAAGGCCAGGCTGCCCTCGGAACTCGGCCTGGGTGGCCTCGGGCAGACGCCTCAATCTGAGGAACTGCCCGACCCGCGTCCGGTCGACGCCCAAGAACTCTTCCAGACCCTTTTGGGAATCCGCTATGCCGCGCTCCAGCAAGTCCTGAAGCCACTCGGTAATTTGAATTGGATTGAAGCGTAAAATATTGCTGTCTAACGGGTTATCATCATACTCGAAGGACCACGTTCGACACCGTTTTACTACACACTGGGGACGCCATTTTTTTGCCCTTGTTTTCCAACCACTTACGATGATTTTCTCCGCATACCCCCAACGGGATTAGAACCTTTTACGGTTCTTGCGCCCTTTCTCCTTGTCTTGCTTCCGTTCTTCATTCGACCCTAAGTCTCGTCTGAACCAATCATTCAAGAGTGACGCCGGCGTATTTGGCCGACTTTCACGAGGGGCAAGAGCGAACAACTTGAAGTTTCAACTTCGAGCGACGCATGATGTGCAAGGCGACCTCATTTCACGGGCAAAAGGAAGGAGGCACTCCAGTGCGCCAAATAGACTCGCTCCGTTCTACCTTGGAGAACAGCGCCAAGGCATATGAGTTGAACATAGTACTCTCGGGACTTCCCATTTGGCGCAGGCTGCTGGTACGAGGGGACATCAATCTGGGGCTTCTACATGCGGCAATCCAAGCGGCCATGGGTTGGACGAACAGCCATCTTCATCATTTCATTGTCGGCAAGATCAGATATACAGACCCGGCAACCCTGGACGAATGTTTTCCCGGCCAAGAGCCTGACCTTGATGAGAATGAATCCGTGCTGATGGAAATTGCGCCGAGAGCGAAAATGAAGCTTCTTTATGAATATGATTTCGGCGATTCATGGATGCATCTAATCACGGTGGAGAAGATTCACAACCTCGATATTAGCCGCCTGTTTGTCGCCCAATGCCTTGACGGTGCGCTGGCCTGCCCGCCGGAAGACTGCGGCGGTATCTGGGGATATACAGGACTGCTTGAGATCATTCGCAATCCCAAACATGAAGAATATGAGTCCATGGTGGAATGGTTGGGCGAGTATGACCCCGACGCGTTCGACATCGGCCGGGTCAACAAATATCTGATGAAGCTAAAGTGGCCTTGGACGACGGAGAACCAGCTGGCGAGGGTCTTGATGGCAAGAGATCGCTTTCGGGGGTAGGGTCATGCCAAAAGGACCACGTTCGGCACCGTTTTACTACACACTGGGGACGCCATTTGTCTTGTCCGTATTTTTCAACCACTTACAGCGATTTCACTCTGTACATCCCATTCGGGATTCGAACTTTTTGCCGGGCAGATGCCTTTGGTGTCAATCCAGTTCCATTTACGCCCAATGCGATTGGGACTTGTCCACACTCGCTGCAAGGAGAAGTCGTTCGGCATGAGGTCTATGCGGATTGCCTGTGTCTCCTCACGCCCCAGCTCACAAGACTCCCAAGCAGGGAACCGACAAAGCCCGGCACAGAAGAAAACGGGATAAGCAGCAGTGACCATGGATAGGCTTCAAAATTTCGCGGGGCCAAAAGCCAATACGCCGCACAGCCAATGAGGGCCGGTATGAGCAGATGAAGGATCAACCGGAGATACCTGTGGAGCCTGAAGTAGAACAGCGCGGGCAAGAAGGCAATGATTGCACTCATTAGCATAAATAGCGGTGCAGGCAAAATATATTTCCTCCAAGATTGCGTTTGCGGCGCCTCAAGCGCAAGCCGAACGGCGGTGTCGCTGCTGACAAGGCGAACGTGTTCCGGGAGTATTTTGACCAGCTCCATGATGGAGTTGTTGAGGTCGAGGCCGCCATCACTGGTCATGTAGATTGCGGTAACGGTTCCCCGCGGATAGGCGCCCAGTTCCTTCGCCATGTTTTCTGGACTCAGGAAAAAGTCCTTCTCCGTGAGTGCGTCCTTATCGTTAACCCCCCGCCATTCTCTGGGTCTGAACAACACAACCTTTCCTCCGTCCCGGCCGACGATCACCTTGAAGAACTGGTTGGGCAACCATGTCCCCGTCGGCAACAAATAGGGAACATTGACGGGAAAGACACCCCTGATGGCTCCGTCCGCTTTTGCGTATTTTGGCAGGAATTCATTTTCAGCATACCGCCAGTTATGAAAAAACTCCCAGTGGACCGTGCTGTTGGCGCCGATGAGGCGGGCATCCTGTTCCGTGGCAGCGACGAATTTGTCCTGCATGGTTGTGCTTTCCAGGGAGGATGGATACGCGTACAGATGGCCACTGGGCGGAAGCATGAAGTAATCTTTTCCAGTGTCATAACTCATTTTGTAGTACCACTTAAGCACATCAGGCGCGATGCGGGCCAAGTGCGGAGAAATGGACCAGGTAAGCGGCGGGCAGGAATCATCGCCGACACGACAGGCCGCGGCCCGTTGGCGAAACCATTGGAGGCGCATTCCCATCATAAACGCGATATTGTCCCCATCCCCAAGAATAATGGCAACATAGGTTTTGGTGGGGTCATAGTTGACATCATCCAACTTGTTTTGCCGTATCTCATCAGGATCGGCAATCGGTCCCCGTCGTGTTGAGAAAAAGGAAAGGTTGTTGACTTCGGTGGGAATGGCACCCATGTTTCGTGACGCAGCGCACAAGGTCTGCGCCTCGAAAAGGTATCCACCGAGCACCATCCAATTATTCGCGTACCCATAAACTCCGATAGGTTTGGGCCAGGGGCTAACGCTGACAATGTCGTTCAGAAGGTCATGCTCCGAAGTGCATTTTATGCAACCGTTCACCAGAAACATGACGAACAGCTTTTCTGAAAAGACAAAATCAATCATCGAAGGATTCATGTCCTCGCTAAGATCTGGATCCCAGACTTCTGTGTTGTCTGTTTTGTAGCCTGGGTTTAGCATGGCAAGCCCGGTGGTTTCGTTTACGTACTTCTCATACACATACTTTGTCGCGAGATAAGGCGTGTCACGATCCCTGAACTCTGCCGTTGCGTCGAATACAGTTTTGCCCCATCGGATATTCATTTCCTCGGCGATCGGTACAGCCTCGAGGACCGCGCCGACCGTGAGGATATTCGGAAGCAGCGACTGCTGCCTGTCATAGGAGTACTGTACGCATCGAGGATATTCCGCCATACAGGCAGCCAGAAACTCATCGGCAGTGAGTGTCTTATCTGGTTGCAACCCAAGTTCCTTCACCCACTGAAGGTCTTTGTCGTCCATGTGCGTAAATACGGACCCGCCGCGCTTGCGATTGCACAATCCAGCGCAGGCCTGAACCGCGATCTTCACAGCGGGGTCTGTCTCCGGGGCAATATGTACCATCGTTAGTGACCGAACTTCACTTGGCCGGGGAACTGTATTAATATGTCCACCTGAGATGTCTAAAGGTGGTGCTGAACTAGACTCGGGTGTCTGCAGGGGTGTCGCGCCTGCAAACGTCGTACCTAACAAAAGTACGGCTGCAAGTGAAGACAAGACACAATTCATGACATATCTCCATGGTGGTCATCGACGCCGCAGCGCGCGGCATACGGCTGCGAGCATCCGTATCATACATCTTCTCGACCGGCGTTAATACCTTGTTCGAGGCCCTTACCCCACCTTCGCGACCGCCTTATTGCCTCGACCCAGCAACCGCTCAACCGCCGTTTCTTTTTCTGGACTCAATTCGTAGTCTGACCGTGAATTACCGTATGAATTACCTTGCTGCCTTCTTGACGCCACGGCGGAGGCAACGGTGCAAGACACCATGTTGCAGCGGGATGGGACCGTGCCGGCGAGGCAATGCGGCGTCGGACAACTTCTCCGGGCAGGCGGGAACGCGAAGAGGCCGGGCTGCTAGGCGTCCCGGCGGGATTCTTTGGTGCAGACCAGTGCGGCCAGCGTGACGAGCGCCGCGATGGACAGGTAGAAGCCGACATAGGCCAGACCGTAATTCTTTGCCAGCGACAGGGCGATGTAGGGCGCGAGCGACGCGCCAAAGATTCCCGCGAGGTTGAAGGTCAATGACGCCCCCGTAAAGCGCACTTCTGCGGGAAAGAGTTCGGAGAGCATGGTGCCGAGCGGTCCGTAGGTCATGCCCATGAGGCCGAGGCCCAGGCATAGAAAGCAGGTCACCAATAGGGGGCTTCCGGAGCCAAACATGGGTGCGATCAGAAAACCGAACAGCGCGATGGCGACGGTCGCCCCAATGAGCGTGAGGCGCCGTCCAAAGCGGTCCGCCAGCAGCGCGGAAAGCGGTATGGCGGCGCCGTAAACCAGCGTGGCAAACAACTGCATGCGCAGGAATGACGGACGGGTGTAGCCGAGCGTCGTGGTGGCCCAGCTTTGCGTGAAGACGGTCGTGAGGTAGAAAAGCGTGAAGGTTGTCGTCGCGATAAGCACGCCGAGGACGAGCACGCGCGTGTGCCGGGTCACCACGGTTACCGTTGGAATCTTGACGCGCCTGTTGTTCTTCAGCACCTCTTCAAAGGCGGGCGTTTCGGTGATTCTCATACGCACATAGAGGCCAAAAAGGATGAGCGCCGTGCTGGCAAGGAAGGGAAGGCGCCATCCAAAGCTGAAGAATTGCGCGTCCGTGAGCGACTCGCTCAGCACCAGAAAGAAACCGCTTGCAAGAATGAAGCCTATGGGCGACCCCAACTGGGGGAACATGCCAAACCAGGCGCGCTTGCCCGGGGGGGCATTTTCCGTGGCGAGCAGCACGGCCCCGCCCCACTCCCCCCCAAGGCCCAATCCCTGCCCCAGGCGGCAAAGGGCCAGCAGCAGCGGCGCGGCGGCCCCGATCATGGCGTAGGTGGGCAGAAGGCCTATGGCAACCGTCGAGATTCCCATGGTCAACAGGGCGGCCACCAGGGTCGCCTTGCGTCCGATGCGGTCTCCAAAATGGCCGAACAGGGCGGACCCAACCGGGCGGGCGAAGAAAGCGATGGAAAAGGTAGCCAACGACTCCAAAGTCGCGGCTGTCGGGTCGGCGCGGGGGAAGAACAGCTTCGGAAACACCAGGACCGCCGCGTTGGCGTAGATATAGAAGTCGAAGAACTCGATGGTCGTTCCTATAAGACTGGCAAGGAGGACGAGCGCGACCGGGTTTCGTGGTTTCTCTGTGCCGGCGGATTGGTGCATCGCATTTCCTTTGCGGGTGTCTGTACAAAAGGCAAGGGGTCTGTCCGTTCGCATCTGCCGTTCCGGCAAGATTTTCACGGGAATGGCGCGGAGCAGGAACATCATCGCCCAAAACGCATCCTAACAAACGATGCCGGGCTTCTGCCAATTGTGGACCATGGCGGGGCGCCATTATTCGGTCTGGACGCACCCTTCCGCGAGGCTCGCCACGCCTATACGCAAATCCGGTGCCTTGCGTACCTGACCGCCGGGTGCAAACTGCACACCCCGTTGGCTGGGCCGGGCTGTGTGGGGGAAACAGGTGTTTTTGACCCCGGGGCACTGTTTTGTTTATAATACATCACACTCGTCAGCGGGGGGCTGCTGGCGGGTGTGGGATGTGGGCGTTCCACATCAAATAAAGGGGCGAGGGGAGGGTGTGGCGCACGCGGTCATATGCGTCACCCATGTGCGCACAGAGGTTATCCATGCAACAACAGTCTATTTCGGCTCGATTTGAGCCCGGTTCGGTGGTGGCCGGACGTTACGAAATCCGCAGTATTATAGGCAGGGGTGGCATGGGGCAGGTATTCCTGGCCCATGATAGTATGACCGCCCAGGATGTCGCGCTTAAGACATTGCACGGCAAGTATGCGGCGAACCACGATGCCGTGGCGCGTTTTGTGCGCGAGGTCACGCTGGCCCGCCGACTTGACCATCCGGGCATTGTGAAGCTGCACGAAACGCACAACTGGAACGGCGCCCTGTTCTACAGCATGGAATACGTCCAGGGAAAAACCCTTCGCCGCTGGCTGAATGAGCAGAAGCGGCTTGACTTTGGGTCCGCCGTGCGCGTGCTCTGCCTTGTGGCCGACGCCCTTGAACACGCCCACGCAATCACCATTCACCGCGACCTGTCGCCCGAGAACATCATGGTTCTTTCCGACGGTTCGGTGCGGCTGCTCGATTTCGGCCTGGCCAAACTTGACGACAAGTTCAAGGGCATGACCATGGTTGGTGCAAATCTGGGCAAAATAATGTACATGGCCCCGGAACAGGAACTGGATGCGGCGGGCGTTGACCACCGCGCCGATCTGTACTCGCTGGGCATCATCTTTTTCGAGCTGCTCGTTGGGCGCACACCGTTGCCCGGCCGCAAAATCAGGGATTTCCGCCCTGACCTGCCCCGCGAAACCGACTCGTTTCTCAGCAAGGCGCTTGCGAGAAACCCCGATGACCGGTTCTGCTCCGCCCGCGAATTCAGGGCCGCGCTGCTGGGCCTGTATAAACTGCGCAATGAAAGCGGGGCCTTGGCCAGCCCGGTCCGGGGTGATGAATTCAGCGCCGGTGCGCGTCCGAACTTTTTTGTCCGCAGCAGCGCGTTTTTCCGGCGCCTGCTGCGTGCCGGGTAGGCGCGCACGGTCGTAAGGGTATTCAGGCATGGCCATGTCCGCCAAGGGAGACGCTATGGGACAGTTCCGCAAGAGAACCTATAAAAGCCTCTCCGGGTTTCTGCGCGACCTGCGTTTTCTCTTCGCCAACCGCAGGCGCATCCGCCATGTCATGCGCGAAAAGTCCATTGATCCACGAATGCGCGAGCGGCTCATGCTGGCGGTGACGCAGGTCAATGAATGCCGCTTTTGCAGCCGGTTTCACTCAAGGCTTGCGCTCACGGAGGGGATGTCGCCGGATGAAATAGGGGCTCTTCTCCAGGGTGAGACCGGAGCCTGCCCGTCCGCCGAGCTTACAGCACTGCTCTACGCGCAGCACTGGGCCGATGTCGAGGGCGACACCGGTCTGGACGCCCGGAACAGGCTTGTTGCAGTCTACGGCCAGTCGGTGGCCGACGATATTGAGCTTGTCCTGCGCGTCATCAAAGCAGGCAACTATACGGGCAACACGGTGGACTGTTTACTCCATCGCGTTTCAGGCGGTCGCTGGGGGGGCTGATCTTGTTTCGCGTCCCTTGCCCTTGACCGCGCGGCGGCGCGCGGTCAAGGGACTTACCCGCCCGCGTATTCAATTACTCCATACCAACCGACTCCGGCGTTCTTCCAGTCCGCATTCTGCCGCAGCACATGCTTGATGCGGTCTCCCGGCAGCACTGCGACGGTGCAGTCGTAGTGAACGCCTGTGTGGTCCGCGGGCACCTGCTGCCAGTCGGCTTCGGGCCAGACGGGCTTTCCGTTTAGGAGCACGCGCACGCGGCAATCTGCCGCCGGAGACGTTCCCGCCGGGAGGTCGCGCCGCAACGTGCCGCGCAGCGCGACAGTCCCGGCCCGTTTGACGGTGAAAACCCGCGAGATGTTCCTGTCCGGATGGGGAAGCATAAATGTTCGGGCGATCACCCCTGGCGTGGTTTCGCCGTCCGCCTTGGGCGCGTACAGCCATTGTCCCTCGTAGCCAGCTTCAGGATGCCACGCCAACGGACTGGGATTCTGGCCTTCGGGGAAAGCCTCATAGGTCCATCCCTGAAACCCCTGTACATCGCCCAGTCCCTCGAAGAGATGGTGCCTTTCGGGTTCACCCACGGCGAGTTCGGCGGTAGCGAACGGAGAAACGTTGCCATCCCCGTCGATGGCGCGCACCTCATAGTCGCAGGAAATCAGTTCCGTACCCGGCCGCGCATGGTCAAAAACATATTCGCCCTTCGATATCCTGCCAAGGCTGACGCGGACCCCGTCCGCCTCCACGCGGAACGCCTCATACCCCGACATCCAGTGGCCGTCCCCGGCGGCCTCCCACCGGACTTCGACGCCCTGGGTGTGGATGTTTGTGGCAAGCCGCTTGGTGACCTGACTTGGGGGCCCCGGAGCTGTGGTGTCATTGCCGCTGCCCGGATGGTCGGGCAAATTGAGGTAGACGATTTCGCCGGGCTTCAACGCCTCAAGCGTGATACCGGAAGTTATAAGGTCGGCTCCCGAACGTTTCTCCATGCGCTCTTCAACATCAAAGCGCACGTCGTATTCCAGTCCTGCCACAAGCCCTTTGGGATACATCGTCACCGCACCTGCCGGCATCTGTTGCGGTTGGGCGAAGGACCGGGTGGTTAGGATTACGCCTTTCGTGCCGTCGCGCTTCATGCGCTGAAAGTACAGCACCGCGTCATCACCGTCGACCTTTGGGCGGAACACGTGCCCCCAGCGTCCGGCGACCTCCTCGTGAACCATGTATCGGTAGAGGTCCCAGTCTTTTCGGAGGGCCTCCAGACCGGGCAGTGCGTCGGTCGGGATGGCGAGCGTGGTGCCCGCGGGATGCGTTGCCTTGAGTGAATACCCCTTTTTGCTGGCCGGGTCGCCGTACCAGTCCGGGTTCATCCGAAGTTGGATGCGGTCGTTGTTAATGCTGTAGGCCTTGCGTCCCTGCTCGTAGGAGAAATAGACGACATTGTGCAGCAGGTCCGGCGGGATGAAAAGCGAACTGTGATAGCCCGAGTAGTCGCGCGTTCCACCGTCAGTCATCTCGGCCGAATCGGAACAGTCGGCCAGGTCAACACCAATCCAATTGCCTCCGCCGAAACAGGCATCAATGCCCTGGTCCGGGTGCGCGGCGAGGAATTCCCGGTTCAGCCGCCGGAATTCATGGTCTGCGGCAAGCGGGTCGCTGCCCGCACCGGGGGCGATATCGTAGCGCCACTGGAAACCGCCCCACTCGCGGGTCTTGCGGTCCAGCAGGTCCAACTGCCATTGCGTCGCCGCGGGGTTGGATTGGTCGATGGAAGGTCCCATCATCTTCATTTTACCCGCAAGGTCGCTGTCTGCCTGGCATCCTTCCGAACGCAGAAAGGTCGGAAACCAGACCTTCAGCCTCATGCCGTACTTGTCCAGATAGCGCACGGCCTCCCCAAAATCGGGACCGTTCCAGCTTCCCCATGCGTCGTACCAGCCCGCGTCGTCCCACAGCACCCCCGCGCCCGCATAGCGTGCGAGGTCGGTGTAGTACAGGTCCAGCGCCAGCCGGCAGCCCCAATTCTCCTCGCATCCGCCCGTGTTGACCCACGGGGCGGGCCAATCGATCGCATACCGCGGCTGTGCGAAGTAGGCCGCATGCTTGTTTTGCCAAAGGTACTGGTACTGCCAGTCCAGCACTTGATTGCCCATGTCGTCCAAATCGCCCGCAAAGCACCCGGAAAACACGCGCGGCGTGTCGAAGCTCTCCCCCGGTTTCAATGTTTTGGCATATCCCGCGAGCACCAGTTTGCAGCGGAATGCCGGTCCGTCCATCGCGCCCAGTGGGGCGGACCAGGGCCCCAGATAGTCCCAACTGAAGAATATCCCGTGCCGGGCGGGCTCGTCGTACAGCATCATGAACGGCAGATGGTCACTGGAGGCGGTTGAGGCGAAGGTTTTGGCGTAGTCGGCACCGACCTTTGTCGTGACCAGTCGCTGCGCCCCATCGTAGGCCTTGCCGCCGGTGAAATGGCTGAACGTGAGGCCCGCCGTGCAGTCTTCGCTCATCATCCGCATGTCAAGGAAGCTGGCATCGGAGATGGTCATGTCCTGCGTGCCCGGATTATGGTAGGTGGTCCATTCGCGCATCACCGCCGTGCCGGGGTACACGATGAAATGGCGGGTCACTGCAAGCATGCCGTTTGTCAAACGAATATCGAGCGCGGTCTCGCCCTGCGGAAGATCTTTGGAAGACCATGTGTCCAGTTTCCAGCCGCCGTCCGTGCCCGAGCATGGCTGCCCGTTCACCGTCAGGCTGAATTCCGGCGATGCTCCGCCCTGCACATACTCTTTATACGGGTTCATGCCCTTGTTGAAAAATGACGTAAGCGCGAAGCGTCCGCCGGAAAGGGTCAGGGTTCGCTCCATCCGCGATGTGCCCAGCACCCAGGTGGCGTCAGGCAAGGAATCCGCGTCGGCGCGGATATACGCGTCTCCGCCGGGGCTGTCCGCAGGCGCCGCTGCCGCCGCCGCCAGCGCCGCTGCCATAAGGAATAGGATTCTAAGTCGCATGCGCTTTTCCTTTCCGGTCCGGAACTACCGGGTAGGGGGGGCTTATGGCACCCACCCCTCCTTCGGGCATTCGTGACAACGGTACATTTCACAACGCTTCTAGACGCGGGCATTTCATGGACACAATTTCCATGGCCTGAATGAACGCTTCGCCGGGGACGCCCGCATCCCTTGTCTCCGCCGATGAGGCGGAATTCTATAATGCCGTTGCGCGGGTTCAGGGAATCGAGTTGCATGTCGTGGCGCGGATTGGGCCGCCGGTCTTCGCGGCAACGTCGAGCCTATCTTATTGTTGGACGGCCATTGACCGGGACCGCGACCCGGTTGCGCGCGGTGTCGATTCGGCGCGTGGCCGCAGACCTCAGCCTGGCGCTGTAGGTGCCAGGGGCAATTGTAACATTCACGATAAACTCCGGCGCGTCCTTGCCCTCAATATTCTCCGCCGCGGGAGCGACCCACCATGCGGCACCCACGGAATCCGCGTTCTGCCCCAGACGCAGGAACCAGTCCGTTGCCGGGCGCCAGGGCTGGCCCGCCTGCATGAGCAAACCCGCCAGCGCCACACCCATTGTCAAGTGACGCATCCTATTTCCAACTTTCCCGAACCAAGCCTGAAAGACATTCTAGTGCGCCGGAAGTGCGGGGAACAAACGGAAGGTCGGGCGCCACGCAACGCCCGTTGGGCAAGAAACGCGCATGGTTTGCGTTCCCCACGCATTAGGGGGTAGATTACTCCATAGAAGTTGTCAACTAACGAGGAGACACGGACATGGGTGACAAGGGAAAGAAGGACAAAGGCGCCAAAGAAGTGAAGAAAAAACCGCTTCTTACCCCACAAGAGAAGCGGAAACTGAAGAATGAGAAGAAGAAGGACAAGTAACGAGCCGCCGTCAATTCTATCGGGCGAATTCGGACGGAACTGACGATGGACAGGGTTGCGCGGAAATTGCCTATCGCCATGGGTGTAAATTGTGGCGGTGATGAGATCATTTACTCTCCTGCGGCAGTTGAAGCCGCCGGCCGCTGTTCGGGAAACAGCTGTCCCACATCACTCGGCGCAGTACTTCTTATGCCCCCCGCTCCAGCAAGAAGCAATGCAGACTCTCCAGCGCCCCGTTGAATCAGAAGCGGCGCCTTCGAGCCGTACCGTGCTTCAACCCCAAGGCAACCCGTTTCCCCGGCCCGCAGCTCAACCTGTAGCGACTCCCGTACCCCGGTTTGCGGAGATGGCTCCACCAAAACGGCACGTTCTTCCAGTGGGGTGGTTCTCCCCAAAGTAATAGCGGTCGTCTTACGGTCTCAGTCCATGAGAGGTGACTGGAAAGAGAAGAAGTTTCCTGTCCTGGAAGAATGACGCATACTTGCGAGAGTAATGTGCCGGCCATATCCGACCTGAGGGAGGTTCTGAAATGAAGCGGAAGGTTCTTGCTGGGTTCATGATGGTGGTTTGTGTTTTGCTGTGCGCGTCCGCCTGGGCGGGAACGGCGGACGTTCCCCGAATTCTACTTGTGGGCGACAGTTGGCCCGGGTTCATGCAGCTTTTCCGGAGTTTTGAAGCCTCGTTCACCGACTACCCGGCGCTGGGCGGGACTGGACAGCGCGGCAGCCAGACCACGGAAGTCGGCATCCGTGCCAGTGAGTTCAACACGCCCCAGTATCTGGACCGGGTGCGCCAGGAACTGCTTGCCTATCCCACAATCGACGTGGTGCACTTGAGTCTCGGCGGGAACGACTTTGTCATGGACAGCAACTGGACGCCGACCATGCAGCCCGGGGACCTGACGACCTTCATCAACGGGGTTAACGGCAACACCGAGGCCGTAATCGACTATATTTTGGCCATTCGCCCGAACATCAGGGTCGCGGTGTGCGGTTATGATTTTGGCAACCACTCCATGGGCAACGGGGCCACAATTGCGCAAAGCAACGCCGTGTGGGTGCAGTTTGAGCATTCGCGCCTGGACCGCTTTCGCGTCAAGCCCCGCACCGTGTACATTCACAACCTTGGCCTTATGCAGTACTATTACAACATTCTTCTGGCGACACCGCCCGTTCAGGCCGGCACCCTGCCCTTCCCCGGAGGGGTCGCACAAAACTATACCCCCTTTCCCGGCGGAGACCCGAACTACAACACACCGCTGGAGGCGCTGATGGACGATGACCTCCACCTGACGATGGAGGGATATGACCTACTGGCGCACCGCTGCATTGACGAGTTTTACGGCACTTGGCTGGCCTACCCGGCGGTGCGTGAAATCCTGCCATTGACGGCAGATATTGGCGGCCCGCAGCAGGCGTTCCGCGTGACCTTCAGCAAGGCCGTCACCGGCGTCGATGAAACCGACTTTGCCGCGTCAGGCGCCAAAGCGGCAACGGTGGTGTCCGTGGCGGGTTCGGGGGCGGTCTATACGGTCACTGTTAATCTGGGCGGCGAAACCGGACCGGCGCGGTTGCGGATTCTGGACGACGACACCATTGTGGCCGCCTCCCTGGCGCCCCTGGGCGGTCCCGGTGCGGGAAACGGCGCATTCGACCACAACGGCCCGCTCAGGTTCACCGACCCGGCTTTCACCGGAACCGATGATTTCGATGGCGCCATGCGGTCCCTCGACGACACGTTCACACCGGTCGCCTGGATGCTGGGTGGACAGCGTTTCTCACCCGAAGCCTGCGACGCGAACGGCGGCACCATCAGCGTCAACCCTCCGAGCATCGTGGGCAATCAAATGCTGGACGGGTGCGAGTTGGGCCTTATTTATGAATGTCTGCACAATCCGGCACTCAATCTCGGCGCCACCGGCGGTGTGTCCCACTCTCTTGTGCTGGATTCCTGGCAGCGCAACACAACGCAGACACTTTCGGATCTGGGTGGCCCCGGCGGACGCATTACGCGGTCCATTCCGGGGCTGGACACGCTGTTGGCAGGATATATGACACTAGGCAACCCGCAATCGACGATTGTCCCGGCCCTGCTGATGACAGCCATCGGCATGGTCATCACCCTGCCTCCGGGCGTCGCGATTCCCATGGTGCAAGACTACACCACACTGGGCGGCTATTTCGGGCCGGACGGCGATGCGGACGGTGACGGTTTCACCAACCGGCAGGAGTATGACTATTTCATGGCGTTGGGCGGTCGGAATTTGTATCTAATGGCGGCGCTTGACCCCGCTGTGAAGCCCGGCGTGCAGAGCGGCGGAAATTCAACGGGCGGCGCGTTCAACCAAGGGAGTGCGCTCAGCCTGTGCATCCCGGGCTCGATCAATCTCTCCGGCGGATTTCAGTGGCGCAGGGACGGTCAACCGCTGCAAAACACCACGGTTCTTTTTGGGACCCGATGGTCTGAACTGCACTTTGCCCGCCTGGGCAGGAACGACGGCGGCGTGTATGACTGCGTGTATGACAACGGTCTGCGCGTCTTTGGCCCGATTATCGTTTCTGTCAATCCGCTGCCCGCAGTCTCCCTGGCGGGACTCTTCGTCCTTGGGCTCGCCGCGGCGGCCTTCGGCGCAAGACGACTGCGGCGCCGTTGAGTGCCATGGGGCACTGCGAAGGCACGTTGGTCTGAGCGGGCGAAAGAGACGTCTTCTCGCTTTTCCCACGACCGCTCGCGCTTTCCGGGGGAATGCAAGCAATCTAACAGTACGTCTTCAATCTGAAACATTGCGCGCAAGACGCGCCCAAAACACGAAAAGGCCCGCCCTTCCATACTTCTTTGAAAAGGCGGTTTTGGTACTTGGAAGCCCCTTTTTATGCGGTTATCCCGTCCGCAAACAAAAAGCATGATCTGCGCGAAGATTCTTGCTAAACTTCTTGTTCCTACGTCCCAACCAAGCAGTAAACCAGGGAGCACACGCCATGAACATTGAGCAGCATATAGCGCACCGGGCATGGGCCTTTCAGGCACTGGACACGCTGGAGGCCTTTCTGGGCGACGCCGACTTTCCGGGAGACCAGGAAGAGGAGGCCCGCGTCATAGGACGCAAGCGCAGGGAATTGAAGGAGGGCAAGTACCGGGTTGTCATTCTGGGCGAGTTCAATGTGGGCAAATCGGCCCTGGTCAACGCGTTTCTTGGCGATGAGTATCTGCCGATGGTTCTTGAGGAGTGCACAAGCAAGATCACGCACATCGTCAAGTCGGACGACATGAAGGCGGTGCTGGACCTTTTCGATCCGGTATCAGAAGCTGAACTGGAAATGCTGGGCCAGCTGGTCGCGGCTTTCGGCGTCACCGCAGACGTGCTCGCCGGCGAGGACATGAACCAGGTTGTCATCGTCTTTCCGTCAAATGAGGGGCGCGACCTAGTGCGCATTCTCCGCCCGCTCGTCACGGTGATGGCGGACGAGGACTTTCCGCAGCTGCGCACGCTGCGCGCCAAGTTTGACGAACTCCACATTCATCTGCCCACCGACCTGCTGGCGGATGATGTGGCCCTCATAGACTCGCCGGGCGTGCACAGCATCTCGGAAACAAACACCAAAATCGCGGAGGACATCATCCCCAACAGCCACCTGGTCATCTGCCTGCTGGACAGCCAGAACCCGGGCACGGAACAGAACCGCGAGTTCATCGAAAAAGTGGTCAAGCACCGCCACCGCAAAATCATGTTTGTCATCAACAAGTCGGACCAGCTTAACGCCGAGGAGATTGATTCCAAGGGTCGGCGCGGACCCGCCAAGGACCTTGTCCGCAGTCTGCGCGGCGTGGTTGAGGCGCCGGAGATCTTCTTCGTTTCGGCGCTCTACTCTCTGGTGTCGTCACAGTTGTCCCGCGGCCAGGCGACCCTGGAGGACCTGGACGGCAACAACAAGATCAAGATCCCCTGGGCGCTGCAGCGTGAACTGATGCAGCGCGAGGACGCCGCAGCCGGCGTCGCCGAGTATCTCGCGGAGCAGAGCAACATAGCGCCGCTGCGCGAGCGGCTGCTGCGCTATCTCTACACGGAGAACCGGGAGGGGGCCATCCTGGAGTCGGCGTGCCGCTTTGTCGACGACAAGGCGTGGACTTATGCCCGGCCCCTACAGGTGCAGCTGGACATGGCGCGCGACGTTCCCCGCCTGACTGAACTCGCGGACCAGCGCATGACGCTGACGGCGCGGCTCGAGGACAGCGCGCGGCGGGCGGAGACGGTGAGCGGAAACCTGCAGGCAATATCCTGCGGCGGCACGGCAGACGGGCAGGAGTATGCGGGCTATGAGGGACTGCTCGACAGCCGGATTTCCGAGGAGGCCGTCAAGCGGTGCATTCTGGACCCGGCCCGCGAATGGATTTGCGACGACCTTAACTACAGGGCGGCCAAGCAGGGCGGTTTCACACCGCTTGCCGCCAAGGTTGAAAATCTCGTGGACAACTACCTGCGCGACCTCTGCGAGGCGCTGAACGCCGAAGTTGGCGCGGCGGAAAGCACCGCGCTGGCCAGCATGGGCGCGCTGTGCCCGCTGGACCCGATGCGCCAGGACCCGCTTGTGACACCCCGCGTTCCCGTGCGGGAACTGAGTGTAAGCCTGGTGGGTTCCTACTTCGGCTTTGCGGTCTTTGGCGGCGTTCTGTTTGCCGCCGCGGGCGCGGGCGTGGTCGCCTCCGGCGCGCTGGAGCAGTTGCAGACGCAGTTTCAGCTGCAGATGCAGCTTCCTGACATGAATACGGCGATGCAGATGGCCGCCGGCGGCGGCGCCGTCTTGGGCGCCCTGGTCGGCATTCTCCTGCGGGCCGCCACAAGCAAGTCCGTGCGCCGCAGGAAGCTGACCGCCGCGGTCCGCGCGCAGGTGGTTCCGCCCCTCCTCGGGTCCGGAAAGGGCGGCGACTCCGTCAAAGAACGGCTTCGCGGCCTGCTCCAGCAGGGGCGCGCGGCGTTCGCCGACTACATCCGCACCACCTTTGAAAACGCCACCCTGGAAATGCGGGGCGCACTCGCGGCGATCCAGGAGGAGGAGGAGGAACTCCTCCGGAAACAGGAAGAGGTCATTGCGCGTCTGGAACCGAAACTGGCCGCACTGGCCGAACTCGGCCAGAAGGCCACGGACACTGCGGCGGCCAGCGCCCCTCAGGAAAGCGAAGCCGGCGCCTGACGGTCTTTCCGGCAGTGCGAACATCATGGTTAAAAGCGCGCGGCGGGCGGCATTGAAATGGCTGCCCGCCGCGCGGTGTTTTTCAGCCTTGTTTGGCGACGAGTTCAGGCGACCGGAACAGTCCTTGGATTTTTCAAGCCGACTATATATACTTGCATGAACGGTTTCGAGTCTGTGCGGGAAGTTCTGAACCTTTGGAATGAGGAGGTTTTTGCATGGAATCCAATTCACCTGAGACGGCGCCCTCTAACGGAGCGGGCGGGGGACTGCGGCCGGCCAACGGCAACGCAAAACAAATGGCCGACAAGGCCGGATTGAAGAAGCCGGGCGGCGAACGGATCGTGCTCTACTCCTACCCGTCACTCATCTACATATGGCCGCTCATTGTGCTGGGCTTTTTGTTTTGGTTCACGGACAAGTTCGGCTGGATGTCGCCCAAGGTGGAGGCCTGGGTCTATGTCATTACGCTGGTGGTCGTGGTGCTGACCATGGGGATCGACGTCAACCGCAACATGGCCGTGTTCTGGGTGGTGGTCATCGCCGCCCTTTCCTTCTGCGTCCTCTGGCTGCGCGGCGCCAAGGGTTTTGTCGTGTTCGACCATGTGGGACTGTTCTTCAAAGGTCTGAATCCGGAATATTCGGCTGACCTGGGGATGATTACCAGCATTTTTCTCTCGTTTGTTTATGCCATTGTGCTCATCGGGGCCCGCCTCAACGACAAGTGGGTGTTTACCCAAAACGAGATTGAGCACTATGTCATGTTTCGCGGAGCCAGTTCGCTCGGACGCGGCGCCAAGGGCGTCAGCGCCACCTACCGGGATTTCTTTGAGCTGATTGTGCTGCTTGCCGGGGATGTCCAGGTGCGCACCGCCCAGGGCAACCGTGTGCTGGCGCACCTGAAGAACGTGCCCTTTTTGGTGTTCAAGATGCGCAAGATAGACCGCATCCTGGCCTCCTACTCCGTCACCCCCGGCGCTGTGGATGAGGAGTCTTCGGAGAACGTTGAAGAGGAAGTTCTGTAAGTTCGGCTTCGCGGCGGAGAACCTGAAGAGTGCGCGGGGGATGTTGCTGCGGTCATCGTTTCTGAGTCTTCCTGCCAGAACGTAGAGTCGGATGAAGAACTTCTTGCAGAACAGGAATCCCGCCAGAGGCACCACGAAATCGAGCCAGATAATGGTTTCGCGCACCCCCCCCCCCCGGGGGGGGGGGGGGGGGGGGGGGGGGG
>CAIUWO010000807.1 GCA_903902895.1 Candidatus Hydrogenedentota bacterium | reverse complement strand
GCGGGTTTTCAGGAAACGACCGTGTCCGACAGGCGGGGCTTGATGTCCAAGTCGGCCATCTTCCGGTAAAGTGTGGAGGCGTTGATGTTCATGCGACGGGCGGCCTCTTCTTTGTTGCCGCCGCAGTCGGCGATCACGCGCGAAAGAAACTCGCGTTCAAAGAACCGGACCGCGGAGCGCAGGTCGTCGGGCGCGGGGGTGGCCACGGTGTCGAGGTTGCCGCACATGCTTTCGGGCAGTTCGCCCGGCGTAATGCAACCCCCGTGGCTCAGGATAATGGCGCGCTCGACGACATTTCGCAATTCGCGCACGTTGCCGGGCCAGGAGTAGGCCAGCAGGCAGCGCATGGCGTCCGGGGTGAGTCCCAGGCATTGCCGTTTCAACTCGCCGTTCAGTTTGTGCACGAGATGCTCCACCAGGGCGGGAATGTCGGAGCGGCGTTCGCGCAGGGGCGGCATGGGGAGTTCAAACACGGCGATTCGGAAATACAGGTCGGCGCGAAACTGGCCTGTGTCGGACAATTTTCGCAGGTCCTTGTTGGTGGCCGCAATGACGCGCGCGCCCAGGGACCTTAGCTTCGAGCCGCCGACCGGCATGAACTCTCTCTGTTCGAGCACGCGCAGGAGTTTGGCCTGCAGCATCGGGGGCATTTCCCCAATCTCGTCCAAGAGGACCGTGCCGTTTCCGGCCAGTTCAAAGTAGCCGGCGCGGTCCGCAACGGCGCCCGTGAACGCGCCGCGCACGTGGCCGAACAGTTCGCTTTCCAGGAGCGCCTCGGGTATGCCGGCGCAGTTGATGGCGACAAAGGGGCTGTTCCTGGTCTCTCCCAGGCTGTGTATTGCGCGGGCCGCAAGCTCCTTGCCCGTGCCGGACTCGCCCGTAATCAGCACGGTGCTGCGCGTTGCGGCGACCTCCTCAACATGGCGCATGGCGACCTTCATGACCTCGCTTTGGCCTATAATGGACAGCGATTCCATGCCGCGTGAGACCTGCCGGCGCAGGACCTGAACCTCGCGTGTCAGTTCCTTGAGTTCGGCGAGGCGCCGTATCTTGCCGATGATGTCCTCGAAGACTATCGGCTTGAGGACATAATCGCAGGCGCCTTTGCGGAAGGCGGTGATTGCCGTGTGCAGGTCGGCATAGGCGGTCAGCATGAACACGCGCAGGTCGGGTCTCATGCGCATCATGCTGTCGAGCGCGTCGATGCCGTTCATGCCCGGCATCATGATGTCGCACAGGGCAATGTCGGGGTCCCAGTCTTCGAGCAGCGCCAAGCCCTGCTCGCCGGAACCGGCCGTCCGGCATTCCATCCCCCTGCGGCGCAGCAGTCCGGCCAGGTCCTCGCGGAACAACTCTTCATCGTCTATCAACAAGACCTTTGTTGTCACGCCATGTCTCCGCCTGGAATATTCGGCTCCGGCGATGCTGTGTCCGCCACGGGGAGCAGCACCCGAAAGCGTGTGCCGCCGCCCGGGTTGTTTTCGAACTCAATCCGGCCTTTGTGGCGGGTGATTATTGATTTGGCGATGTTGAGACCCAGCCCCATTCCCTCCGCCTTTGAACTGTAGAACGCGTCGAACATCTTTGTTTTGGCCTCTTCGGTTAAACCTGGTCCCGTGTCGCCAAACACGACCTCGGCCATCTGCCCGTCCACCTGCGTGGTTACTGTGAGCATCCCGCCATCGGGCATGGCCTCCAGCGCATTCAGCCCGATATTGAGGAAAACCTGGGTCAACTGGTCCGGTGTCGCGGTCACCGTGGGTGAAACATTCGCAAGTTCCATGCCAATCCGGCAGTGCTTGGCACCCTCGTGAAAACGAACCACCTCCAAAGCGTCGGACACCAGGGCGTTAAGACTGCACACGACCGGTTCCAGGCGCGGCGGGCGCGAGAAGTGGGCAACCCCATAGACGATGCGCGATATGCGCGATATTTGCCGCTGCAGCACGTCGATACTCTCCTGCCAGAACTCAGGGTCGTCCCTCTCCTGCATGAGACTGAGCCGGGTGGACAGGGAAGCCAGCGGATTGCCGATTTCGTGCGCGAGGCCGGCCGCGACGACACCCAGGGTGGCCAATTTGCTTGAGCGAAGCAGTTCCACCTCCTCGCGTTTTCGGTCTGTAATGTCGAGCCCGAAGGAAATGGACCCCGTGACCTGACCGTCCTCGACAACCTCGCTGACGCTCCAGGCGATCTGGCGGTCCTCGCCAGACTTGGTCAGGATGGGCCCTTCCAACTGTTTTGGAACGCCGGTTGCCAGCGTGCCCAGCAGTTTTTCCTTGGCGCCGGGATAACGGGCCGGGGGAATGAGCGTGTCGAACCAGCCCCCCCCCCTGCAGTTCCTCATGGGTGTATCCGGTGATGCGTTCGGCTGTCTCGTTGAAGACCTTGAGTTTTCGGTCATTGTCGAGCCCGATCACAATGACGTTGGCGGTCTGGATGAGGTTTTCCGCATAGTCGCGCGCCGCCTGCGCTTTTCTTTCGGCGAGTTGGCGCTGCCGAATTTCCTCGAGCAGCCCCTGGTGCTTGGCCTGGAGGCTCGCCCGGGAATCGACGAGGTCGCCAATGGCGTAGTACAGCGCCCCGAACAGCAGGAAGATACCCCCGACCAGGGAAAACCATCTCAACTGGCCGCGCACCATGGAGTTGTTGCCCACGATCATCCAGTTTTCCAAAGCTCTGATATCTTTCGTCATGTCCAGAATGACGGTCATTCCGACACAAACCGCGGCGAGCATAAGGGCGTTCCGCACCAGCATTTTCCCCGGCACCGACCTGATCAGGAGCACAGCGGGAACGTTCAGTATTAGAACGGCCAACAGGGTGAAGATGTTTGAAACAAACGGCGGCTGCCACACCTGGTCAATAAAATGTCCGGTCAGCTCGATGATGACCGAACAGGCAACGGCAACGGTGACGCTTTGTGTCGTTTTCGCGCGGGAAAACCAGGAGAAGGGGCCGCCCCGGGGCGGGGCCGCCGCCTCGGGAGAGGCTGTTTCGAGATTCCTCTCCGCCGGAACAGGGGTCACATTATCTGGTCGCATAGGCTCAATCCTGCCTTGGTCATGACCGCCCCGGCCGCAGGCACTTGCCGGTCGGTCAGGCACTTTGGTTCCGAGATCATTCTAGGCTCCCCTTTAGAACGAGCGCAAGGTGATGACGACAGACCGCGACAGAATTGGTCCTCTCAACGGCGCAAAGGGGGAAAGGCTCGGTCCGTTGGAAACGAAGGGTCTGCTTGCATGGGGAACACTCCAGCCCCAAGCCATTCCCGGAGCAGGCAGAAACTCTCCCCCCAGCCGGCATGCGTCCTCATTGCGGGCAGGACGCGATGCGCGCCGCCTGCTCTTTCGCATGGGAAAACAGCATTTTGTAGGTTTCACAGTAGGGGTCTTTTTCGGCGAGGCGCCCGTATGTGGAAAAGGCGCGAACGGGGCATCCGCCGTGGCAGATGGCAAGATGTTCGCAGTCAATGCAGTCGGTATCGGCCATGAGGGCGCCCGGCCGGTCCAGAAATTCCCGCCGCGCGGGGCTCTTGTCCAGCAGTTCGGCCAGCGGCGTTTCCAGGATGTTGCCGAAGCGCATTTCCGGATAGCTGGCCACCCAGCAATCGCACTGCGCCACGTTGCCTTTTGGATCGATGCAAATGAAACCGTTTGCGCAGTTGTCCTGCCAGAAGCAGGGGAGCCGACCTCCCCCGTCCAGAAAGTAGTTCAACACCTCGGTGCAGGGTCCAACCTTGACGCCCCGGCTGCGGCCCCGCAGGAGCCACAGGTCCATCAAGTCAACGAGAAAACGCCCCAAGGCCCGGGCATCCAGGGGAAGGCTTCTCTTCACATCGTTGACGCGGCCGCCGGGGAAGGGGGAGTTTATCTGAAAATTGCCGACGCCGGTCTCATCGACGAGGAAGGTGTAGAGCGCCTGCGCCCCCATTTCCAGGGTCTCGGCGTTGGGCACGGAGATAACCCCGATGTTAACCCCGGCCTGGCGCAGTTCCCGCACGCTGCGCGTCCACCGTTCGGTGTACGCCTCGGGGGTGCCCCCGGGCATGCGCCTGTGCCGGTTGGGAAAATCCATGGAGGTGCCGACGCTGTTGTTGAACACGCCGGCAATGACGGGGTTCCACTTTGGGTCATAGGCCAGCAGGTTTGACTGCAGGTGGTTGATGGTCGTGCGGCCGCGCTCCCCGGACAGGGCGCGCATGATCCCGTTGGCCCGCTCGATCCACGCCGGTTCCAGGGTGAGAATCTCGCCGCCCTGCCAGTACAGATGAAGCGTTCCCATCTGCCGCGCGTCCATGTAATCCAGCACCCTGCCGAAGATGGCGGCAAAATCCTCCAAAGATACCGGGGGCGTGCTCCTGTCCTCAAAGCAGTAGTCGCAGCGCGCGTCGCACACCAGGGTGGGCAGGAATATGAGCGCGAAATCGCGCCTATTCACCGCCGTCACCCCTCATTGCCTGGGCGTGCGCCTCAATGTCCCCCTTCAGGTCGCGGGCCGCCGCCTCTATCCGGCCGAAGACCTCTTTTACCCCTTTGCAGGAATAGTCCGGGTCGGGCCATTTAAAGTAGCCGCCGCAAGGCTGCCGATAGGGGCACTGCCCGCATTCGGCGTGGGCGGCCAGGCGCTCCGTATCGCACGCGCCGTCCGGTGTCAGCAGTTCGGCGAGGGGGAGATGGGCCAGACGCCCGACCGGGGTCTCGCGGCCATCGTCGGTGATGTAACGGAATGTGGCGGGGTCTTCCTCCTGAATGTCCCACAGCGAAATCGGCACCTCATGGAAACAGGCCATCAGGAGGCTGTGAAAGAACTCG
>CAIUWO010000806.1 GCA_903902895.1 Candidatus Hydrogenedentota bacterium | reverse complement strand
TGCACCCCCTTTAAATGCGATTGCCCCGGAGACCCCGCGCGATGACTACCAAAGAACCGCCTCCTCTGCTATAGTGATTTCAAGGAGGATGACTCTTATGACTAGTCCTGCGCGTCGTGCCCTGCTGGCCCTGTTCCTGGCGGCTTTACTATTACCCTTCATTTCCAGTCACGCGGAGGAACCCATGGTAACCCAGCCCGAAGAATGCGTGTTTCTCGCGGCACCGCTGTACCACGGACTGGACTGCATGCCGGAAGAAGACCTGTTCCTCCTGTCCAACCAGGAGGGCATCCGCGCCTTTGACATTCACTCGGGCGAGCAGCGCTGGCACTGTTCGCGGGGCGGGAATGTGCAGTGGGGCGGGAAGCATGTTCTGGGCTGGACATCGCAAAACGAACTGTTCCTGCTGGACAAGGCCAGCGGCCAAGAACGGTGGTTTCGAAAGGAAGACGGGTATGGCGACATTTCCTGGGCGCTGCTCTCACCCGATGCGAAACGCATCCTCGCAGTCTTTGATTCTGAGCCGGGCAAAGTCTCCACCCGATTGACCACCGTTCTCTACGATGTGGAAAGCCGAAGGCAGCGCGTGTTCAGCGAAATGAAGAACGCCTTTCCCCAGTCCTTCTTGACCGACGGCAAGACCGCGCTGTTCTTCCGATACATCGTTCCGCCGACGGCAACGTCAATGGACCAGCAGAAAGACTGGCCCAAGGAGTTCTTTCTGGTGGACCTGGGCAGTGGCAGGGCTTCCGAGACGCATGCGGTTCCGAACAGTCCATGGGGAGGGCTGTCGGCCTCCGGCCTGTTCGTCATGGCCGGTCCCCGAAAGGACGGCCCCGCCAGCCTCAAGGTCGTCGACGCAAAGTCCGGCGCCTTGGTGCGTGACCTGGGCGAAATTCCAGAGAGTTTTGGAAGGCCCGTCTGGTCGGCTGACGAGAAGTGCCTCTACTTTATGACCTTAGACCGCCAGAAGGCCTGTGTGCTGGACGCGCAGACCGGCGCCGTCCAGCAGTCTCTGTGCCGCCCCGGACACAAGCTGTGCAGCGTGCGGATTCAACGCCCGGACGAGGGCCCTGACATGGTCCTTTCGCAGGACGAAGACAACAATGTTTGGCTCTGGCCGCCAACGCCCGACGCCACCCCGACCAAGGTGTTTGACGGCTTCCGCTTCGTTTCCGGGCCCATTGGCGTGTCGCTGAACGGCGACGGGCAGGTTCTGGTGAGGAACACCGAGTACAGCCCTGTTACTGGCAAACCCTCGGAACAGTACAAACTCACGGCATACCAGATTGAGGGACTGCGCAGATGCGGGACATGGCTGCTGCCAACAAAATCGCTGTATTCCATGTACGGATTTGCCAACCGAACCATGACCCACTTCGCAGACGTAACCTGCAAAGAGGCGAAACCGTGGAAGCCTGAGAACCGGAGTTGCGCGGTATACGCGGAGTCTGTCGAGGCGCCTGTTTGCAGCGGGCCGGGCAACCCCCTTGCGCTGTCACCGGACGGACGCTTTCTCGTGGCACAGGCCGACGGTAAAACCGCCATGCTTCGCGACATGTCCGCCAAAGAGCAGGAGGCGGTCTGTTCATTTGCCGCGACATCTGAATATAACGGCTCGGTGCCCATCTATGCCGTGTTTTCTGACGATGGCACGCGGGTAGCCATACACGCAGGGCCCAATATCGAAATCGTTTACCTGACCGAAGGATATCCCCGGCGACAGATTGCTCCGGAGGCAGAAAGGTTCTTCTCGCGAGGCTCCTTCTGCTTCTCCCCCAACGGGAAACGGCTGCTGGCAGGGGGGTATGGCCGTGCAAGCCTGTTCGACGCGGACACCGGAGCCCTGCTGCACACCTTTGAGGAGACCGAGCGGTACGCGGAAACATGGCGCGGCTGGGGCGGTGAAACGCTGGACGGCATCGCCAACCGGGCAAGGGACTGGGCG
>CAIUWO010000805.1 GCA_903902895.1 Candidatus Hydrogenedentota bacterium | reverse complement strand
TGCACCCCCTTTAAATGCGATTGCCCCGGAGACCCCGCGCGATGACTACCAAAGAACCGCCTCCTCTGCTATAGTGATTTCAAGGAGGATGACTCTTATGACTAGTCCTGCGCGTCGTGCCCTGCTGGCCCTGTTCCTGGCTGTATTGCTCTCCCCCCTTCTTTCCGCCCGCGCCGAGGCGCCCATGGTGACCCAGCCCGAAGAATGCGTCTTCCTCACAAACCCCGCATGGTTCGCTGTGGACTGCATGCCGGAGCAGAACCTGTTCCTCATGGCCAACCAGAGCGGCATTTATGCGTTTGACACCCGCTCCGGTGCGAAGCTCTGGCAGCGCTGCTTCGCTTCGGCGCACACCCAAATGCAGTGGGGCAGAAAGTGCGTGCTGTGCTGGGAAAAGGACCGTCTGTTCTTGCTGGACAAGTCCAGCGGTCGCGAACTGTGGTCGCGGCAGGAGACCCGGTACGGCGGCCTCCTGGGAGCGCGCCTATTGCCTGGCGAGACCCGCGTCTTTGCGTACTGCGGTTCGGAAGCGGCGCAACGCGACGGCCAAAAGGACACGCCCCAATTCACCCTTGTGCTTTACGACTTGGCTGGCGCGGAGCAGCATGTTTTGGGAGAGATAAGGGACGCCTACCCGGCAGACTTCCTGGCCGACGGAAGAACCGTCCTATTTCAGCGCGTCCAAGCCCCTGTGACGCCTTCAAACCAGCAGCCCGCAACCGCTCCGAGCCAGTTTTTCTTCTTGGACGTTGACAGCGGCAAGCGCTCCGAGGGGAACATGCTGCCCGGTACCGGCTACGTTGGATGGAATGCCCTTTCAGAATCCGGCCTGCTCGCGATGGCATTCTGGCAGAAGGACGGCCCTACGGGACTCAAACTTTACGATGCGCGAAGCGGCGCACTAGTTCGCGACCTAGGTGAAATGCCGCACATGTTCGGCGGGGTAACATGGTCCGCCGATGAGAAGTGTCTCTACTTTCTGACTTTGGACCGAAAAGGGGCCTGTGTGGTCGACTCGCAGACCGGCGCGATCCAGCAGACGCTCTCCCGGCCGGGGCATACGCTGTTCAGGGTGCGGATTCAGAGGCCGGACGAAGGCCCCGACATGGTCCTGTCGCAGGACGAGGACCGCAATTTCTGGTACTGGCCGCCGTCGCCCGACGCCACCCCGACCAAGGTGTTCGACGGTGGCCGGCTCTTCTCCGGATCCCTTGGCCTGTCCCTGAGAGAGAATGGCTATGCTCTGGTGACGGACCTCGGTTACAGCCCTGGGACCGGTCAGCCACTGAAACAATTCAAACTCACGGCGTACCTGCTTGACGGACTCCAGAAAAGCGGGACATGGATGCTGCCAATGCATTCGCCGTATTCCACGCCCAGCGTTTTCAACCGGACCATGACCCATTACGCGGACGTGTCCTGCAAAGAGGCGGAACCGTGGAAGCCTGAGAACCGGAGTTACGCGATATACGCGCAGTCCAGCGACGCGCCCGTTTGCGGCGGGCAGGGCAACCCCCTGGCACTTTCACCGGACGGACGCTTTCTGGTGGTGCAAACCGACGGCAAGAGCGCCGTGCTTCGCGACACGTCCGCCAAAGAGCAGGAGGCGATCTGTTCATTCGCCGTCAAATGCGACGACTGTGATTCAGTATCCATGCATGCCGTGTTTTCCGACGACGGCACGCGCATGGCCGTAGCTGCCTACCCCAATTTCGAGATCGTTTACCTGACCGACGGATACCCCCGGCGAACGCTTGTCCCGGAGAATGAACGGGATCTCTCCGTGGGCTCCTTCTGTTTTTCCCCGAATGGAAAACGGATCCTCGCGGGGGGCTATGGCCGTGCAAGCCTGTTCGACGCGGACACCGGAGCCCTGCTGCACACCTTTGAGGAGACCGAGCGGTACGCGGAAACATGGCGCGGCTGGGGCGGTGAAACGCTGGACGGCATCGCCAACCGGGCAAGGGACTGGGCG
>CAIUWO010000804.1 GCA_903902895.1 Candidatus Hydrogenedentota bacterium | reverse complement strand
GTGACGCCGCAGGATGTGGACCGTGTGAAGGACGCCCCTATTCGCACGGTCATCACGCAGGACGGCTGGAAACTGTGCCTGTGCGAACGGGACAAGAGCCAGTTGTTCGACCTGAACACCGACCCGCATGAGACCCGCAATCTCTACGGCGACGAAAGCCATGCGGACCGGGTGCGCGACCTGTCCCGGAGCATCCGCGACTGGCAGAAGACGGTGAAGGACAGTGCGATGACGCAGTTGGCCCGCATATCTCACCAGTCATTGCGAGGAGGGCTTCAGCCCGACGCGGCAACCTCTTGATACGATGATCAATACCGCTCGGCATATGCCGAGCACGAGATTGCTTCACTTCGTTCGCAATGACGGAGTGTGCTGCGTTGATTTTGAATAAGCCCGTGAATCGCCCTCGGTTACTCGAAACGTGGAGGGGCTGGTAAGATATGCGGGTTAGAGGCATGAGCCCCGGCCGTATCGGAAAGGAATTACAATGAAACTGGGCAGAACCCCTGCGTGGTCCGCGCTCTCCATTCTCCTTGTGTTGCTGTGCCTGCCGGGACCGGCCTGGGGCGCTCCGGGGGACAAGGCGAAGAGGTCGGAGCGCGAGAACCCCGCCTTTGCGCCGGTCACGGAGAACCCCGCGCTGCCGCGCGTGCTGATCATCGGCGACTCCATTTCCATCGGCTACACGCTGGGCGTCCGCAGCCTGCTGGAAGGCAAGGCCAACGTCCTGCGCATCCCCGTCAACGGCGGCCCCACAACGAACGGTGTGAAGAATCTCGAAAATTGGCTCGGCACCGGAAAGTGGGACGTGATCCATTTCAACTGGGGTCTGCACGACATAAAGTACATGAAGGACGGCAAGACGGACATGGCGGGGGAGTGGCAGGTGCCGCCCGACGACTACAGGAAGAATCTCGAATCACTCGTGAAGCGGCTGAAAGCCACGGGAGCCCGGCTCATCTGGGCCACGACCACGCCCGTTCCTCAGGGTTCGGCCGGCCGGGTCAAGGGGGACGAGGTGAAGGTGAATGCCGTCGCGGCGGAGCTGATGAAGGCAAACGGCGTGGCCGTGGACGACCTGTATGCAATGGTGCTGCCGCAGTTGCAGCAGTGCCAGTTGCCCGCCAACGTCCACTTCACCGACGAGGGCTATGCCCTCCTGGCGAGGCAGGTCGCCGACAGCATTCTGGAGGCGCTGCAGCCCGGGCCGAAAGGCGGGGGCAAATAGCGCCCCGCGCCGCCTTCCCGACTTTTGAAAATGTCCGGTTTTGGGGAGCATACTGCCGTTGTCCGTGCGGGCGGTTTCGCAAGGGTCCAGAGGACCCCTGGGTCGCGCTCCCGCCGGAAGTGGCCGCATGCATCCAAGGAGTAACCCATGCTGACTAGAAGCTTTGCCGGTGCCGCAGTGCTGGTTGTCCTGTCCGTTGTGCTGGCCGGTTGCCCCGACGACGGATACCCCCCCGTTCCTTGTCCGCCCGCCTGCTATTCGCTGGACAAGGACGCCTCGGGCGTGCTGGAGAAGGTGAACAACATCGCCAACCTCACGGTGGTGTCCAGGGACGAAAACGATCTGCGGGCCGAATACCGCGCCGGATTCGTGCAGGGCAAACTCCAGGGCCGCACGGTCCTGTCGACGCGCGACAACACCTGGAACAGTTCCTATCTGCTGGACCCGGGGCACACCTTCCCGAAGCAGCCCGTGCCCACGCGGGACGAATTGGACAAGGTTGCGGCACTGCTGAACCAGAACTACGCGTACCTCATCAATTTCCTGCGCACCATGGAGGACGCGGACACGGCGCACAAACTGTCGCGGCTGCTCTTCCGCATGCTGGGCATTTACCACGGCGCCAACCTGGATCATCCGGAAGAACTGGATTTCTCGGGCGACTGGCTCCCCGACCCCGCCTCTTTCCCGGAGGCCGAACTGTCGCTGGGCTACGAGACGCCCACGCTGTCCTTCATGGACCTGTACTTCATCAACGCCTACTGCGACGTCATGGACGTCATCTCTTTCTCCGGCGAGAAGGCCGCGGAGGGGCGCCGCATCGAAAAGTGCTCGGGATTCGTCAAGCGCACCGCCGATGACGTGCTCATCACGCACAATTCGTGGTACAGCTTTCTCTCCCAGACCATGGGCCAGACCATCATGGTGAACGGCGATTTCATGACCTGCAACGCCATCTCGGCGGGGCTGGTCGGCTCCAACGCCGATTTCGGCTACAACAACAAGGGCATTCTGTTCAACGAGACCACGCACCGCTCCTCGCAGTCGGTCACCAGAACCGACGCCATCTGGATTGTCTGGCGGGCGACACTGGCGGAACAGTTCTCCACGTCAATCGACGACTTCTTCCGCTACATCTCGCTGGACAATTCGGGCACCTACCTGAACGGCTACATGGTGGTGGACGCCAAGAACAGCGAGACCGCGCTGGTCGAGATGTCCTACCGGTGCTTCGTCTTCTACCGGTCCCTGGGCGGGCCGTACACGGTGACCACCAAGCCGGAGGGTTTCTCCACGGAATACGACCCGGAAATCGTCACGCCCGGGTACATCATGGGAATCAATTTCCCCGCCTCCTACCAGGTGCGCGACGACCTCAAGTCGACGGACAACCGGCCCGCGCGGCGCGTGCAGTTCAAGGAACTGCTGCCCGGCGTGAACACGGTGGAGGACGCGAAACGCGTCATCACTTACACCGACCCGGAGAACCCGCTGTCGATATACGGCCGCTGGGACTTGGGCTACGGCGAGACGGACTACCCGAAAATGGTTCCGGACGGCTCCATTGACGCCAAGGCCGCCGCGGCCAGCATGGCGCTGGCCTCCATGAATCTGGAAGGCAAGCTGGACAGGACTTCGGGCAACCGGGGCATTTGGATGCGCTACGGCACGCCGCACGTCAACGGGCACCCGTTCATCTGGAGCCGTTCGTCGTGGAGTTGGCAGAAGCTGCGGGACGTGCCCAATGTGGTGGACGGCGCCTTTACCTGGCTGCACCTGAACCTGCGCTGAGCGCCCGGGGCCGGCGAGGCCGAAGCGGTCGAGCCGTGCGCCAAGGCGTATTTCACCGCCAAGGGCGATGGCTTCCTGGCAGAGCGGTCGCCGACGGCGTTATGGAAGCGCTGGAGACGGCGCCGATGCCGGAGAAGTGAATGGGGCGGCAGTCATCAAAATGGAGCGCAGAAAAGTGGGCCATGGCTCCCGTTGCACGGCTTTGCACAAGTGTTATGGCTCAGGAGTGATAGGATGCGGGTCAGACCGGTGATTCAGGTAACTTTCCTCGAAACGAAGGGAGGAAAGACAAAGGTCCGCGGAAGAATGTCACGGCCACCAAAGGAACTGGGAGAGGTGGCTCTGTTTGTTCCGCCGGACTCTTTGATAGAAGCGCGGATGATGCGTTACGGGAAAAGATGTTGTCTGGCCACGTTGGCCGTGAGGGCGGGGGAAGGAGGCGCTGCGCTTGAAATAGGCGCGAAATATGCGGTTCTGAGCGGGTGGGATATGGAGAATGCGAGCCTGGTTCTGTCCCCAAAGCACGGTTGGGAAGAAACAGTCTTCAAACCCCGTGATGCAGCAGAGATCACCATTGACGGATATCGCTGCCTGGTGCCCATAACAGGAAGTATTGACGTGAACAACCTGCCTGGGGGAGCAGCTGTTATCAAAGGTGCATGGAATCATGAGCACTGCGCTGTTTGCATGCAGTGCATCTGCGAAGTCTGTGGTCCGGAAGCGTGGATTTCCAAGGAGGGGGTTTGGGTCTGCAAGAAATGCCATGAGGAGTACATCTGTCCGAGGAGCATTGAGTTCCATTTCTAGTCCGGACAGGTACGCCGCGCGTCAGATTGTTCGTCCCCTTCAGGGACGCTCCGATTGGTCACGTTAACCCCGGGTTCCGCCCTCCAAAGGCGGGTAAACTTCGCTGCACCCGGGGCTACTGTTGTTCGGTCCCTCCGGGGCCGGGGGCTGGAAGAACACCGCCTTTCGAGCCGCGGCCTACTCCTGCCTGCAGGTATACTCCAGGTCGTCCAAGAAGATGCGCTGGCCGTTGCCGTCGATCCAGGGGGTGACGAAGCCGAAGCGGTTGAACTGGGTGCCTGCGGCTTGGTGTTCGCGGGGGACGGGCATTTCGGCGCGACTGTCGTCGAGGGTGACGCTGATTTTTCCCGGGTCACCGGGGAGATATTCCAGCGCCCAAGTATGGACCGTTCCGTTGGGATAGATGCGCGGGGGGGTGTCGGGATAGCCCGAGCTTTGCTCGCCGTCGTGCACACGGTAGCTTGGATAGACGTAGAAGCCTTCGCCCGACGGACCCTCGACACTGACGCCCAGAAAGTCCCTGGGCAGGGCGGAGGCCTGTGAGTCGGTGACGCGCATGCTGTGTTCTGCATGGTAGAAGCCGAACAGCGTGGTGCTGTCGCTCACCGCGCGCAGCAGCACGACCCTGCCGGAGGCGCGCAGCGGTTTGTCGAGCGCCAGCGTGTCGAGCCGGTCGCCGTAGCAGGCCAGCGTGTTTTGGCTGCGGCAGTCGCCCCGGAAGAAGAGCCCGCCGACCTCGCCCGGAACCTTTCCCCCGGCCAGCACTGTGGGGCTGCAGCCGAAATTGAAACGGGGCCGCACCTCCTCGCTCTCGTATTTCACTTGATTGCGGCGCCCCTCCCAACCGGGATCGGCATCAAACGATTCGGGCTTCCCATTGATGACCACGCGATCAATCCAGATTTCGCCGGCGCCGTCCACGCTCTTGACGACGTTGAGCAGGCCGAAGCGGTCAAAGGCGGCGCCGTCGGCCTTGTGGCCCGGCTGGAGGTTGCACACGGCGAGAACATCGTCGAATGTGGCGCGATAGGAGCCACCGCCGTCGTTGCCTTTGGGGTCATACGCGATGGACCATGTGTGCGCGCCCGTGCTGGGTATTTCAATCGGGTGAACCCGGTCGGCCACTGTGTCCACGCGCCCGATGACCGAGGCGTCGGCGCGCCACAGGCGCGTGGCGGACTCGATATGCACGTGGGAGATGCCCCCCCGGCCGTTGATGCGGAATACCAGGCTGTTCGGCGTGCGCCATTCGTTGACGGTGTCGTGGTTGAAGAAGCCGAGCAGCGTGTTGCCGCCGCCCTTGACGAGGACAACCGTGCCCGACGCGGAGAAGCTGTCGTCATAGCTGAGGGCGGGGATGACCTTGGCATAGTAGGCGGGTAGCCCGTCGGGGGTGATCATTCCGCCCACTTCGCCGGGGCCGTTGGCGTGATGGTCCGTGGCGCTGTAGCCGAAATCCTGCACGACGGTTCGCAGGGTGCCGGCAACGGGGCGGTTGTTCTGGCCGTCCCAGCCGGGGTCGCGGTCAAAGGTTTCGCGCCGCTGCTCCGCGAAACAAGCCGCTGCAAGCCCGATGGCAATTGCCCAGAGGGCCGCGTGT
>CAIUWO010000803.1 GCA_903902895.1 Candidatus Hydrogenedentota bacterium | reverse complement strand
GGCCGGGGGAGCGGCACCATTTCAACGCATCCACCTACCTGGTGCTGGGCGCCGCAACGCTTGTCACCCTGTGGCGGTTCGGCCTGTGCAGCGAGGTGACGCTGATGGTCTCCATTGCGGTGCTGGGCGTGGCAGACCCCGCCGCCTCGGGGGTGCGCCATATGCTCGCGCGCCGCGGTGCCCGCGGAGTCAAGGCCTACGGGCTTGCGGCGTTTGTGATGGCCGCTGTTGTGGTCATGGGGTTGCTGTGCCGCTGGCAGGGCGTGTCCCTGGGCTTGCCGCGCATGCTGGGGATGGGACTGCTGGTGGGACTGCTGGAGGCCCACACCGGCCTGGGGGTGCGGCTGCTGGCCCCGGTTACGCGGCGCGTGCAGGGGAGCGTCTCCCCGGACACGGCCGACTGGCTGCGCCGGGTTTACCCGGACGACAACCTGTTCATCCCGCTCGCCATGGCCGCGCTGATGGAGCTGTTCTCCACGCCCCCGGCCTAGACCCGGACTGGGCGGGATGTGTTACGATCAAGTGTGTGGAACAGGTCGAGTCCGGGGATTGCCCCCGGCGCAGGTGGAGAACGACAAAATGCCCATTTACACGTATCAGATTATTAACGAGGACGGTTCGGACGGAGCGACCTTTGAAGTGACGCACGGGATGAACGAGCCGCCCCTGACGGAGCATCCGGAGACGGGCAGGCCGGTGCGGCGCGTGTTCGCCGCGCCCCACGTGGCCGGCTGGGGAAATTCGCGGGTTGGCAACCAGATGACCAGTGACGCCAACTGCGAGAAGATGGGGTTCACCAAGTACGTGCGCAACGGAAAAGGCAACTACGAGCGTCGGGCCGGAAAATTCGGCCCCGAGCGCCTGGGCGGGGACTAGGCCGGGCCACACGGCCCCCGCGTTCCGAAGGGCACCTCATCCCGGCTGCCGGGCGGACTCTTTACCCCGTCAGCCGCACGCCCCCATGGGCGCGTCGGCAAAGATGCGCGCGTCCATGACTTTGAGGTCCGGCGAAACGGACGGCGAAAAGCCCATGCGGTCGAGCACATCCGCCTGCAGGTCGAGGCCGGGCGCAATTTCCGTAAGCACCAGCCCTTCGGGCCGGAGTTCGAACACGCACCGTTCGGTGACATAGATGATTTCATGTCCGCCCTCGAGGGCCATGTGGCCGCTGAAGGTGATCTGCTCGACGCGTTCGACGAATTTGGTCACCCTGCCCTCGGCGCGCACCAGGAGCTTTCCGTTCTCCACGGCGATGTCGCCCCCGGCCGCGGAAAACTCGCCGCAGAACACCACTTTCTTCGTGCCCTGCGTGATGTTGATGAACCCGCCGGACCCGATGATCTTGGGGCCGATTTTGCTCACGTTCACGTTGCCCTCGCGGTCCACCTGCGCCATGCCGACGCAGGTCATGTCGAGGCCGCCGCCGTCATAGAAGTCGAACATGGCGGTTTGGGAGACGAAGGCGCGCGGATTCTGCGCGGGCCCGAAATTCTTGCCGCCCTGGGGCAGACCGCCGAACACGCCCACTTCGGTGTTCAGCATGAAGCTGTCGAGCAGGCCCTCCTCATGG
>CAIUWO010000802.1 GCA_903902895.1 Candidatus Hydrogenedentota bacterium | reverse complement strand
CTGCGGCGTTATGCCGAGCAGTACGGGCTGGCCCCGCAGATCACCCGCACCATGGAGCGCCTGCCCGTGTCACCGGTCCAGGCAACCGACAAGGTGCTGTTCGAGCCGGGAAAGTGCATCAAGTGCGGCATCTGCGTGGAGCTTGTGCGCGCCTCCGGATTGGACGCGGGCATTGCCTTCGCAGGACGCGGCCTCGACTCGCACCTGCAGGTGCCCTTCGGCGCGGGGCTGGCAAAGGGCCTGGGTGATGTGGCCGAACGCTGCGTGCAGGCCTGCCCCACGGCGGCCCTGTCGTTCCGGGACACGGAGGAAAGCTGATGCGCATCCTCCACCTCGTTCCGGGCAGCGGCGGCACCTTTTACTGCCAGAACTGCGTGCGCGACCGCGCGCTGGTGCGCGCGCTGCGCAGTGCCGGGCACGACGTGATCATGGTGCCGCTCTACCTGCCCATGTTCGGCGAGGAGGGCAGCGTGGGCGCCAAGGCGCCCATCTTCTTCGGCGGCGTCAACATGTACCTGCGCGAGAAGGTCCCGTTCCTGCGCAACATGCCGCTATGGCTGGACCGCCTGCTCGATTCGCACTGGGTGCTTCGGCAGGCGGCCGCGCGCGAACAGTCCACCAACGCGGCCGACCTCGGCCCCATGACGCTCTCCATGCTGCGCGGCAGGCGCGGCAACCAGCAAAAGGAATTCGACCGCTTTCTGGCATGGCTCGCCGAACAGGACAAGCCGGATATCATCCACGTCTCCAACGCGTTGCTGCTCGGCTTTGCGCCGGAGATAGCGAAAGTGGTCGACGCCCGCATTGTGTGCAGCCTCCAGGACGAGGAACCCTGGGTCGACGCGATGCATCCGCCCTACGACCGGCAGGTCTGGGAAACCATTTCCGAGAACGCAAAGTGCGTGTCCCGGTTCATCTCCACCAGCGCGTGGTACGCCGAACGCATGATTGTCCGCATGGGCCTCGCCCCGGACCGCGTCTCCGTCGTTTACCCCGGCGTCGAGACGGACACCGCCGACGCTGCACCCCTGGATTTCAATCCGCCTGTCATCGGCTTCCTCGAGCGGCTCAGCCGCGGCCAGGGATTGGGACTGCTGATGGACGCCTTCATCGCGCTCAAGCGCATGCCCCAATTCCAGAACCTGCGCCTGCGCGCCACCGGCGGCTGCACGCCAGCCGACCAGCGTTTCCGCGGGGAGATCCAGGCGAAACTGCGCAGCGAGGGCATGGACGGCGCGGTGGAATTTATCGAAGATTTCCAGTTGGCGCAGCGCGGCGAATTTCTCCGGTCACTTTCCGTCCTTTCCGTGCCGGTTCCCGGCGGTGAGGCCTTTGGCCTGCAACTGCTGGAGGCCATGGCGCAGGGCGTGCCCGTCGTGCAGCCCGCCGAGGGGTCCTACCCGGAAATCGTCCACGCCACCGGCGGCGGCGTGCTCTACGACCCGAAAACGCCGGGCGGATTAACGCAGGCACTGCAATCGCTGCTGGAACATCCCGACGAGGCGCGGCGTTTGGGTCATCAGGGCCGCGCGGCCATCCTGGAGAAGTTCAACATGGACCGGGTGGTGCGCGACATGACAGCCGTCTATGCCGCGGCACTGGATAAGCAGCCATGAAGAAGAGGCGCAGCGTACGCTTTTTTGTGGTGGTATTCCTCGCGCACATGGTTGGCCTCGCCGTCTATCTGCTTTTTATAAAACCGGCATGGAATGCGGAACCACCCGTCGCCGTGCCCCCGTCTAAACCGGTCGCCGTGCCGCCCCCTGCGCCAACGAAGGCCGCCGAGTGGAACACCTATCACGGCAACAGCGCACTGACCGGCGTCGCGGACGCCTCCTTTCCCGAAACGCTTGAAGTGCTCTGGCGCATCAAGGCAGGCGCGCCGGTGCGCGAAACGCCCGTCGTCCATGACGGCCGCATCTTCTACGCCACCGCACGCGGCGACGTCGTCGCCACGGACCTCACGGGAAAGCAGGTGTGGTCCAAGGACTTCTTCACCGGCGAGAAGGTCAAAGACGAACCGGTGCGGGAGCGCATCGACGCGCCCCTTGCGTGCTTTGATAGTCTCGTCCTTTTCGGAACCTCGGAGGGGCACTTCATCGCGCTCGACACGGCCACCGGCGATGAGCGCTGGCGCGTGCAGTTGATGGGCCCCATTCGCGGCACGGCCAACTACCTCGCGGGCACCCCCAACCGCGTGTACGTCATCGAGCAGCCGACGGGCGTGCTGCACTGCATCGACCCTGCGACGGGCGCGGTGCTCTGGAAAGGGGAGGGCCCCGAACGCTGCGACGGCTCGCCCTCGGTGTCGCCCGACGCCGTCGCCTTCGGCAGTTGCGCCGCCGCCATCCACGTGTTCGACCCCGGCACGGGAAAACTCGTAAACAACGTCAAGATTGACGGCGACTCGCAGGTGGCGGGCGGCGTGGCGCAGGACAAGGGCCTGGCATTTTCCGGCTGCCGCAGCGGCAAGGTGCTGTGCGTGGACCTCAAGGGGGCCAAGATCGTCTGGGCCAACGAGCAGAGTGAGTCGGAGGTCTACACCACGCCCGCCGTCAACGATCAGTGGGTCATCGCCGCCTCCAACGACAGCAATGTCTACGGCATCGACCGCGCCGACGGCAAGGGCAAATGGAAATTCGACACCAAGGGCTCGCCCACCTCGCCGGTCATCGCGGGCGACAAGGTGGTCGTGGCCGCCGATGGCGAACTGTTACTCTTGCGCCTGGCCGACGGCACCCTGGCGTGGTCGCTCAAGGTCAGCGACGAGATTACCGCGCCGGCCGTCGCCGGGGATATTATTCTGGTGGGCAGCGAGGACGGCACCGTCGTCGCCCTGGGCGCGCCCAAGAGCACGGAGCCGTGACCCACATGTCTAGCCGGTTGATTTCAGTCGACCATAAGGCAAGAACGCACAAAGGCATGTTTGACAACGACCAGGACCAAGCCGTCATTGCGAGCGAAGCGAAGCAATCTCCTGCCCGTCACTGCCCTGTGGTGTGGAGCGTTTCGGTTCGGGAGATTGCCGCGTCGGACTTCGTCCTCCTCGCAATGACGCGCCGAGACACACCATGAACAATGTCACCCCACTCGTTGAAATGAAGGACGTTTCCAAGGAATACCCGGGCACGTGTGTCCTCAACGCACTCGACTTCTCCCTGAACACCGGCGAAACCGCCGCCATCATCGGGCCCTCCGGCTGCGGCAAGAGCACCTTCCTCAACATCCTCGGCACGCTCGACACGCCCACTTCCGGCAGTTACCGTTTCAAGGACCGCGACACTTCAACCCTTTCACCCAACGAGCTGGCCGCGTTGCGCAACCGCGACATCGGCTTTGTTTTCCAACTGCACCACCTGCTGCCGCAGTGTGCCGCCGTGGAGAATGTGCTGGTCCCCGCGCTCGTGGCGGAGCACCCTGACGCGGCCCGCGCGCGGGCGGAAGAACTGCTCGGCCGTGTGGGACTGGCACACTGCATGGACGCGCGCCCCGGCCAATTGTCCGGCGGCGAACGGCAGCGCGTCGCCGTCGTGCGCGCGCTCATCAACCGGCCCGCGCTGCTGCTGGCCGACGAGCCCACGGGTTCGCTGAACCAGGAAGGCGCCGAACTGCTCGCCGACCTGCTGCTCGAACTCCACCGCCAGGAAGGCATGGCCGTGGTGATCGTCACGCACGCCCCCGCCATTGCGGAACGCTTCGGGCGGGTGTTTGAACTGCGCGACGGTCGCCTCGCGGCCCGGGGCTGAGCGCCATGTCCCTCATGCGCCTCATCCTGCGCAGTGCCGCCTACCACCGGCGCATGCACGCCGGGCTGCTGCTGGGCACGCTGCTCGCCAGCGCCATCCTCACCGGCGCGCTGGTCATGGGCGACTCCGTTAACCAGACACTCCACGACATCGCCGTCGCCCGCCTTGGCTTTGTCTGGAACGCGATGTACCAGCCGGGCCGTTTCTTCTCCGACTCGCTCTCCCGCAGCCTCGCCGCAAGAGACACGAACCTCATTGCCGAGGGCCTGCTCACGCTCGACGGCATGGCATCCACGCCGCCGGGCGGCAAAGGTCCGCACAACCAGTTGAACCGCGTGCAGGTGCTCGGTGTAAAACCCGATTTCTGGGGGTTCACAGGGAAGCCGCCGGAAGACACCGTGCTCCGGCGGCAGGAGGCCTTCCTCGGCGAACGCACCGCCGCCGCACTGGGTGTGCGCGCGGGCGACGACATCTCGCTGCGCATCGCCAAGCACAGCCTCATGCCGCAGGACGCGCCGCTCGCCGCGCGGGACAAGGACAACACCGTTGAAAGCCTCGTCACGGTGAAGGCGGTCCTGTCCGATGTGCAACTGGGCCGCTTCAGCCTCGCGGCCAACCAGGCCGCGCCGTACAATGTGTTCGTGGATCGCAAATGGCTGCAGGAGGAGGCTGGTCTCGACGGGCTCGCCAATCTCATTGTCACCAACGCCGGGTCCGGCTACCCGCTCGACAAGGACCTGGACCAGGCGTGGACGCTGGAACAGATCGGCCTGCGCGTGCGCTCCCATCCGTCGGGCATCGTGCAAGTCGAATCGGAGCGGGTCTACCTTGACGAGGAGGTCGTGCGCGCCGCGAAGGAACTCCCGGGCGCGATGCCCACGCTCACCTATCTCGTCAATGCCATCGCCAAGGACGGCAAGTCCACGCCCTACTCCTTCGTCGAGGCAGGCCCCGTCCCGGCAGGCATGCGCGACGATCAGGTGGTTATCAACCAATGGGTGGCGGACCAAATCGGTGCCGCGCCCGGTGACACGCTAAACCTCGCCTATTACCAGGTCAGCCCGTTGAACGAATTTGTCGAACAGAAGCGCACCGTCACGGTGCACAGCGTCGTCCCGATGGACGCCATGGCGCTGGAGCGCGCACTGGCCCCGCGCTTCGCCGGGCTCAGTGACGTGGAGAACTGTCGCGACTGGGACATCGGCATGCCGATGGACAAGACGCTGCTGGCCGACAAGCCCAACGAGGACTACTGGAAGCGGTACGGCCAGACACCCAAGCTGATCGCCACCTTCAACGCAGGCAAGGAAATGTGGGGCAACCGTTTCGGTTCGGTCACGGCCGTGCGCTTCTCCGGCCAGGGCGTGACGGAGCAATCCATCCGCGACGGGTTGCGCGGGAAGCTCTCCGCCGAACGCTTGGGCCTGCATTTCACGTTCATGCGCGGTCAGGCGCTGCGCGCCGTCAACCAGTCCATGGATTTCGGCGGGCTCTTCCTCGGCATGAGCTTCTTCCTGATCGTCGCGGCGCTGGTGCTGCTCGGCCTTATTTTCGTTTTCGGCCTGCAGCAGCGCACCACCGAACTCGGCCTGCTCATGGCCGTGGGCTGGCCGTTGCGCCGCGTGCGGGGCATGTTCCTGCTGGAGACCCTCCCCGCCGCGCTGTGCGGCGCGGTGCTCGGAGCGTTCGCGGGCGCGGGATATGCGCGGCTCCTGCTGGCGGGGTTGGCCCAGTGGTGGTCCGGCGCCGTCGCCGGCGCCGAGATCCATTTCCACGCCCTGCCCGCCACGCTGGTCAAGGGCGCGGCCATCGCCTTCCT
>CAIUWO010000801.1 GCA_903902895.1 Candidatus Hydrogenedentota bacterium | reverse complement strand
GCGCGCCGCAGCAGCGCCACGGCCCCCGCCGTGTCACCGGCGCGCCGGCGCGCCTGGGCGGCCTCGTCGCACACGCCGGCGGCGGCGCCGGCAAGCCCGGGGGCCGCGTCCACCGCTTCATCAAACAGCCGCAATCCTTCCCCCACGTCCCCCGTTCCGGCGGTCAGACCGCCCAGCCGCATTCGCGCCGGTTGCCGGTCGGGACGCAGACGCAGGGCCTCCCTGTGGGCCGCCGCAGCCCGGTCCGTGTTTCCCGCGCCCTCATTCGCCAGCCCGAATTCATACCATGTGTCGCTGTCCGCGGGCCCGTCCCGCGTGATGGCGGCCCAGAATGCCGCCAACCAGTCGGGGTCTCCCTGTTTCCCGCAGATGTCCCTGATGCGCTCCACCGCCACCGGTCGGCGCAGGTCCCTGCGCAGGGCTTCCCGATAGAGGCGCAGCGCGCGGGCCGGGTCGGCGGCCAGCAGGCTATCACCCAGTTGAACGGGGTCCTGCCGCTCCTGGCCGGGCGAGAGAATGGCTGGAAACGGCTCCAGCGGAAGCGGAGCCTCCCGGGCCGCCCCGCCCGGGTCCGCCGACCAGCGGCGGTATTCGGCCAGCACGTCCTCCTCGCCGGCGAAACGCTTGAAAACCATGCGCGCGCGCTGCCGGTAGGTGCGCCCCACTTCGGGGTTGCACACGACAAACTGCCAGTCCCACGCGCTGCAGTAGGGAATGTCGCCCCAGTTCCACACGGCAAACCGCGTTGAGGCCGGCTCGTCAAACATCATGATAAACGCCATCGCGTCGTCCGCGGTGTCCATGTTCTGATCACCGTCCACCAGTCCGTAGTAGACGGGCTCCGTGAAGCGGACACCCTCCGCCAGGGCCAGGTTCATCACGCCCGCGTCGCTGTCCAGTTCCAGCGGCGGCTGGCCTCCGCCGGGCACGGTGCCGCTCTCCCCCTGCTTCCCGAAAGCCACCCACCCCTCGACGCCGTCGCGCACGCCGGGGAAATGGATCGTCCGCCCGCGGACCATGTGCATGTAGGAGGCCCACATGAAAACCAGGAATCCACGGGGCGCCTCGTCCGCGCGCGGCGTGACTTCAAACACCATGTCCACCGCGTTGCGCCCCGTGAAGGTGTAGCGCATCACACAGTCCAGATTCCATGCCGAATGCTGCGCGGGCCAGCAGACCTCCACGCTGGACGGCGACAGAAAGCGCACCCGCATCGGGTCGGTGCGCGGCGTGTCCTCGGCGCGCCACTGGTCGTTCCGGCAACCGTTCATGATGTGCTCGAAGTTCAGGTTGGGCCGGTTGAACACCGGACAGAAGGGCGCGTCGGCGCTCACCAGCTGGGCTATCCCCGCGCCGGTGTCCTCTTTATACCGGTTGACGGTGAACCAGCCATAGAGCCCGCCCGATCCCATGAAGGCGTGCAGCGGCCCGTTCTCCGGCGCGGCAAAGGACTCGGCCACGCCCGAACACAAGGGCGCGGCGGGAAAGGACAACTCGAAACGCCTGGGTCCGTCCATGGAAACGGCCTGAGCACGGGCCGCGCCGGCAGCGTCACCGCGCCATTCCGGCAAGTCCTCAGGCGCGGAGAGACGCCCGGCCCGGACGACCGCCACGCTGCCGCGCGGCATCCGGCATTCACCCGGCGGCGGGGACAGCACGGCGTCCTGCGGGGCCCCTGGAGCGGCGGAAATGGACAATGGGAAGGTGTTGTCTGCCGCATTTTGCGCGGGGGCAACCCCGCAGATGGGCAGAAACGGCAGGCAGAAGTACAGCACCAGCGCATGACGAAACAGGAAAGAATGCCGGAACCGGCAATTCAACAGGGCGGTCAAGAATGGGGGCTCGGCATGGCTCTCATGCATGGCGTTCTGTCCCGTTTCACCTTGTGTTCCCGCGGTCCAACCGTGCGCGCGCGCAGGTGCGCCGCAGTCATGATAGCACGCGCTTGTGCCTTTTCACTATCAGGCAAAGTTCCGGCAAGTTGCCGGATCTTGCTTCCGGTCCAACAAAACGGGCAGATATCCGGCACTATTGCCGGATCAATGTTTTGCCCCTTTTCGCAGCATCAGCGCCACCGCCGCCATCCTCTCCAAGATCACGCCCATTAAATGCCGCATTCCACACCGCATGGCCATTCTTGACTTTCCTGTTTTCGATCCGTACACTTTCGTCAACCGGATGTGGTATTCCGGTTCCTGTATGAAATTTTTTTGGCAATGGATGTCGGGCCGTCCCCACTGTCGTGCGGTCCGTCAGCACCACAAGAGGAGGCAGCACTGTGTCGTACGTATCCGATGTCCTCGACCTCGTAGTCCGCAAGAACGCGGGAGAGCCTGAATTCCATCAGGCCGTCAAAGAAGTGCTTGAGTCGCTGGCGCCCGTCCTCGAGCGTCATCCCGAGTACGAGCAGAACCGCATCCTGGAGCGCCTGACCGAGCCCGAGCGCACGCTCACCTTCCGCGTCCCCTGGTTTGACGACAAGAACCGCATCCAGGTGAACCGCGGCTTCCGCATTGAGTTCAACAGCGCCATCGGCCCGTACAAGGGCGGCCTGCGCTTCCACCCGACCGTGTACATCGGCATCCTGAAGTTCCTCGCCTTCGAGCAGGTCTTCAAGAACTCGCTGACCACGCTGCCCATGGGCGGCGGCAAGGGCGGCTCGGACTTCGATCCGAAGGGCAAGTCGGACACCGAGGTGATGCGCTTCTGCCAGTCGTTCATGACCGAGCTTTCGCGCCACATCGGCCCCGACACGGACGTGCCGGCCGGTGACATCGGCGTCGGCGGCCGCGAGATCGGCTACATGTTCGGCCAGTACAAGCGCCTGCGCAACGAGTTCACCGGCGTGCTGACCGGCAAGGGCCTCAACTGGGGCGGCTCGCTCATCCGTCCCGAGGCGACCGGCTACGGCGCGGTCTACTTCGCCCAGAACATGCTCGCCACGCGCGACGACTCCTTCGAGGGCAAGATTTGCACCGTGTCCGGCTCGGGCAACGTCGCCCAGTACACCGTCGAGAAGCTCAACGACCTGGGCGCGAAGTCCGTCACGCTTTCGGACTCGAACGGCTACATCTACGACGCCGACGGCATTGACGCCGAGAAGCTGGCTTATGTCATGGAACTGAAGAACGTGTACCGCGGCCGCATCAGCCAGTACGTCGAGCGCTTCCCGAAGGCCAAGTACGTCGAGGGCAAGCGCCCGTGGGAAGTCCCCTGCGACGCGGCGTTCCCGAGCGCCACGCAGAACGAGGTCAACGGCGCGGACGCCAAGACGCTCGTGAAGAACGGCTGCAAGGTGGTGTCCGAGGGCGCGAACATGCCGACCGACCCGGACGGCGTGGACGTGTTCCTGGCGGCCGGCACCCTGTACGGCCCCGGCAAGGCCGCCAACGCGGGCGGCGTGGCCGTGTCCGGCCTTGAGATGGCGCAGAACGCCATGCACACCAACTGGACGCGCGCCGAGGTGGACCAGCGCCTGAAGGACATCATGGAGGCCATCCACACGCAGGCGAGCAACGCCGCGGCCGAGTACGGCGCGCCGGGCAACTACGTCGTGGGCGCCAACATCGCCGGCTTCGTCAAGGTTGCCGACGCGATGATCGACCAGGGTCTGGTATAATCGTTTTCCGGCGGCCCGGCGGAGACTGTTCCGCCGGGCCGCTTTTGTTTTTCGTAACACTTTAGCCAATTGGCGCAAATGTTCTTTTCTTGCTCTTGCTCTTGCTCTTAATCTTGCTCGACTTGG
>CAIUWO010000800.1 GCA_903902895.1 Candidatus Hydrogenedentota bacterium | reverse complement strand
TTGATTGTAAAGAAGGTCATGACATCGCTCGGATTGAATTCTGAACGGTATAGCGGCCATTCTTTGCGCGCCGGCTTTGTGACCGATTCAATCCGGCACGGCATCCAGTCGCAGGTGATACGACGGGTCACTGGCCACAGATCTGAGTCCACTTTGGCAGAGTACTTCAGGGAGGCGGACACGTTTGACTACAACATCGTCGCCAAACTGGGGTTGTGAAGGGGGAAGAACGGCCCGGCGCCGTTCTTTTTTCATCATTCTGCGAGTTTACCATTCAATACCGTTGCATTGGGGTCTTCAACCGCGAGGGACAACGCATCATCGGGCATTTTGGTGAAAAGAGTACATCCGCGGCGGGGTTTATAGAGATCTTAGCCGAATTACAATAATTTGCTAAACTCGCTAAACTTGGTCAATATGCCGCGCGGACGCCCAAGGCACAGGGTCACTGTGCGTTCTTTTCCCGGCTGACGCGCTCCAGGTCCGCATCGACCATCATCCGCACCAGTTCCTCAAAGCCCACCTGGGGTTTCCAGCCGAGTTCGCGCTGGGCCTTGTCCGATTTGCCGCGCAGGCTGTGGAGTTCGGCGGGCCGCTTGTGGGCCGGGTCTATGAACACGTGCTGCTCCCAGTCCGTGATGCCCGCATGCGCAAAGGCCAGGCTGAGAAATTCGCGGATGGAATGGGTCTCGCCGGTGGAAACGATGTAGTTGGCCGGCTGCTCCTGCTGGAGCATGCGCCACATGGCATCGACGTAGTCCCCGGCAAAGCCCCAGTCGCGCTCACTGTCCAGATTGCCAAGCCCGACCCGGTCGAGCATGCCCAGTTTGATGCGGGCCACGGCGTCGGTAATCTTGCGGGTCACGAATTCCTTGCCGCGGATGGGGGACTCATGGTTGAACAGGATGCCGTTGGCGCAGAACAGGCCGTAGCTTTCCTTGTAATTGTTGACGATCCAGAAGGCGTAGAGTTTGGCGATGGCATAGGGACTGCGCGGGTGGAAGGGGGTGTCCTCCGTTTGCAGGCCGTCCTGGTGGCTGTTGCCAAACATTTCCGATGTGGAGGCCTGGTAGAAGCGCGCGGTCGGCGCAAAATGTCGCAGCGCCTCCAGCAGCCGCAGCACCCCCACGGCGTTCACCTCGGTGCTCACGATGGGCTGGCGCCACGACGTGCCCACAAAGGACTGGGCGGCCAGGTTGTATATCTCGTCGGGCCGTGACTGGCGGATGGCCTGTATGAGCGACGCCTCGTCGGTCATGTCGCCGTCCAGGTAGTCCACCTCTCCGGTGATGCCGAGATAGTCCAGGTTGGCAAAGGCGTAGCGTGTGCTACGCTCCATGAGGCCATACACCCGGTAGCCCTTGCCAAGCAGTAGCTTCGCCAAGTATCCGCCATCCTGCCCCGTGACTCCCGTAATAAGCGCCGAACGAATCATCTTTCTCCTCCTGTGCATGGTTAATCCGAACCGACCGTGCCTTGTCTTCCTGGCGGACATGTGCCGCACTACACCCTGGCCAGCCCAAGCAAGCTTAGTTTTCAATAGAACACCGTGGGTGCGCGGATACAATCCCGCGAGACAGACGAAAGACAGACAGACAGTGAAGTCAGTGCGATTCGGAAGCGACCCCTATTGTGCCGCCAGGTTATATAATACGGACTAAGGGATTTCGCAGTCACATTTCAGGGTTTTCCCGATGCCTCTTATAGCGCGTGTATTGTATTCTGTACTATGGGGACTATGGGGCTTGACAATCTTCCACCTTCTCGGTTAAAATCCCAATTCGTAAGTTGCCGGGTAGGTGACGGTAGCGACTTTTGTGTACGGGTTCCGGTCTGAGAGGGTGCGCGGGTATCACCAGACGAGGGGTCCCACCGGATTTGAGATAGTTGTCCAATTGTTGTTTCTCTGACGGGGCAGTATCATCGGTTAGGGAACGGTGCATTACAGTCAAAATTGAATTGCAGACGAACTGTGTTTTCT
>CAIUWO010000799.1 GCA_903902895.1 Candidatus Hydrogenedentota bacterium | reverse complement strand
CCGCGTCACGCCCCGCGCCGACGTTGATGCACGAGGGAGTGGCACGCAGGGCAAAGTCGGGCTTGGGAGCGCTTACCCGGAGGCGGTACCCGTAGGCGGGGCCGCCGTTGTGCTGCGCGTCGGAGAGCTGCAGGAAATACTCCCCGTCCTCTTTGAGTTGCGCGGAGAGGCAGGAATCGGCCTTATGCGTGATTAGCCCGGACGCTTTGTCTTCGTGGTCATCATTCCACTCCACAAGCTTCCCGGCGGCATCGGTCAAGCGGAGGAGCGAATCGAGTGGAGAGCCCAGCCGCCGCGCGCAGACCTCCGCGACCACCTGGTCGCCCGCCTTTCCTTTGAAGCGGAACAGGTCCACATCATCGGGGCGTTCGATTACGCCGTTGACAATGGTGGCAGGGCTGATTTTCTGCGCCTTTTCGATGGTGTCGTTGGGCTCCTTCTGGGCGCATTCCGGCAGGTCGTCCACGGCATAGGCAAAGGTGTTGGAAAGCACGCCGTTGTGGGCGAGGGAGGTCCGGCGCAGCCATTCTCCACCGGGGTTTGTGTCCAGGGTCATTCGCTTGTCCGCAAGATTCCACCCGCTGACAGAGACGCTGGTCTTGTCACCGCTCTGGCCGCCCAGGGGGTAGACCTGTGTGACAAAGGGCAGTTCGCCCACGGAGATGCTGTAGACGAAATCGTCGCGGCCGCGGAAGAGCGCGTCGTGAATCTCCACGGTGTATGCGCCATCGGCCGGGATTTCATAAAGGAGGACGGGGTCGGGGTCGAAGCGGTAGTCATCGGCAAAGGCCACTTCCTTTCCGGCCGCGTCGTAGACGGTCAGCACGGCCTGAAACCATCCCGGCACAGCATCGGCCAGATAGGGCACAAGCCGCCGGGCATTTACCTGCATGACCAGCTTCTGTCCGGCTTTTGCCCGGACCAGAAACCGGTCGCGGTCCCCCGGAAATATCTGGCCGTTGAGCACCACCGGCGTGTCCGCCGGTGGCAGGACAAATGCCTCGTCATTGGGTTCCCTTTCCTGGAGTTCCGGCAAAGTTCCCACATAAAAGTTCAATGGATTGGTCAGGCCGGCCGGGGTTGCCAGCCGCAGGTCGCGCCAGCCGGGCGCGGCGTTGGGGGCAACCGCGAATTCGACCAGCACCATCTCGGCGATCTGGGGATTGGGCTGGCGTTTCTTGATGTCAGCGTAGAGTACGGCCCAGTACTCCAGTTCCTCCAGATTCATGGCGTTTATTTTGCGCAGGAAGGGGTGCCTCATCGCCTCTTCCACCATACCCCCGAATTCATCGCTTTGGGCGATGAGGGATTCCAGGGTAACGCTTGAATCGCCATTGCGCCGGGCCCGGATGATCTGCACGACGTCCTTGCGCAGTTCCATGAGGTGCATGTTGCTGAGAGGCCTTCCGAACTGGATGTTGGAAGCCTGCACCCCCTCGCCGGAGAGGCGCACTTCGGAAACGCCGTTGAGGAACTGGCCACCGACGAGCACCTGAACCGTCGTGCCTTGCCGCGCGCCCGCGGGATAGGCGTAGCCGACGTGCGGCGTGACGCCCCATGCCGGGCAGACGCACACGAATCCCATGAGGACCATGGCCTGCATGAAGTGTTTCATTTCACGGTTCCTCATTTACACGAGTTCGTTGAGGCGGCCCCTGCCAGGGCCGTTGTCCGAGGCGGGCATGACCTGCACGTCCAGTCCCCGTGAATTGGGCAGCGGCCCGTCCGGGTCGATGCCCAGCCGCTCGTAGATGCTGCCGATGACGTCCTGCGGATAGACCGGGCGTTCCGCCACCTCCTCGCCCGTGGCGTCGGAGGCGCCCACCACGCGTCCGCCCTTGAATCCGCCGCCGGCCAGCACCGCGCAGAAGCAGTTTCCGTAATGGCTGCGCCCGCCGTTCCAGGGGGCCTCCCACTGTACTTTCGGGGTGCGCCCGAACTCGCCGCCCCACCAGACGACGGTGCTGTCGAGCAGGCCGCGAGCGCTCAGGTCCTGCAGCAGGGCGGCCATGCCCTTGTCCATTTCGGGGAGTTTGCGGCGCATGGTTTCGAAATGCTGCTTGTGGGTGTCCCAGCCCTTGTAGTTGATGGTGACGTAGGGGACGCCATGCTCCACCAGCCGGCGCGCCATCAGGCAGGACTGGCCAAAGGTGCTCTTGCCGTAGCTTTCCCGCATCTCGGCGGGTTCCTGCGACAGGTCAAAGAGTTTTCCCGAATCGCCGAGAATCAGGTCGTAGGCTTTCGCCTCGCACTGGTCCAGTTGCGCAAGACGGGGATTTGCAGGCAGCGCCTTGCCGAGTGAATCCAAGCCATGTAGCAGTTCGCGGCGTCCGCGCTGGCGTTCCTCGGAGATGCCCTCGGCCACCACACCCTCCACGGCGAAAGGCTGCCGCGCCGGATCGCCGCCGGTGCAGAAGGGCATATGGCGCTGTCCCAGAAAGCCTGCCTCGGAAAAGCGGCCCTGTGATTCGCACAGGACAATGTAGGGGGGGATGAGCCCCTGATAGCCGTGGTCATAGCCTTTGAAGGCGGAGACGACCGCACCCACCGAGGGGTAAACCAGTCCGTCGCCGGGCTTGTGACCGGTCTGCACCATGTAGGAGGCGGTTTCGTGCGCGTTGATGCCGTGGGTCATGCTGCGAATAATGGAATACTTGTCCGCCTGCTGGGCCAGCAGGGGCAGCAGTTCACTGATTCGTATGCCGTCCACATTGGTGGGGATGGGCTTGTTGAGCGGACCGCAGTAATCATGTCCCGCGTCCGGCTTGGGGTCGAAAGTGTCCAGATGCGCGGGGCCGCCCCACATCCAAATCTGGATGACCGCCTTGGCGATGGCCGTTTTTGCCGGGGCCTGCGCCCGGACGCCGCGGTGGCCCAGCAGGGCCAGGCCGGCGGCACCCAGAATGCCTTGTTGCAGCGCCGCCCGACGGGTAATAGCGTCTTTGCCTTGTAATTCTCTCATGTGTTTGTCCTCCCGTTCCCATGGCGGTCCGGTGGGTGGCGGTTCCTGGGACTAATGCCGGAAAAGGAATTCTTTCGAGTTGATGAGTGCCCAGGCAAGGTCCGCCGCGGCCTGTTTGGGACCGAGACCTTTTGTCTTGGAATATTCCATCGCGGCGTCCATTTCGCCCTCCGTGGGGGGGCGGGACAGAAGGTTCATGTAGACGCGTCGGATGAATTCGTGCGGTTTCCCCCGTGAAGCCTGGAACAGGGTGCGCAGGCGCGGGCTATTTTCTATCTTCTTCTGAATGGCGGTTGAGTTGAGCATATAGAGCCGTTGGGCGTCGGTGGACCCGTTGTTCCGTTCCGATTCCAGCCCCGTGTCGCGCGAGGGGCGGCCGAACATTTCCAGGAAAGCACTGGTCGTGCTGCCGTCTGCGAGGGTGATGGTGCGCAGGTCGTCCGGAATGAAGGCAAAGGGCTCCGGAATGGCGCTGGTGTAGGTCTCTCCGGTGCCGCTGATACCGTTCAGCGCGTCGATCAGCACTTCCGCTTCAAGACGGCGAACCGGATAACAGGCAAAGTAGGTCTCATTGTCAGGGCTGTCACCACGGGGAATGGGTGACTGCTGGTAAGTGCGCGAATTCAGAATGAGCCGGTAGATATGCCGCAGGTCATACCCGGAAGTCAACAGTTCCTTTTCCAGAAAGGTCAGTAGTTCCGGGTTGGTCGGGGGGTTGTCCGGGCGGATGTCGTCGGGTTCGTGGATGATGCCGCGTCCCATCAGCCAGCACCAGACCCGGTTGACGGCGGCCTTGGCAAACCAGGGATTGTCCGGCGTGACGAGCCATGCGGCAAAGACGGCCCGGGGGTCTTGGTCGGGCGCTATCTGCAGGGTGACGCCGTCCGGGAACATGGCAGGGAAGGCGGTCTCCGGCATCTTTGGGTCCAGACAGACGATTTCTTCCTTCCATTCGTCGGTCTTCTTGTATTCGATGCGGGAGAAGAAGGCAGCCATGCCCGCTTTTTGCGTTTCTGACCAGGGGGCAGTACGTGTTCCCATGAAGGTCAGGGCCACAGCCGCGGCGATGTCTTCCGGCGTGCGGCCCTGTATGGCCCGGTAGAAATTCACTGGTGCGGCGCGGAAGTTGCTGCCGCTGGAGGTCAGCAACGCCTTGGCAAACTGGTCGTAGGGCATGTTGTCGCGCAGGGCATCATGAATCCACCGGTGGTAGGCCTGCACGGCATTGGGCCAGAGGTTGATGGGGAATTCGGCCTTTACCCGCAGCACATCGCACCATTTCATGGCCCAATAATCGGCAAACTCGTCACGCGCCAGAAGGCCGTCCACCAGCACGGCCCGCTTGTCCGGCCGGTTGTCCTGCAGGAAGAAGCGCACTTCCATCGGCATGGGGAGCGTGCCGATGACATCCAGATAGGCCCGGCGGATAAACACGGCATCGGAGCACGGGTTGGCGGGTTTCAGGCCGCGTTCTTGGAGATTGGCCAGTACCCGCGTGTCAATGCCGTTGGCCGGGGCGGGGTACTCGGCCCTTTCATAGGGGGCAGTGGCGGCTGCGGGGGCAGCCTGCGCCATGAATGGCGTCACGCACAGGGCAAGTACGGCGGCAAGGGTTCTCATCGCATTCCTCAAGAAATCCCGGACGTGTTCAGGGTTAGCGGAGTTCTCTGCTTAGAACTATACGCGGCTACGGGCGTCATTCTGTAGAACACGGATTAGCCGGAAAGGTTCCGGCCGCCAAGGGTAATTGAAAATCATGAAGAAGGGGCCCTTGTTGACTGCGTCAGGGAGGGAGGCTAGAATCACCGGACGAAAGATCGTGCAGGCCGCATATGGGCCCATAACGGAAATCCTGTGCAAAACAGATGAGAGGGCAAGTGCCATGTCAGACGAAACTGTTGAGACCGATGCTGGCGGAACGGGTTTCACGCTGCACAAGATTCTGTCCTACGCGGTCCAGTACGGGGCGTCGGACATTCACCTCAAGGTGCCTCGACCGCCTTCGATTCGCATCGACGGGGCGATGCGCCAAATCGGGGAGGTGCCGTTGAAACAGGATGACATGCTTCGCTTCCTGGACGACATCCTGAATCCCGAACAAAAGGCGAAGTTTCTCGAATGCGGCGACGCGGACTGCGCGCTGGGCGTTCCTGGGCTGGGACGGTTCCGGGTCAACTGCCTCAAGCAGCGGGGCACCGTTGCGATTATCATGCGCCATGTGAAGGGGAAAGCCCCCAATTTCGAAATGTTGAACCTCCCCGAGGAGAGCATGACCCGCATTGCGGGTTTGCGGCGCGGGATGGTGCTGGTGACTGGCACGACGGGCAGCGGCAAGTCCACCACGCTGGCCGCCATCATCGAGCGAATCAACCAGACACGGCCGGAGCACATTGTCACCCTGGAGGACCCGATTGAGTTCCTGTACTCCGACAAGCGCAGCAGCATCACGCAGCGGGAAGTGTCCATAGACACGAAGGATTTCAAGACCGCGCTGCGGGCCGCCATGCGCGAGGATCCGGACGTGATTCTCATCGGCGAAATGCGCGACTATGAGACCTTTCAGGCGTGCATCTCCGCGGCGGAGACGGGGCATCTGGTCTTCAGCACGCTGCACACGACGAACGCGATGATGTCGATTGACCGCATCCTTGACCTGTTTCCCGCCGACCAGCACCAGCAGGTCCGGAACCAGTTGGCGCTGCAGTTGCGGGCGCTGCTCGCGCAGCGGCTTGTGCCCACGGCGGACGGAAAGGGGCGCGTGCCCGCGATTGAGGTCATGTTCAACACGCCCGCCGTGGCGTCGCTCATCCGCGACAACCAGATCAAACTCATCGGCAACGCGATTGCCGGCGGCAAGGAAGAGGGGATGCAGACCTTCAACATGAGCCTGGTCGATCTGGTGAACAAGAAGCTCATCACCTTGGACGACGCTGAAAACTCCTCCGACAACGCGGACGAGTTGAAGATGAACCTGCAGGGCATTTACCTCAGCCAGAGCAGGGGGGGGATATTGAAGCGGTAGGGGGGGAAGAGAGCAGCGCCCGGCTTTGTGCCGGCCGTGGGTGCCCGCCTGCGCGGGCATGACGGAAGCGGCGGCATTGGCCGCCGCCCGCCCGCCACAAGGGCGGGCGCCACTTTATTCACTGATCACCAGCTGAGCCTCAGGTCGGCGACTGACTCGCAAGAACGGGTCTCTTAGAACCTGGGGAGCACGCGACGACTATTATGGCCTGTTACTGTTCCCACCGGAACTTATAGGTGCCTGATGCGGCGTCCAGCACCACGCCGTCAGATTCGGCGCGCACTTTGTCGATTCCCCTGACTTCCGTCAGGGGCTTTCCACCTTCGGTGACCGAGTCTGCCTTCGCGGCGGGCAGGTATAGGGTTGCCGTTGTGTTCGGTGGAATTTGGACCGACCAAGTGGTGGCGTCCTTCTCGACGTGCCATTCGCTGGCAATGCGGCCGCGGATGGAATCGTGGTGCGCCTTGACCCAGTCCAGTCCTGCCGGCATTTGCGGGCGCAGGACAAAATGGCGGAAGCCCGGCGCGGACTCGTCCACCCGGATGCCTGCCAGCCCGCGGTAGAACCAGCCCTCGACATGGCCAAGCATGCAGTGGTTCTGGGAGGAGGATGGATTGGTGTCCCACGCCTCGGTGAGCGAGGTGGCGCCGTGGTCGACCTGGTAGGCATAGCCGGGGCCGTCGGTCTGGCAGACCATCTGGTAGAGCAGGTCGCCCTGTTCGGTTTCGGTGAGCGCGCGCACAAGATAGGAGAATCCGACGTCGCCTGCGGTGACGTGGTACTTGCCCGATTCGATTTGCGAAACAAGGCTGTTCGTCACGGCGCCGCGCTCGCTCTCCACCACGAGGCTCAGAATGATCGGCATGGCGTTGGCGGTCTGGCTGTTGCGGTCATACTGCTTTTCGCCGGGATGGTAGAAGGCGGCGTTGAACGCCTCGCGCACCCTGGCCGCGCGCGCGGCCAGGGCCGATGCCTCGCCGTTCTTTCCCAGCAGGGTCGCGACCTGCTGAAGGATGGAGAGATCCTGGTAATAGACCGCGGTGGAGGTCAGTCCCTTGGAGCTTAGCTTGGACTCGCCCGGCCCGCCGGGGCCGATGTCGTACCAGTCACCGAGTCCGTGGGCGACGATCTGGTCCTTGGCGGTGCTTTGCAGGTAATCGGCATAGCGCTGCATCACGCCGAAATGGGTTTCGAGCGTGCGCCGGTCGCCGTACATCAGCCACGTGTTCCACGGGTTGATGACGCCCGCGCTGCCCCATTCGGGGGAATCGCGGAAACCTCCATTGAATACGGTGTACTCGGGCGCGATGTCGGGTATCAGTCCGTTTTCAATCTGGGAGTCGGCCATGTCCTGTTCGATCTTGGCATAGAACCGGGCCAGGTCGAAGTTGTACATGAGCCCATCCGAAAGCAGATGCGACACTTCCAGCCAGCCCAGTTTTTCGCGGTGCGGACAATCGGTGAGCACGCTTTGCAGGTTACTTCGGATCGACGCGAGGATCAGCGCGTGAACCCTGTTCAGAAGGGGATTGGCGCATTCAAACTCACCGACGACATTGGCGGAGGAGTGGGTGAACTCGCCCTTCACTTCCAGCACTTCGGGCAGGTCTTTGTTGTCTTCGGTGCTCCCTTCCGGACGCGCCCCCTCCACCTGCACGTGGCGGAACCCGTAATAGGAGAAGCGCGGGCGCCATTCCTCGACGCCTTCGCCTTTAAGCGTATAGCTGAACCACATGGGTCCGCCCGAACTGCGCTGCGAGGCGTGGCCGTTTTCATTGAGCAGTTCGCCGGGAATGAGCTTTATTGTGGTGCCGCGCGGTCCCTTGACCTTGATGCAAGGCCAACCGGAGAAGTTTTGGCCCAAGTCGTACACATACTTGCCGTCGGCAAGCCGCGTTACCTTGGCCGGGGTAAAAGTCTGCATGACCTTGATCGACGGCGCTGAAGCGCCGGAGAGTGTGCCGCCCGGGCCGTCCGTGGTTGCGGCGGCCTTCCACGCCGCAGCGTCAAAGCCGGGCGCGTCCCAACCGGGCAGTTCGTTGCGCGCGTCGTAGTCTTCGCCGCCGTACATGCAGGAGAAGACGACGGGGCCTTGTGCGCTCTGCCACGCGGCATCGGAACCGATGTCCTCCGCGGTGCCGTCAGCATAGTCCACGTGAAGCTGCACGATCATTTTGGGCGGGCCAAAGGTTCCCGTGAACTTCACGTAGCGGCCTCCGGAAACATTATACATGCCGTTGCCCAGCATCATGCCCAGCGTGTTGGCCTTGTCGGACATCATGGCGGTGACGTCATAGGCGGAATAGAGGCAGGTCTTGCGGTAGTTCGTCCATCCGGGTTCGAGGACTGCGTCTCCGACCTTCTTTCCGTTCAGGGATGCCTCGTAGAAACCCAGGCCGCAGACATAGAGCAGCGCCCGGCGCACTGGCTTGACGACTTGAAAATCACGTCGGAAGAGGGGCAGCGGGCCGGATTTGTCTGTCGCCTCGGCGACCCCCTCCGGCGCCGTGACCCAGGCGGCTTTCCAGTCTTCCGGCTTCAGGATGCCCATGGTCCAGTGGGCGGGGGCGCTCCACGCGCCGGGCGTGCCCGTCGCATCCCACACGCGCACCGACCAGAAGCACTGCTGGTGCGACTGCAATGCCGTGCCATCGTATGCAATCTGGTTTTGTTCCGACGATGTGACCTTGCCGGAATCCCAAAACACGCTCCCGTCCCGGCCCAGCATCTCCGCGCTTGGAGCCACGCGAATCTGATACGCCGTCTGCGCCTGGGCCCGTTCGCCCGATTCGAGCACCCAGCCGAGGCGCGGTCGTGCGGTGTCAATGCCCAGGGGGTTTACCAGATACTCGCAGCGCAGTTGCGCCGGTGCGAGTCCGGCTGTGGCAATCGCGGGTGCCGCGGCACCCTGAACACAGGTCACGACCGCGGCAAGAATGAAACTCAACATGGTGGTTCTCCCTGGGTTGGGGGCTGATTGCCTGCTGAGTATATCCTATCGGGGGCGGGGCCAGAAAACGGTCCGAGGTGCGGGCGGACCAGGTTTTGCCTGGTCGCGTCCCGGGTGCTACGATTTGCCCTGCTGTTTACCGGAAAAGGGATATGCCATGACACCCGTACGGATTAGCGCCATCCTGTTCTCCGGCCTGCTCATCGCAGGCTGTGCCGGACTGTCTTCGCCGCACCGGGCTGCGCCGGGCGACGCGGGCAACGCGCTGCGGGCGGGCATCAAGCCCGACGGCAAGACGCTCAACACCGCGGCCATCCAGCGCGCCATAGACGAACTGTCCGCATCGGGCGGCGGAACGCTCGCCTTCCCCGCCGGCACGTACCTGACCGGAATGGTCCGGCTGAAGGACAACATCACACTCCAACTGGACGCGGGGGCGGTGCTCCTGGGAAGTCCGGAACTTAAGGACTATCCCGAGACTAAAGTGCCCTTCCCCACCATGAACGACGCATTTTACCGTCACAATCTGCTGTATGCAGAGGGCGTCCGCAACATCGCCATTACGGGCCAGGGCCGGATTGACGGGCAGGGCGGTGCGGACGGGTTCAAGCGCCGCAGTACGAAAGCGCCGGAAAGGTATATGAACCGCCCGTCGCTTATCCGTTTTGTGAACTGCACGGGGGTGCGCCTGCGCGATGTGCGCATCGAGAACGCCGGTTTCTGGGTGACCCATTTTCTGGCCTGCGACGATGTGGTCATCGACGGAGTGAATGTGGAAAGCCGGACCGCCAATTACAATAACGACGGGTTCGACATCGACTGCTGCAGCAACGTGCGCATTGCGAACTGCTATGTCAACAGCCAGGACGACGCTATCTGCCTCAAGTCCACCGGCAACCGCGTGTGCCGAAACGTGACCATCACCAACTGCGTTCTTTCCAGCAACTGCAGCGGAATCCGTTTCGGCTGCGAGTGCTTCGGCGGTTTTGAGGATATCGTGATATCCAACGTGACCATTCAGGACGTGGGCGCCTCGGCAATCCAGCTGCAGGTGTTCGACGGGGGAATTATGGACCGCGTGACACTGTCGGGCATTACCATGCGCAACGTGGCCCAGGGTATCTTCGTCAACGTGGGCCACGAACTCTATCCCATCGGCATTGCCGATGCGGACCTGCCCATAAAGCACGGGGACACGATGGGCCGGGTGCGCAACATTATCCTGCGCGACATTCAGGCAGACGGCGTCGGGAGGTGCCAGGGGCGCTCCGTTGGCGGTGAAGAGGTCCTGATAGAGCGAAAACTAGCCTGTATCATCTCCGGCATGCCCGAGTCGCACATTGAAAACATCACGCTCCAGAACATCCGGATGCGCTTTGTGGGCAAGGGCACCGCCGAGGACGCCGCCAGCGACCTCGCTGACGTCAAGAACGGGTTCAACGCCGGGTCCATGGGCATGACGCCCGCCTACGCGTTCTACTGCCGCAATGTGGACAACCTGCGCATGCGCGATGTGGACGTGAGCTGTGAGAACGACGATGTTCGTCCCGCCCTGTTCATGGAGCGGTGCGCGAACGTGGACCTTTCCGGCCTCCACGGCGTGGCCCACCCCTCGGCCAGGGCCTTCCTGCGAATGCGGAACGTCACAGACGTCTTTCTGCACGGGAACCGGCCGCTTGGAGTCGAGGCTTTCCTTGCTCTGGAAGGAGAAAAGACCAAGGGGGTGAGCCTGTGCGGAAACGACCTGCGGGCCGCGGCGTGTCCCGTCGTCATCGCGCCGGATGTTCCTGCCGGGGCGCTGCTGGTCGATCAGCAGCATCGGGAGGGGAATTTAAGATAGTCCCGTGCGTCGCGCGCAGCCGGACAGCAAATGGAATGCCTGCGCCGGGATGCGGCGGCTAACCTTTGTTTTCGCGCAGTGTCAGAGGATGCTCCCTGCATAACCCGTCGAGCATCATGGTGACCACGGTGCAGGTCATGCCCAGGTATTCCACACCGAGCTTCTTTCCGGTAAGCGAGTCGTAGCGCTCGCTTATGCCGTTGGTCAGGGCGTTGGCCACCGTCTTGTCGGCGATGGCGGCGGCGAGTGCCCTGTGGCCATATGCGGCGAGACCGCAGGCTGTTTGGTAGTTGGTGGCGGGCCACACGTCGCCGCGCCAGAACCCGTCGGACTTCCAGCGCTTGTCGCCGCGGTCGACGGTGCACACGGGGAGCGGCGTCTGCCAATTGGGTCCGGCGAGCACCTCGGCCATGCGTTTCGCCATTTCGGGCGTGGGCACGCCGGCGGTGAGTCCCATCCAACTGCCGATGGTGGCCACGGGCACCTTTTCCAGCGTGTCGCGTTTTACGGAGAGGAAGGTGCCGGCCGCCTCGTCCCACATGTGCGCGCGCATGGCGGCTACGGCCTTGTCAATGCGTGCCCTGCGCCGGTCGGCCATTGCCTGGTCGCCCATGATTTCCGCGAGGGCAACGAGGCTTCTTTCTCCCATGATGAGATAGGCTGTGTTGCCGGCAGCGCAGATGTCCCCGTACCACGCCCCCTCGTTTGGGCCCTTGCGCGTGGGGTGCGGTGTCAGATTGAGACCGTCGAGATTGCATTCAAAGTCGAAAGTCTCAAAACGGCCGTGCTGGATGTCGCCGCTGTAGGAGCCTACGGCCACCAGGCCGACATTTGTCACGTCCCGTTCGCGCCAGTACCACTCGTGGAAACGCTCCAAGGGTTCGAGCGCATCCTTGAGCAGTTGCTTGTCGCCGTTGCGCCGGTACACCCGCTCCAGCCCCCAGGCGAGGATGGGTATTTGCGAATAGGCCGGAAACTTGTCCCAGTCCGTCTTGCCGGGCTCGATCATGCAGGGAATCATGTCATGAGCATAGTCCGGCATCCGCTCGTTCCAGCGGGGCTGGAAGTCCCAGTAGTTCTGAAACACGTCGCGAATGATCTGTTCCTTGCCGGGCAGGATGGCCAAGAGGTCGACGACAAACATGGTGTCCCATATCCACTGCCCGCGGTAGCCGCCGCCGGGGGCGATCCAGTTATGCTTCATGGGTTCTTCGGCCGGGAAGACCTTGCCGAGGACGCACTTGTCGTAGACGGTTTCCAGCAGGTCCATCACGGCCTTGTTGTCCGATTCAAAGAGCGCGCGGATGTCCTTTGTATCCTTGTCCGCATGGGCCGCATGGGTGCATGAGGAAGAAAATAGGGCGGAGGCTCCCAGTACCCCGGTTCCGGCGGCTTTCAGAAAATCGCGTCGTTGCATGATACTGTTTCCCTTTCTTGGACATCCGAACGGACGAAGTGAACCCAGTATAGCAAACGGGTATTATGTACGCACGACATGAAGAAGAAGGCGGCTATGACCAATGTGACCCGAAGAACGTTCCTGAAATCCTCGCTGGCCTCTGCCGGACTGCTCCTTATGGGAACAGGCACGGCGGCCGGCGCCGCGCGGCTCACCATTAAACATCCCCGGCGCTTTCGCATCCTACAGTTGACGGACCTTCATTTCTTCTCCCATGAGAAAGAGCTGCGCGATGCCTTCAATGCGCGTGCCGCGGAAAACATGCACAAGCTTGTGAAAGCGACGAAGCCGGACTTGGTGGTGGTAACGGGCGACGTGTGGTCGGAGAACCCGGAAGGCATGGGGGAGGCGTGGATGCGCTTCGCCATCGGCCACTTCGAGGCGCTCGGCGTGCCGTGGGCCTTTGCCTGGGGGAACCACGATCAGGTGTCCGACTTTTCGGCGGCCCATGACGCGCTCACGCATGGGAAGAACTCGCTCTACCGTGGCGGCGATGCGGATGGGAACTATGTGATTGATGTGGAGGACAAGGACCGCAAGCGGGTCTGGCAAATTGTCTGCCTTAATTCCCATCGCGACGGTTTGCAGCAGGATCAGCGGCAATGGGTCGAGTATATGGTTAAGACTGACCCCGGGCCGGTGCCCCGATTTGCCTTCTTTCACATCCCGCTCAGGCAGTATGACGAAATATGGAAAAACGGGGCGGTCAGTGGAATGAAGGGGGAGGACGTGTGTATGGAGAAGGAGGACGGCAGCACGCTTGCGGTGTTGAAAGCGGCGGGCGTGCGGGCCTGTTTCTGCGGCCATGACCACCAGAATGACTATTCCGGCATGGCTAACGGCGTCGAACTGGTCTACGGGCGTGTCAGCCGCGCGGGCGGTTACGGCGCGGACATATTCCCCAAGGGCGGCAAACTGATTACCGTGAACTGCCGGTCAGGCAGCTATGACTGGGTGTCGGTCACGCCGGATGGCAAACGCTGGCATGCAAAGCCGGGCGAGCACCGGGAAATCCCGAACTAGCGGTTCAAGAGAGAAGGAGTATTCATGATGAAGCATATCCGCACGACCAGCAAACAGCAACAAATTCCCGCCCGGGCGGCCTCGCTCAACTTTGTGGCACTGCTGCGGTTCATTCTAAACGTTAACCACCAGATCATCGACGCGCTCTTCAAACTGTAGGCCGCTAGAAACGCTGTCCGTCCGCGGTCAGGCGCTCGCGCAGATTCCCGTAGTCGACGGCCTGCACGGGACAGTTCTGGTCGATGCTCTGGACGGCGGCCGTGGCGGCGCTTTGTCCCAGGATCATGAACACCGGTTCCATGCGCATGGAGCCGAATGCGATGTGCGAACTGGAGACGCAGACGGCCACGAGCAGGTTGCCGCATTCGCCTTTCTTGGGGACCAGGGCCCCGTAGGCAATGCGGTAGGGGGTCTTTGTGGACACCCCGATATCGCCCTCGTTTTGCACAAAGCCTTCGGGCGTGACGTGGCGCTGCACGTTGTGCGAGTCCATGGTGTAGGAGCCCATGCCGACGGGGTTGGGCACTTCGCGCTTTCCGAGCACGTCCTGTTCCATCATCACGTACTCGCCGACCATGCGGCGCGCCTCGCGCACGTAGATCTGGTGCGGCCAGTGGCCGTTGTCGGTGAACTCATCCTTGGGCAGGCCCCACTGGCCCATGCGGCTGCGGACATCTTCCGGAACGCGCGGGTCGTTGGCGAGGAAGTACATCAGTCCCTTCTGGTACCGTTCGTGCTCCTGCAGGATCTCTCGGCGGCGCACATAGGAGCCTTCGGGGTAGTCGTAGTTCATTCCAATGTTGTCTGTGCTGAAGGGGCCGTGGTTGTTGGTGTCCGTTTTGTGGTTGGGAATGGGGTCGAACTTTTCAAACACCTCGCGCCAGCCCGTGTCGAGCACGCGCAGGAGCAAAGCATACTGGTTGGCGTCATACCCTTCCGGCTTGGGGAAGGGGAGACGGTTCTCCGGACAGTCGGTCAGGCACATGCGGTAGCAATAGGCTTGGATGCGGCGGTCACTGTCGTTCTTCCTGCCCGGGTCTTCCGCGGAGATGCGCGGCAGCAGGCCGCTGGACGGATCGCCCGGCGTGACGTAGGGCGAGATATTCATGTCGCCAAAGTGGTGCTTGTGGTGCAGCACGCCGGTCTGGATGCCGTTCCACTGCTCGCCGTATTCAGTGGTGGACTCGCGGCCGATGCGGTATTGAACGCCTGCGGCCGCCATGAGGTCACCCTCATAGGTTGCGTCGATAAACGCCTTGCCCCGGTATTCAATGCCGCTGAGCGTGGTGAAGGAAGTGATGGTTGGGCCCTCTTTCTTGACGCCGCCGTCGCGGTTGAGCCATTCATCCCGGTAGACGGGAATGTGGTGCTCCGCCACAAGTTCCTCAAACACCTGCTCGGCAACATGGGGTTCGAAGATCCACATGGTGCGGGCGTCTTTGTCCATTGCGGGCGTGTCCTGTCCCCGGTCGCCGTATTCTTCCCGCTGCTGCCATTTCCAGGATTCTGGCGCTTCATAGTGGCGCCAGACGCGGTGGTAGAATTCGCGGGCGATCCCCCCGATGACCTCCTTCTTGCCGGTGTCGGTCCAGCCGAGTCCGCCGGAAGACAGACCGCCGAGGTGGCGGTCGGGGGACACAACGATGACTGTTTTGCCCATGCGCTGCACCTGGACGGCGGCGGCAATGGCCGCGGAGGTTCCACCGTACACGATGACATCGGCCTGTCGGACGTTTGGAATGCCCGCGGTCGCGTCGGGCTGACTCAGCGCTGCGGTCATGAAGCACAGTAATGTCAGCATGAATGCTCTCCTTGCGGATACGTATACGGACTATTCCAGACCCGGTCCCGCAATGCGCTCGCCCCGTTGCTGCTTGGCCTGCTCTTCGGGAAAGAAGGTGCCGTAGAACAGCGCGTTCGCATCTATCCACGTAATCAGGCGGTCCAGTTCATCGGGGCTGAGCGTTACGTTGTGATGGCCCGCCAGCAGCATCTTCATCAACGGGCTGCCTTTGGCCCCGAAGAATCCCGGCTGCGCCAGGGGTTCGCTGTTGCCGTCCGGGAAGGTGCCGCGGCCCCAGGCGGAATAGGAGACCCGCTCTATGAGCGCGTTGTAGGAGGTGGTGTAGCGGCCTGCCGCTTCCCCCGTCAGCACGACGGGAGCACCCTTGGGCCCCGCCGGCTTTGCCCCGGCATGGCACCGGACGCAATGGTTGTCCAGCACGGGCTGAACGAGGATGGGATAGCTGAGCGGGTTGGACCCGTCGGGGCCGGGCATGATGGTCGACGGGGGGCGCTGGGTCGCCAGGGGCACCGTGGTTTTGACGGCGGGCGCGCTCAGGCGCGGTTCATGGCAGCCGACGCAGGAGGCGTTTTCACCGGGCTGCAGATAGGTCACACTGCGCATGACCTGGGCCGCCTGTCCGAGGTCGTCGAGCGCCTGGAACGCGAGGGCGATGCCCGCGGGCGCGCGGAAGCAGGCGGACCCGTCGGCCTCGACTGGCACGGTGCCGAGCACCTGTTTGCCGGGGGAGGCGTTCGCCGCACCCACGGTGGGGTTGTTCGCGCCCGATGTTGATTTGGGCAGCACCTGCACGATGCGCAGCCGCTTGACCGTGCCCTGTTCCAGGCCGGGATTGCTGTCGTACACGTCTTGAAGGAAATAGGTGCCCTCCCTGGCGGTGGTTTCATCGCGCATCGACGGAAGTTCGGGCGCTTTGGCGCGGGGCGCAAGCGGCAAGGGCCAGACGCTGGCAATGTTGAGGTCGCGGTATATCAGTTCCTGGTTGCCGAAAGCGTCCACCAAGTACAGGCCAAAGATGTTCGCGGCGTTGTTTTTGGGCTCGCCCACGAGCGGGTCGTAGCTGAAGGCTGCCAGGAAATACTTCTCCGACAACGGCCAGGGGCTGCGGAAACACTGTCCCGGCCAGCGGTCCATGTCGGGCGTGCGGTTGGGGGGCTCGGTGCCGACGGCAGAGCGCCACTGGGGCAACAGCACAGACTCGCTCTCGGGAAAGGGCGTGTCGGGGGTCAGGCGGGTGACAGGGGCGGGGCCGTCCACACCCCTGGTCGGGTCCACAAGAATGATGGAGCCGGCCGTCATGCCGTGGTGCGGCGCGGCGGTGGCCATGACCCGCTGCGAGCCGGGCACGGCGCGCGGTTCCCAGATGCCCACTGGGTTGAAGGTGTTGTTGCCGTAGAACGCGGCGGGCGCGGCCCCATCGGGGCGCACGGACCAGAGCTGCTCATAGAAGACGGCATTGCGGTCAACATAGTCCCAGCGCGTGTAGATGACGCGGCCGTCGTTGAGCACGGCGGGGTCCCATTCCTGCGTTTCGTGGTAGGACACGGTGCGGATGTTGGTGCCGTCCGGGTTCATCAGTGTCAGCGTGTACACCTCGCAGCCCGGGGTGCCGCAGCGGTGCCATCCGCCGCGTCGTGTGGAGATGAAGATGATCTGTCCGTTGGGCAGTTCCTTGGGCGCGAAATCGTCAAAGGCGCCGTCGGTCAGTTCACGCACGCCGGAGCCGTCGGCGGCCATGTCGTACAGATGGTAATAAAGTCCATGCTGGCCCTTGAAGGTGTCCTGAGGCGGCGCATCGACGGCGCAGAAAGCCACCAGTACGCGGGTGCCGTCGTGGGTGACCTCGGGGTGCATATAACTGCCCTGCGGGAAGGCCCCGGCCGCGAGCGGCCGCACCTGCATCGACGCGCCGGGACGGTCGAGCGCGAAGACGCCTCCGCCCGGTCGCGCATAGCGCCCGTAGTACTGGGTCAACTGGTGGCTGAACATGCCGGGTGCCTGCTTCACGAAGAGGAGCGGACCAGTCTGTGCGAGGGGATTGGCGAAGACCAGCGCGCGCCGCGCCTCGTGCACACGGAGCCACAGACTTTCCCAACGGACATCCTCTGGGTCTGCCTGCGCGGCGCGCAGCGCGTCGGACTCTTGGCGTTGCACTACCCAGGCGTTCACCGCCCCGTCCAGCCCAATGCCGGTATCCTGAAGGTCCGCGATCAGCCTGTCGCCACGCTCAAGGGTCTTCTGCGTGGCCGACTCAAAGCTGTTTCTTGTCTGGCCCGCGCCGATGCCGTCCTGCATGCACCAGTCCCATACAATGAGTTCTCCTTCGAGCACCGGATTAAGCGCCACGTCACGCGGCGTGGGCGGGGTGGACAGCGGCAGGGGAGGGGGGAGGAGATCGATGTCAATGGTCGCGTTGCCCGCGTGGTATTGGACATGGCTCCAGCGCACGGCGTAATCGCCGTTGATGGCGCTTGCGCCCAAGGTTACCACGTTGGAAGCCTGTTTTCCGTCACCTTCAACGACTAGCTGCGCCTTGCCGCCGGAAAGGCGGACGCGTTTCGTTTCCCCTGAGGCGAGTCCAATCCACGCCTCGCCGTCGGTGCCGCCCGCCAGTTCCGCTTCGGCGGTGACGGTGTAAGGACCGGACAACTCGGCAAGGTTTATGGTGAGGCGCACGTCCTCGGTGGGCGTGGCCGCCACGGTACACGCGCCGAGCGGCCGCGAAAAGGCCGCCTGCGCGCCGTTGCTGTGTCCGATGAGCGCGTAACTGCCCTCCATTCCGGGGTCGCCGTCGGACTGTGCGCCGCCAAAGAGAAAGACAGGCTGGGCAATCTCTGGAATCGCGGGGTCGCGCGTAAGCCGGGCGTCGGCCCAGTTTGCCATGTCACAGGAAAATCCATCGCCGCTGTCCGTGGCCACCAGCTTCATTTCCCCCGCGCCGGTCAGGGGGATGTCCACCGGCTTGGCCGCGTCGCTGTCGGTCATCTTGCCGCTGTCGAATCGCTGTTCGCCGTCCACCCAGACCTGAAACACCACACTGCCCCGTCCGCCGCCCTGCCACTGCACGCCCACCTCCGCCTGGAAGCGTGTGTACTGGCCGTTGAGCGGGGCCGTAATCTCGCCCGGCGCGTGATGGCCCAGCCCACGCGTGTAATCCTTGTCGGCGATACGCAGGGTCAGCGGGGGCGGCCCCCCGGGTGCGAAGGCCGCGGTGTTGACTCCGAACCCGCCCCAGCCCTGCTTAATGGCCAGCACTTTTGTCATCTCGTCCAGGTTGTGTGCCGCCTGGCAATAGGCGGGCACGGCCACAATCAGTGAAAGCCCGGCAGCGGCGAGCAGCGAATGAAAGCAACGAAGCCTGGTGAATGTAATGCGCATTGAATGTCCTGCAAGTCTGTTGAGAACCGGAGACGGCCTGCGAATGCCGCAGGGCACCCCTCTATCTTAGGGCTTGCCGAACCCCCCGTCAACGCCGACGGCGCAGCGGCACCATTTGTCACGGCGTCAATTTGACTCAATCACAGCCCCTTTGGTATAGTTTAGACACCGCTCACCATGCGGCAAGCTCCCTAGAGAACGTTGAATGGTGAGTTCCGCGTCCCTATCGTCTAGCCCGGCCTAGGACACCGCCCTTTCACGGCGGCGACACGGGTTCGAATCCCGTTGGGGACGCCATTTATGGCATGAATAAAGTACTCCTGTAACACCAGGAGTACTTTTTTCGTTTTCTGAGGTATCCAGCAGGGCCATTACCCCCGCAGTCTGGCCCGTTATTGTGACTTCGTCGCCGTTTATGACAACTTCTTTCAGGATGATGCCGAGGTACCGCTTGATAAGGCCGGGGGTGCCATTCAGGAAGGTGTCCCGCAGTGATTGCTGGATTTTCTTGATGTTTTCCAGCTTGGATAGGTGAGGCGGAAGTGCTTTCGGGGCGCGAATCCGTTCAAGTTCCATTTCCAGAGCCTTCTTCTGCTCCTTCAATGACCCCGTCCGTTCCCTCACGAACTCAGGCTCTAACCTGCCCTGCTCGAACGCCTCGTAATACTTGGCGAGACGAGCATTGACATCCTCAAGTTGCTTTCGGACTTCCCTGACGGGCCGTTCTATATCGGCCAAGGCTTTCCTGATTTCTTTGATGAGGCCCCTTATGTGTTCGACGCTGAATGCCCAATCAACCACCTGCTTGAGGACGAACCGCTCGAATTCTTCAACCCGAACCCGGTGTCCCGGACAGCTTGAGACCCCCTCTTTCATGCTCTTTGCACAGGTATAGTACCGATACCGTCCACCCTTACCGCTGGCTGCTACCATTGACGAACCGCATTTACCGCACTTGAAGAGATTCGCCAGAACGTATTCGCTTAACCGCGTTTCGTTCGAGATGATATCCCCTTAACCTGCGGAACATTCACTCGCCGAAGTCAAGAACATCCCCAGTCGCGGGTTGGCACACTTCATTCTCCTCCGCCGCGTAGCCCATCGTGCGATACCCCTTCACCCTCTTCGCGAACATGCGAGCCAATACGGGAACGTTGGCGTCCACGTAGTCGTACACGCGGACTTCGCATTTACCATCATGCGTCCGGTGGAGCCGCCCGACATACTGTTGGAGTGTTCCTCGCCAAGAAATGGGCATCGCGAGAAACAATGTGTCTAGCCGGGCGTCGTCGAATCCCTCGCCAGCGTACCGTCCGGTAGCGACAATTGTCCTCCGTTCCGTTTGCGGGACCGATCTTATCTGGTCATCCACGGCGGCGCGCTGCTTTTTGCCCATGCCGCCGTGCATCACGATGACGCTCGAAGCATCCTTGCGAAGCTCTGCGGCCAGGAACTCCAAATGCTCCTTCCTCTCAGTTAGGACCAGTGGCGACCGTCCGTCTTGGAGTGCATCGCGGATATCCTTGAGAATCATCTGGTTCCTAAGCATGTCGTTGGCGAGGGCGGCGTAGACCGTTTGGATCGGCTGTTCGCCTGGTTCGGCGGCAAGACAAAACTGGGTCTTGCGGGCAACAACAACGTGTCGAAACTGTTGCTGACTTACGTCCTATGGCCTGATCCGCACACGTATCGGGCCGCATTGCATGATGATGATCGGATGGTGCCCGTCCTTGCGAATCGGGGTGGCAGTGAGGCCCAGCACATACTTTGCCTTGGCCTGTTTGACCACCTGCTCGAAAGTGAAAGCGGGTATGTGGTGGCATTCGTCAACGATGACATGCCCGTAGTTGGCGACGATGTCGTTCACCTCGCCTTTGCGGCTAAGACTTTGGAGCAGGGCCACGTCAACGAGGGCGCCGAGTTTCTTTTTCTCTCCGCTGAACGAGCCTATCTCGCCGACGCAGATTCCAAGGAACATCGCCAGGCGTTCCCGCCACTGGTCGAGGAGAGACTTCCGATGCACCAGAATTAACGTGTTCCTCTCGCGTTCTGCAATGAGGCGTGCTGCGAGCACCGTTTTGCCAAAGCCCGTTGGCGCGACCAAGACCCCGCTATCCGCGCGCAGCATCTCGCGAACGGCGGAGTCTTGTTCGGCATGCAGGACACCCTGAAACTGAAAAGCCACCGGCATTCCTTCATATCGCTCATCCTGCACGGCAAGATCGATTCCGTGAGAGGCAAGGAAGGATTCCAAGTCATCCAGACACCCTCTCGGCAGCGCAATGTGTTTCGGGAACTCCTCGGCGCACCCGATCACGCGCGGTTTCCCAAACGTGGACAGGCGCATCATCTGCGCACTGTAGAATTCGGGGTTCTGGAATGCCGCGAGCCGAACGATGCGGTTCAGTAGCTGAGGTGAAAGCCCCTCCTTTTCGACATACAGGAGGTTGCCGTGCACTGCCTTAATCGTCTTCGGCAATGGCCCTTGCAGGGGCTTCTCGGTGCGACGCCTGGATGGGGGCAAAGTCCAAGGGTCTTGATCCTCCGTGTCGTCCGTGGCGCTTAGGCGAACGCCTATCACTTGGCCCCGGCGCGATGCGTCGGCGACGATCCGGTCAACCTGGGATCGGGACGCTCTTGGAAGTGCGGCCAAGAACTGCCATTGATCTGGATATGGTGAGAACGATTCATCCAGGAAGAGACTGTTGCCCTGTT
>CAIUWO010000798.1 GCA_903902895.1 Candidatus Hydrogenedentota bacterium | reverse complement strand
TACACCGAGACGCGAGAGGGAGATATGCTTCAGGTCATGCTGAAGAACTTCAAGGGTGTCTTGGTGTCCGACTTCTATGCTGCCTACGATTCAATTCAGTGCCCACAGCAAAAGTGCTTAATCCACCTGATCCGGGACTTGAATGACGATGTCTTGAAGCACCCTTATGACTCGGAACTGAAGCGGCTGGCATTGGCTTTTGCAGTCCTGCTCAAGCCGATGGTGGAGACTATTGATCGGTACGGCTTGAAGAGCCACTATTTGAAGAAGCACCTTTCATCTGTTGAACGATTCTATCGGCAAGTCTTAGGCACCAACCTGCAGAGTGAGATAGCGGTGAAGATTACAAATCGTTTGGAGAAGAACCGCGACAAGCTGTTCACGTTCTTGCGCTATGATGGAGTCCCGTGGAACAACAATAATGCTGAACACGCAGTCAAACCCTTTGCGGCGCTTCGTCATGTTATCGGCGGAGTCACGACTGAGAAAGGCGTTCGTGAATACTTGGTCTTGCTGAGCATCTGCGAAACGTGCAAATACATGGGCTTGGACTTCCTCGACTTTCTCCGTTCGGGCGAAAAGGACATTTCCGCCTTCGCGGAGAATCAGCGTGGACGTAGCCGTAGGACATCAATCGGTACGCCCGGAGCCTCGCCAGGAGATGGGCCGGATAGGGAGTGAGTTACCTTGTGTAAACCTGCGCCGAGGTTGTAGCCTCCGAGGTCATTCCCCACCGCCCGATCAAACGTTTCCTCGACCGACAGGCTTTGCCTAAGAGAAGAACCGGTTTGTGGACAACGCGCTTGGCCCTCACAGCCAGACCCTTTTCCCTTTTCGGTGGGAACGGTGGGGGCAGTGGGCAGAATCCCACCCTTTGCGAACAGACGAAACGCGCGACCCGGAATTGACCCGGAGAGCGCGAAAACGGAAAAGGGCCGTGCGTCGAGAACACCGCAAACCCCTTGAAAAGACTGGCGCGCCCGCCGTGACTCGAACGCGGGGCTCACTGCTTAGAAGTCCGGTGTCTGCGGTCTACACCCGCTCCACCCACACCCGTTCTGCGCCACTGCGTTTTTCCCCTTTCAACGCAATCCAAGTCTCCAGCCGCCCATCCCCGGCAGGCATTTCTGCTTCGGGAAAGGTACAACGGTTTGTGTCTTTGTCCACGGTCTGTTTGATTTCCACGCCGTTGAGCCGGAACACGGCTTCGCTGCCGACGACCTTCTTGGAATACTGCACGGTGACGCGGTAGCGGCCCGCCTCCGCCACGTTGACCTCCCAGCAACCCGCATCACCGTCGCCCCAGCCTCCCGGACCGCGCCAGTCCTGCCGCGTCAGCACGGAGGGATTTTCATGTGCGGTGCCCAGGACGATCCGGGGCGGGTCGTAGCCGCGGGTGCTGCTGACATCCTTGAACCATGCCTCGTATTCGGCGCGCAGCCGCTGGACGATATCGGGATGGTCGGCGGCGATGTCCTTGCTCTCTGCCGGGTCGGCCTCCAGGTCGTAGAGTTCTTTCCCGTTCACCAGCTTGTACCGCTGCGTTATGGCGGCACAGTCGCGGAAGGCCTCGGGCGCGTCCCCCCGGTGCCATTGGATGAACAGCGTCCGGTCGGGCCATTCGGGCTTCTCCCCCTTCAACAGCGGCCAGAGGCTGCGTCCATCCAGTTGCGCGTCCGCGGGCGGCGTCAGGCCGCAGGCGTCCAGCAGGGTCGGCAGCAGGTCGATGTGCGCGGCGAGCGTGGGGACCTCGCTGTTTGGCGCTATCCTCCCGGGCCAGCGCACGAAACAGGGCACGCGAATGCCGCCCTCGTAGACGGTCCCCTTTCCGGCGCGCATGCCTGCGTTGTAACGGGGCTTCTTGCCTAGGGCGGGGCCGTTGTCGGTCATGAACACCACGATGGTATTGTCGGCAATCTTCATCCGGTCCAGCGTGTCCAGCAGGCGCCCCACGTTCTCGTCGAGGTTGGCGAGCATGCCGTAGGTCTTGGCGGTCTCCTCGTCGAGTCCCTGTTCCGCGTAGGGCTTCCAGTAGCGCTCCTCAACAAAGAGGGGAATATGCGGCGCGTTGGTGGCAAAATAGGCAAAGAACGGTTGAGACGCGTTTGCCTCAATAAAGGCAATCGCCGCATCGGCGAAGACGTCGGTGCAGTAGCCCTTGGACTTGAACTCCTTCCCGTTCTTCACCAGCACCGTGTCAAAGTAACTGGTGTTGTCCGGCTCCGACGGTTGACACAGGCCGCCGCCTTTATGCACGAGCGATTCCTGGAAGCCCTGGTCCATGGCGCGCATGGGGTAATTGTCGCCCAGGTGCCACTTGCCGAAGATGCCGGTGCGGTAGCCGCGCCCGGACAGCATTTCCGCGACGGTCAGCTCGGCGGGGTCCATCATGGCGCGGCCCTGGTAGGTGTCGATGGCACGGGTGCGGTAGTTGTAGCGGCCGGTCATGAGCGAGGCGCGGGTGGGGGTGCAGACCGGACTGGAATGGAAGTGCGCAAGACGCGCGCCGTTGCGGCAGAGCGAATCGATGCGGGGCGTCTTGAGCACGGGATTGCCCGTGCAGCCCAGGTCGCCGTAGCCCTGGTCGTCGGTGAGGATGAAGACGATATTGGGCGGACGCTCCGCTGCGGAGGCCCGGTCGGGCCATGCGAATACGGAGGCGGTCGTTGCGGCGCCGGCCTGTTTCAGAAAAGTCCTGCGGCTCTGTGTGGACATGGCGTTCTCCTTGCCTGTTCGGCATCGGGGTAATAATGCCGTGATTTGACTATATTTACAAGAGTAAGAAATCCGCGCCCCCCTGCTGGCGGTTAACCAAACGCCCAAGCGAATCGTTATACTGCCGCCACCATAACCTCGGGAAGCTTTGGGCTTCTATGTGGAGATTGTTTGGACTGTTCCCCAAGCCCCTATTCAGCGTCCCAGCGACTCACGCTTGCATTGCTTCCCACCCTTGCCGCATCCGCCATCAGGTCCCTCCTGTTCACGTGCCGCTGGCAGGTTCACGGCAGGGAACATTGGGACGCCGCCATAGCCGAGCACGACCGCGTCATTATCGCGATGTGGCATGAATCCACCGCCTTTGCCTCCTATTATTTCAGGAGGGAGCCTTTCTGCGGGCTTGCCAGCCGGAGCTACGACGGCGAGGTGGCCGTTCGCCTGATCGGCGCGTTTGGTCATGGCGCTGTCCGCGGCTCCTCTGCGCACGGCGGTTCCAGCGCCCTTCACTGCATGGCGAACGCCCTGGAGATGGGGCGAAACATGCTCCTCACCCTTGACGGGCCAAAGGGACCGCTCCATTCGGCAAAAGCCGGCGCGTCCGTGCTGTCGGCGCGCACACAAACGCCGGTCATACCCGTCGCCTTCAGTGCGGAACCGGTCTGGTGCCTGAAGTCCTGGGACCGGTTCCCAGTTCCAAGGCCCTTCGCGCGCATCCGCGTCCTGTTCGGTCCGGCGCTTTCCCCGCCCGAAAATGACTCCCGCGCAAATGTGGAGACGGCGCGTTTTCAAACTGAGTCCGCCCTGAACGGCCTGCACGACCGCATCTAGGGTTCGTCGCCGTTGGCGGCGACGGCTTTCCCCTGTTTCCTGCGCGGAACGCGCCGCCACAAAACCGATTCCGTATCCGTGCATCCGTTCTTCACCCGGCGTATACTTGTCAGCAGGCAAGGCATCAACACAAGGAGGCGCGCATGTTCTGTCCAAAATGCAGCTCTGAATTTCAGCCGGGGTACACCGAATGCGCCCGGTGCGAGGTCGCGTTGGTGGAGGAACTGCCGCCCCCGCCGCCGCCCGAGTACCAGGAACTCAAGACAGTATTGGTGGCGCCCGATGAAACCATTCTGATGGTGGCCATCTCGCGCCTCGAAGCGGCGGGCATCCCCTGTTTCACGACAAACAACACACAGGACCTGTTCGGCCTGGGGCGCATTGCGGGGTACAATCTGGCCACAGGACCGCAGGAACTTCAAGTGCCCCCGGAGGAGTGGGAAAGGGCGGTGGAAATCCTGAATGATGTCCTGATTCCGGAAGAAGAGGACGGTCAAGAGGCGTAACCCGCATATCTCGCCACGTCATTGCGAGCCCCGGACCGCCTACGGCGGCGATTCGCTATAGAAAGGGCATGCACTGATATGACAGAGGACG
>CAIUWO010000797.1 GCA_903902895.1 Candidatus Hydrogenedentota bacterium | reverse complement strand
GCCAGGAAACGGTCGGTGACGCGGACCAGCCGCGCGCGCCAGGTGACCTGGCCGCTGCCGCTGTAGAGGATCATGCCGTCGCCGTCGGCACGGTAGGCCGTGGCGGTGGACACGGCCTGCGGACCGGTTCCCGTGGTGGGATACCAGTCCTTCGGGTGCGGCAGCGCCGCCAGGGGCCGCGCGCCGGTGGGGGGCGTGTAGCCCGGCGGCCTGACCCGGTCGGCCACGGCCGGGTCGGTGACGAATTCAAGCGCGAGCACGGGGTCAAAGCGCTCGTCGCCCTCGCCGTGGGGCCGCGCCGGGTCGAGCGCGCATATTTTCTTCGCGATGGGGTCGGTGTTGTTCAGCGCCAGCGCGGTTCCGGGAGGATTCTGCTGCGGCATGACCGCGTTGACGTATTTTTTCAGCTCATTATAATCGGCCGGAATTGCCGTCTGCCGGAGGTTCATCTCGACGACCCTGTTGTCGGCCTCCTGCAGGGACGCGCCCATGCGCGGCACAAAGGTGGCCACATAGGCGACGTAGGTGCCGTTTTCCAGCCCGTCGTTGGCGTCCCAACTGAAGATGCCCTCGGCGCGGCCCTCCTCGGTGAGATTCTCGTCGTGTTGGCTGATAAACATGACGGCCCGCGGGTATTCAACGTCCTCCAACGGCTGGGCGATACCAATGGGCGGCGGCGGCGGTAGGAGACGCCGCTTGGGCCACTTTGAATAGGGTCCTTCGACATCCTTTTGGGTACCATCGCCGAATGTCATATCTCCCAGAACGGGGCCGTACCGACCGTCATCAAAGAGGAACTCGGTCTGGACCAAATAGGGGGCGTCGATTGGCGGCCACTGGGCGGCCGTGACCCACGACAGAACACCGCCGACAACGCGCCCGACCGGAAGGGTCGGCGGGTATTCGACCTGCCAGCGCGGCAATATGTAGCCGGTAGGTGTGCTGGTCGGATAATCGGAAAACAGCATCACAGGCGTCCAGCAGTGCGGGGCCTTGACTGGGGATATACCGTTCACCGTCCAGTTCAAATGTTTCGCCGAATCGAAGTTGGGAGGCTGGGCCACGGTTGAGTTTGGTTCGCTCGGATTGGGCCAGATTGGGCGGAACCGGGCCTGGCCCACCGTCAGCGTGAGCGGGTTGAAGTCTGTCAGTTCGGCCATGGCGGCAAAGTCGGGACCCAGCCCCTTGGCCTCGCGCGCTGATCCCAACACCGACTGCGCCACCGTGGTGTCCTGCCGCCAGTACGGCAATGTGGGGTTGACCAGCAGGTCGGTTTTTGTGGGCAGCCAGCGGGTGTTGATGGCCGCGTTGGTGTTGCGCCATGTATAGAATGGCAACCCACCCGCCTCGGTCTCGGTGCCGCCTGTATTAAGCGGCACGGTAAAGGCCAGCATGGGCACTTTGAGCAGATCGCCGACACTGCCAAAGGGTCTGTTGCGCACCTCGGCGCGGCGCAACGTGTACGCCATGTTCTCAAAGGAATGCTCCGTCAGGCTTGCATTGTCCGCGCTCCAGACCGTATCGCTTTCGACGAATTGGCGTTGACGGCCGATGTCAAGCTGTATGGTGGCGGCCAATCCTTCCGTGTCCACCATCAGGGGCGGTGTGGCGCTGACGAGGAGCGCCTTCAGGTCGGGCGGGTTGTCCCAAATGCGCTGCTGCATGTTCATGCGCAACGGGCTGCCGGACCATGCGTGCCTGAACAGCCGGTCCGGCCAGGGGCCATTAAAGCGGGGCTGCATTCGCATTCTGTGACCGTCTAACTTTTCCGCCTCATACACGCTCAGGCTGTCGGACCAGTCGTCGTAACTGCCGTCGGTGGCCTCCCAGCGGTTCGCCGTGCCGAATTTGTCGCCCGCATAAAGCGGGTGCTTGCGCTCGAGCGAACGGTAGAAGTCCAGGCCCATCTGGTTGGGCAGCCAGTAGTGCGGACGCTTGCGGTCAAGGCAGACTTGGTCTTCGGGAGGATAGGGGGAACTGTGGCCCAAGGCGTCCGGCTTCCTTGGGCTTGTCACGCCCGTAGCGGGGTCGGTATAGAACAATCCGTCGTTCAGCGGGAAATTCCGATACCCATCGACGAAATAGAGACTGGGCTGGATGTCATCCACGGCACGGTTGATCACGTCCTGTTCGCGGTAGGTGACGCGGTCGGACACCTTGCGCTCCGCCGCAGGGCCCACATACAGCGTGACGATAACACTGTCGCCCGGATTCCAGCGCCGCTCGCTGAAGGCTTTCCACTCGGGCGAACTGAACGGGTATACGTTCGGGTCCGGCTCCGTCGGACGCTCCGCGAAAATAACGGGGTCAACGATTGGGACAGGGGTTATGCCGAGGGCGATCTGGGGGAACCCTTCTATGGGCAGGTGGCTTTGCCAGAAAGCAGGGCCCATGCCGTTGGGCCCCAGGTAATCCAGCTTCAGCGCCTGTTCCCAGGCGCGATAGGCCACCACCGAAGGTGCAAAGTTCAGGGGAAGGGGACCCTCTTCAAAGGAGCCCGGGCCAAGAACGCGCGGGCGCGTGCCCGCCATGGAAGACACCAGATCCATCCGCCCCTCGTCCACACCCTCGCTCAGGAAGGGATTGCCTGGACTATACACGCTACTTGCGGGTTCTCTGACCTCGCGACCGTTCTCGTCAATGCGGCCGTCCAGATTGTTGTCGACCATGTCCTTGTCGAGCGTGCCGCGCACATAGCGGGACAACGCGAATCCGGCGCTGTCTGAGGCGATATTGTCTGTGATGACAAACCCGCCGTCACCGTCGTTGTCGTGGCCGTCGTGCTCGGGATAGTCGGGCAGGAAGCCGCCGCGCAGCACCAGTTCGGCAATGCGCTGCGTGGTGATGATCTTGTCCATCCCCACCGGCGAAGAGTTCGGAGTGTAGGGCTTGTCCCACCAGAGTTCCTTGGGTTGCAACTGCACAATGCGCGCATGGGGCGGCACGATGCCGGCCGAGTTTCCGTGGTATTTGGCCTCCACCCCGACCGCGTCCGTGTCCTTATCCATATTGTTGGGGTCGAAGAAGAAGTTTCCGCTTGCATCGTAATAGCCATAGACAAAGGGCGCCGAGGACAGGCCATCGCCATCGTTGTCAATATAGTCGCTGGGCAATCCATAGGGGGGCGCATCGCGGCGGAACACGCTCTGCGTTAGATCGCTGACCGGCACGTTGGCGGCCATGCCAGAGATCGGCGGCTCAGTGACAAAGCGCTGCGCGGCGGTTGCCGTGCCTGCGGCCAGGCCCATGCCGTTGCGCGTTATGTAATTGTCTTGAGGGACTGGCGCAGTCTGGAAATTGTCGAACTTGTCGAATCCGAGCAGGAGATAGCCCTTCGGCGCAATGATCGTGTCGGCGGGAACGGTCCAGCGGCTCTTGAACGGGTCGCGCATGCTGGGGTCGTCTTCGATGCCAGCCGGGTCGGGAATGCCCACTTCCAGGGTCCAGCCTGCCAGATTGATGGCCTTGTCCGTCGTGTTCGCCAGTTCCACATATTCATGGTCGGGCTGCTGGCTGAAATCGAGGAAGTTGATCGCAAGACGGCGCGGGTTGCCGTCCAGGCCAAGGGCATTTTGCGCGGAGGGCTTCAAGCGAAACGCTATGCACAGCGTGTCGTAGGATGACTCGGTGGGATCGGGAACGATGACCGTAAGTGTCCGTTCGCTATTGGGATGGTCCTGTCCGTAAGGATTGGGTGCAACCGGCGGCCATACGTCGTCCCGCAGATACGATGTGTGATATCCCGTCAACCCCTGGGCAAAGTCGCCGGCAAGAGGACCATTGTTGACGTAATTTCTTATGTCAGGATACGAATTGGCCTGAAGCGCTGGTATGGTATTCAGGTCAATCGCACTGATTGGCGCGAAGACCCAGCCGACAGGGGCGCCTGACCCGCTCTTTAGGCGGTCATCCGACGCGATATACTCCGGCTCATCAACGGTTAACCAGTACTTCGCAAAGTAGTCCAGAAGCAGTTGTTTCTTTTCTCCGACCAGGGACAGGGGGGGTAGGGGCGGATTGTTGTCCCAAAAGTCCGGCACCATGGTGGACATGAAATTTATATCGTCAGATATCCCGGATCCGCCTGCTGTGGAAGACATGTACTTTACTGAGTACTGAAGTTCCTCGTTTAGTATGTCTGTAATCGGATCCGCACCATCGACCGTCATTTGCCCGGTGACCGGATCCACCACATTTACCGTCAAGTAGTAACGCCCCGCGGGCAGTCCGTCGGTTGCCTTGACACGAAATTCGACGATATCCAGATTGTCCCTATAGAGCGGGTCTGCCGGGTCCCGCGCCCAGTCCGGATTGACGGGCGCGACATAACGGTAGGCCGTTTCATCGCCAAGAATGAGGCGGTTCGCGGCGGGGGTTGGGGTGCTGTCGTAGTAGGACTGGACACGCCAGGCCTGATTCGGCAACGCTAAGAACGTCTGCAGGTCGAAGCCTGGCATATCCGGGTATGGCGTGGGGTTGAGGTTGAGATTTGTCACGGCAACACCGGTCTGGGCCTCGGCCTCGATGCGGCGGACGGGGCGGACCATCATCTCGTTGATGCGGATGGCCTCGGTGCCCGCGGCGGCGTAGCTGATGGTGCGGTCCTCGCGGTCGGTCGTGACGGTGGTGTCAACGGCGTCGGTGAGGATTTGCCACCATCTGTCAACGGCGACGAGGCGCTTGCTGGCGGGGGCGACACCGAGTGCGTTGTCGAGGAAGTCCTGCAGTTCGCCGACGGGGAAAATGTCACCCAGGGGGACGCGTTCGCGCTCGTTGAGCGCCTCGGCGGGGGGGGTGAGGGGCGCGGCGAGGGGCACGTCGTACAGGGAGGACTCCATGGCGCCGCGGTAGGAGGCGTTGATCTCCTTGTCCATGACCAGCAGCGAGCGGGCGGGGTCGGCGTCGCGGCTGTCGGCGATGTTGACGGCGGTTTGCAGGGCGCTCAGTTGCGGGTCGGAGGCGATTTTCCCGGAGTTGGTCGGGAATATCGGGCCGAACAGGGTAGTGTCAGCCTGGCGCAGCCCTTCGGCAAAAAACTTCTCGTCCTGGGTCGCCCCCACCAAACCGCCGTCGGTGGCGGGGATAATGTCGCCCTTCAGGAGCAGTCCGGCGGCCAACTGGG
>CAIUWO010000796.1 GCA_903902895.1 Candidatus Hydrogenedentota bacterium | reverse complement strand
TCGGTGATGTCCATGCTGGCCCACGCCCTGCCCGCGGCAATCTCCCCAATCATTTCCTGAAAACGCGTGGATGTGATCCGGCCCGCTTCGGCGTCAAACTCCGTGCTGCCCTCGAAAATGGAAAACACGAGCCCGGCAAGGGCCATGCCCCCGTGGAAACCCACATGGGCCGCCACGGAGACATCGGACCGCGCGAACAGTTCGGTCACGACGAGGTGGAGGAGGTAGGGGCAGTTCATGCCCTCCAGTTCGCGGGGCAGGCACATCCCGTGCAGCTGCAGCGCGTTGACCTGGTCCATGATCCCCTGCAGGACGGGCGGAAAGGAAACCTCGCTGTCTTTCAGGGTCGGGTGCTGGCGGTCAATGTCACGGGCGTGCGGCGCCACCTCGTTTGCGGAGAATTCTCCGACCATGTCCAGTATGGCCCGGTAGGACTCGACGGCCTCCTTCGTGTCCGTGAAGGCGTCCGGAGCCCTGTAGTTGTACTCTGTAAGGCGGACCAATGGCTGCCAGTCAATGCCGCGGTCAATGTAGAACTTGAGGTCTTCATTGTCGTCGAAAAAGTTCGTCATACTGCTTTGGCCTTTGTGTGGTTCCATCGGGTGGGGGATAAACAGCGCCTCCCGCGCGACGCGCACCGGTTCAGTCGCATCCGTGCCTGCGGGAAGGGACGGAGTGTATACGGGTTGAGCGGCCAAATCCTTCGTTATTGAGGGCAGCAGACAGCCTATGGCGGCGATTCGCAACAGAAGGTGCATGCCCTGACACGACAGACGCCGTCACTTCCCGGCAATCCCTTGAGGCTTGGTCGTTTGGCAGGCAATAGCTTGCTTCGTCGGCCGTTGCCCTCCCCGCATAACGGCCTGGGCAACGCGGCACTATGCCTCGGGGGTTCCGCCTTTGCCCTTGGACCGGACCATGGTGGTCACAAAGCCGAACACGCGGTCCAGAAACCCGTTGATCTCTTCCGCGGTGTATTCCGCCCGGGCAACGGTGATGCGTCTGAAGTGCTTCATTTCAAGGCGTCCTTGTCTGTTCATGTGACCTTTAGTCCGATGGGCCGGACCCCATTATTGCACAAATTGCCGGGCCAGTGAAGCAACGCGAAACCCGCCGTGCTGTTGCGCCGTCAGGGATAGTTCAGTCTTAACTGGAACGGTTTGCCCTTCACCAAGATCGTGCTCCCATCCTTGAAGAGTTCCGTCTTCTCGTCTATCCGGTTGTCACCGTTCACGTCGAGCCAGATGCCGTCGTCGTGGTACAGGGCGTCATGGTTGTACTGCTCGAAGGCGACGGCCGTTATTGTCTGCCCGTTGACGTGGAGTTTTGCCTGGTGGTGGCAGACGGAGTAAAAGCGGATGCTCGGCGTGCTCGTCTGGTTGTTGGGCCACTGCCATATCTTGTACGGCCTGTGCACGGTCTTTCCGTTCGGTAGCACCACGGCCACGTCGAACTCGACGTTTGCCGAGATAATGCAGGGCGGGCCGTCGTCGGTCAGGTCCCCGTTGTTGTTCCGGTCAAAGTAGCCGAACCACGGTGATTTGTCGCTTTCGTCAATGGCGTAAACGAAACGGTTGTCCTCCGCGTTGCCCAGCCTCAGATAACCGTAGTACACCTGTTTGGAATGGTAGGCCGGCTCGGCGGAGAGGGTTTTGCAGGGGCGCTCGGTCGACGGCTGCGCGTCCGACTGTCCGGCGGCCAGCCCCATGGGAAAGCCCTCTGAACTGTAGTCGAAACCCACATCCAGATTCAGCTTGAGCAAGCCGTCCAAGCTGTCAGTTTCGGCGGTCGCGGTCGCGGGTGTGCCTGCTTCGGGGGCGGGTGCGTCGATGGCAGCCGGGGTGGCGGCTGTTTCATCCGTCTTCCGCGCCCCGGTGCCGCTCAGGGCCTTGCGGACCGCCTCCCCGACCGCCGCTCCACGCAGGTCCCGGGCCAGTTCTTTGCCGTCGGGGTCCAGCAGAATAAGGCACGGGATGCCCTCCACGCGGTACTGCTGGGTGACCGCCGACTTGGACCATTCGCCCAGAAAAACGTGCGTCCAGCCCATGCTGTTGTCGGCGATGTATTTTCTGGCGTCCTCCGCATTGGCGTCCAGGTCCAGGCCGACTAGGATGAACCGGGGGTCGTTCTTGAATTCCTCATAGACGGCCTTGATGTTGGGTGTTTCCCCCCGGCAGGGGCCGCACCACACGGCCCAGAAGTCCAGCAGGACGTACTTTCCCCTGTAGTCGGAGATGTTGAAGGGGGTGGAAGCGCTTCCGGCCATTTGGACTGTAGGCTGGGTGCCGGGCCGGGCGGCCTCTTCCGATTTCTTCAGGCGAATCTCGGCCGACGGGTCCGCCGTGGAGAGCCAGTCCGTCGTCTGGTCCGTGTATCCCTCCGCCCGGACCGCCAACTGCCACCGCCCGGCAGGCAGCCTCGGGAAGCGGAAGGCGCCGTCTGTGCCGGTCTGCACGCCCAGGAAGACCTGCGGAATGGGCTCCACCTTTACCGCGCCCGTCGGGTATTGCATCTCGTAAGGGTAGAGGCTGGCCCCGGCCACAGGCTGGCCGTCCGGCGTCAGCACCGTGCCCGCCAGCGTGCCCGACGGCCACAGTTCGATGGCCAGTTCGCCCCGGGCGGCGAAATACGAAGGTTTTCCCGGAAGGCGTCCGGGAATGCTGCCTTCCCGTATGGTCATGTCCTCCACGCCGCAGGCGGTGTCCGTATAGGCCTGAAGACCATAATGGCCATCGTCCAGCCCATAGAAGGCGTACTTGCCCTCCCCATCGGTTACCGCGGTCCACTCCTGTCCGCCCGGCGGGTCCGCCGCCACGCCGGTGTAGTCGGGCGCGCCGTCCGCGATCTTCTTGGAGACGCGCCGCAACACCACGGTGGCGCCCGGTACGGGCCGTCCCGCCATCTCGACCTGACCCGCAATGCCGACGCGCTCGTTCACCTGCCTGTCGAAGGCGGTCAGCGGTTTGCCGAAAAAGTCCACCGCGGGAGCGTTTTCGGAACTGGCCTCGGGGGCAATCGCAGGTTTCTGTTCGGGAAGCGGTTGCGCCGGTGAAGCGACGGCGGATGGGCGTTCCACGTTCTCAGTGCGCGCCGCTTCGGTCTGGACCGGCGAGGCAGGCTGACTGGGTGCGTTTGGTTCCGGCGCCCGTTGCTGTTCGACCTGCTGCACCAGCCCAGCCACCATCAACCCACCCAGCAGGAGCGCCCCCAGCAGCACCATGCCGCTCTTCATGTTCTCGCTCATGGCCCTGTCCTTTTCTCCGACGGTCAGTTCTTGTCCGAAGGGAGTTACGGCCACCATTCGGCTTTACAGGACCAGAATACCCCCCGGGTCCAGAGTTTGGCAAGACAAACTTGGGGCGGGGCCCCATTTTACGGCTTGCGGGCATGGGACATGCAGGGTGCCCGGAGCGAAGCGGAGCGCGCCATTCCTTGACGCATGACGGGGCCGAAGACGGTGCGCGCCGTTCTGCTGCGCAAAACTCCGGGCATCCCGCGCCGACGGTTTGACCCCCGCATATCTCACCACGTCATTGCGAAGTGGACAAAGTCCGCTGAAGCAATCTCTTGAAACGACGATTCTGAACGGTCAGGTCGATAGCGAGCAAGAGGTTGGCAATGACGGAGTGTGTTGGGTCGATCTTGGACAAGTCTATAGAATGTCCCGACTTGCGGGTAAATCGCTCTGGCTGGTGAGATATGCGTTTTAACGGTCTCAGTTAAGCACTGGACCACCGTTTTGTCCCATCTGTTTCCAGGGAGTTCACCGGCCTGCGGAGAATAATGAACTCTTTTCCTGCTTTTGCACACACACCAGCCGGAAGCCGTACGTGACGGCGCCGCCGGTTGGGTCAGCATAACAGCGGCTTGCGGAGCGGCAGTGGCCGGCCGCGTTAAGCCATGCCCCCCCGCGCACCACGCGGTACTTGCCCGCAGGCACTTCCCACGCAGTTCCGTCCGCCGGTGCTCCCTGGTAGTTCTTGTGATAGTAGTCCTGGCACCACTCGTTGATGTTTCCGAGCATGTCATACAGGCCAAATGGGTTGGGCTTGAACCGGCCCACCGGCGCCGGAAAATAGAAACCGTCCAGGAAGTTGAAGGGCTCCGGCCAATCCCGTCCTTCCGGGCTCTTGCCCAAATCGGCCGCGTTTAAATACTCCCTGCCGCTGTCGGCGATGTCGCCCCAGAAGAATTCCGTTCGCGTCCTGCCGCGGCAGGCATATTCCCACTCCGCTTCCGAAGGCAACCGGTACTGTTCTCCCGAATTCATGCTCAACCAGGCGATGTATGCCTGCACGTCATCCCAGCTTACCATGACGACAGGTTCTTTTGGATCGGTCCGCCAACCCGGATTGCGCCAGGTCAGGCCTGACACATTGCCGAATTTCGCCCGCTTGTCATTGGTAAGAAGGCGGCCAAAGCCAGAACCGTGCTTTTCCGCGTCTGTCTTGTACCCGGTGGCCACCGCGAAGGCCTCAAATTCCTGGTTCGTCACCTCATACCGGCCAAGCCAGAACCCTTTGGAAAGGGTCACGGCATGCACCGGCGTCGCATCTTTTAAAAGACCCTCGTGCCCCCCGTAGTTCTTTTTTATGATTGACGGGAGCAGCGGACTGCCCATTCTGAAATCGCCCGCGGGAATCCAAACGAATTCGCCCCCCTTGAACGTCCGGACCGGGACCGCTTCCGCCCGTTTGGCCTCTTGCTCCGCCTTTTCGGCGGCGTTGCTCAAGACCTTGAATAGGGTTTCCCGTATCGCCTGCCCGTGCAGTGCCCGGGCCAGTTCCTTTCCTTCGGGGTCCAGCAGAATCAGGTATGGGACCGCGTCCACGCCGTACTGACTGGCAACGGCTGATTTCGACCAGTCGCGCAGATAGACCTGTGTCCAACCCATGCCGTTGTCGGCCATGTACTTCTTGGCGTCTTCCGGATTGGGGTCCATATTCATCCCGACCAGCGCGAAACGGGGATTGTCCTTGAATTCCTCGTATACGGCCTTGATGTTGGGCGTCTCCCCCCGGTAGGGGGCACACCAGGCGGCCCAGAAGTCGAGCAGCACGTACTTCCCGCTGTAGTCGGAGAGCTTGAAGGTGGTTTTGTCCGGGCCTTGGCCGCCGGTTTGCACGGGGGGAGGCGGGGACGGCGTGTTTGGGTGCGTCTCGGCCGGCGGGTTTTCCGTGGTCAGCCAGTCCGTCTTTCTGTCTGGCTGGCCCGCCGCGCGGTATGCAAGCTGCCAACTCCCCGCCGCCAGCCGCGGGAAACGAAACGCACCCTCTTTGTCGGCAGGCACGCTCAGCAAGACCTGCACGACCGGGTCCAGCGTCGTCCTGCCCGTTGGATACTGGATTCGGCACGGGTAAACGGTGGCCGAGGCAATGGGCTGGCCGTCCGGCGTCAACACACGGCCCGACAGTCTTGCCGACGGTCGCAGTTCGATAGATACTTGGCTTCGTTCCGCGTAGTAGACCGTCTTTCCCGGACCGCGTCCGGGAATGCTGTCCTCACGCACCAGCATGTGGCTCGCGCCGCATGCGCTTTCGCTGTGGGCTTCGATACCGTAGTGGCCGCTGTCCAGGCCGTAGAAAGCAAACTTTCCCGACTGGTCCGTTACTGTGGTCCACGGTTGTCCGCCGGGAGCTTCAACGGCGACCCCCGCGTAGTCGGATACCCCATCGGCTATCTTGGGGGAAACGCGCCGCAGCAGGACCGAGGCTTCCGGCACGGGCTTCCCCGCCATGAGGACCCGTCCCGCAATCCCGACACGGTCAACAACCTCCCGGGCGAAAGCGTCCAGCGGCTTTCCGAAAAAGTCCACCGTGGGAGTTTCCCGTTGACCGCTTTCAGGGGCGGCCAAGGGCTCTTGTTTGACGGCAGATTGGCCGGAAACCTGTGATTCATGTGTGCGGTCCGCACCGCGTCCAAGCATCGCCCGGCCTGCCAGACCGGCTGCCACCAAGCCTCCCAGCAGAATAGCTCCCACCAAAATAAATGCGCTCTTGGCATTTTCGCCCATGACTTGGTCCCCTAACTTTCCCTTGCCGCCGGCCATCCGAAAAAAGGAAACGGCTACCACTGGACTTGTCTGCCTAGACTACGCCTCCGACATGGACGGAAGCAAGACAAACAGGGTCATTAGGGCAGCATACCGTTCCCCGGAGGTATGGGAAAACGGTGCGATCCGTTCCGCCTTGCGGAACTTCGGTGCCCTGCTACCGCGGCTCAGCGTCTCAGTTGAACCACTGGCTCAGGTCGATCTTGGTGAAGGGGCGGTCGGTGGCGGTGACGGGCGGGTTGTCGCCGGCGTTGGCCACGTAGGCGGTCTTGTTCTTGGGGTCCATTACAAAGGAATGCAGGGTCGCATCGTCATAGACCGGGCCGGTGGAGAGGATGCGGACGGCCTGCTCGATGTCGATCTTGCCGGGCTGGCTGTCGATGCAGTTGCTCAGCCACTCGTAGCGCTGCCAGGAGTCCTGGGTCTTCAGCATGGGGATGAGCAGCGGGATTTGCTCCTTTTCCGTGACCGTGAGTTTGAACTCGTCGCCGAAGGCCTTGGCCAGCCGGAACAGTTGGTCGATGTCAACCGGGTGGTTGGTGCGGCGCACGCACTGCTCCATGCCCCAGTGTCCGGTCAGTTCCGTTTCCTTGGGGTCCATCGGGGTGAACACATTGCAGTATTTCGCGTCCGTCTCCAGCGCGCGTCCGTCGGGGCGGTTGCCGTCGCCGATGATGAAGTTCCAGCCGCTGGTGCGCTTGCAGTCCTGGAAGAACTTGACGGCCTCGTCGATGGTTCCGGTGTTCTGCAGCATGAGCCGCATCTGGAGGAACAGCGGCATGCCGTCAAAGGTGGCGTCAGGCGAGGGGAGGGTCATCTCGCCGAGGGTCATGCCCTTGGCGTTCATGCCGCTCACGCTGCCCACGCCGCCGGCCCAGCCGACCATCATGAAGGGCGTGCCGCCCTTGGGCCGCCACACGAGGATGGCCGCATCCTGCTGCGCGCCGCCCGTGATGCTCCAGTCGAGGTTGCGCCCGTGCAGCAGGCGGCCGTCGGTCGTCCACTTGCCCCAGACGGCGAAGTTCGAGCACGACGGCGGCGCGTTGGGTGGGAAATGCAGGATTTCGGCCTGGGTCACGCCGAGGCGGATGTCTTCATAGCCGAGGTCCTCGATTCCGGCGCTCTTCAACCCCTCCACCATGCCCTTGAGTTCCTGCGTGATCGCGGCGGGGAAATTCTTCTCCATCCGCTCGGACTGGGCCATCACATAGTCGCGCGTGTAGCCCCGGCCGTACACGGCCTTGGCCATGTAGCCCTCTTTCATCATGTGGACGATCTTCTTGGACAGCAGGCGGCCGTGCTGAAAGCCCATCTCCTTGGGCGTTCCCTTCATCACCAGCACGGGCCACTCGCCCACCTGGTACAGGCGCCCCTCACCCTCCTGGTCAATCAGCGTCACCTTGGGGTCGGCGATGATGGTCACCGGGCGGTTCGGGTCGGGGATGGTCTCGGCAAAGGCCGGCAATACGCCCAACAGCAGGGCGGCCAGTAGCAGCAGCGCCAGCAGAATGCGGTCAAAATTGCGCTTTATCATTTCAGGTCCTCCAAGGATGCGGGCGTTGACTGTGCATGCCCTCTCAACGGCTGGAAATCATACGCACCTGTTGCTTTGACTGGCAACGGGAATTTCCGGTTTCGCCCGGTTGGAAATCATCCGCCGAAGGGAAAGCGCACCCGCGTGCCCGTTTTGGCGGCCTCATAGGCGGCGAAGACCATTTCGGCGGCCACTCGGCCGTCCTGCATGGTGGCGGGCAGGGGCGCGCCGTTGAGCATGGCGTCCACCCAGGGCCGGGGCACGGCGCGGATGCGGTGGCCCTGGTCGGGCGGGATGGGGATGTCCTCAACGCGCCAGTCAGTCTCGCCGTAGAGGAACCACTTGACCGCCGGGCCGTCGGGGCACCGGGGCACGGCGCAGGAGGGGGCGTCGCCGTAATTCTGAATGAGGCAGCCCCTGGACCCGTAGATTTCGGTGGTGTTCTCGCCGGCCATGACGGTGGAACTGTTGAACAGCGTGCCCATCATGCCATTGGCCCAGCGGTAGACGGCGATGCCGTTGTCGTCGGGCGCGCAGTCGGTGATGACGTTTCCAATTTCGGCGATGACGCTGGCGGGCCTGCCAAAGGTCCAGTGAAACCAGTCGGCGGGGTGGGCTGCGTCGTCGGCGAACATGCCTTTGTTCATTTTGGCGCTGAGGTGCCATTTGGAGGGGCCGTTGACAAAGGCGGGCACGAGGCACACGCCGATGCAGTGGCGGCGGCGCACCACGGCGATGTTGCCGAGCACGCCCGAATCGATGACCCGCTTGATGCACTGGTTGGCCGGGTCGTGGCGCATCTGAAAGGCCATGGCAAATCGGACTCCGGCCTTTTCGAGGGCCTTGGCCATGCGGTCGCACGATTTCAGCGACAGCGCCAGGGGCTTTTGCAGCAGGATGTGCTTGCCCGCGCGGGCCGCGGCGATGACGTGCGTTTCATGGTGGGCGGTCTCGCTGCCGATAATGACGGCCTGGATGCGCGGGTTGTCGAGCACCTTTTCCAGGCGCGGCGTGTATTTCAGGCCCGCCTCGGCGCAAACCGCCCTGCCCCGCGCCGGGTCGGCGTCCCACGCGCTGACGAGCTTCACGTCGTCAAAGTCCCTCATGACCTGCGCGTAGGCGGTGACATGGCTAAGTGATCCCGTGTTTTTGTAACTGTTTGTGTTTGTTGATATTACAACGGTATATCTGTTGAAAATAGCCCGATTTGTGTGCAAAGATGGGCTGA
>CAIUWO010000795.1 GCA_903902895.1 Candidatus Hydrogenedentota bacterium | reverse complement strand
GCCATGCGGATGTGGGGACGCGTGATGTGCCTGCTGCGTCAGGATTTCCTCGCCTCCGACCCGGCGCTGATGGCCGTCAAGGCCCCGGAGAAGATCGACGTGGCCCCGCTCGCCTCGCGCGATAAGCTGCTGCTGTGCCTGTTCAACACGGACTACGACGTGGACCCGCAGGCCTATCCGTGGCGCGAAAAGAAGGATGTGAAGATTACTGTTGAGCTTCCGTCCTGGATAAATCCCGCCGCGGCGCTGCGCATCACGCCCGAGGGCGTGATCCCGGCCGACCTGAAAATGTCCGGCCGCGAGGCGACGATCAGCATGGATTCGCTGCGCGTCTGCGACATTATCATGCTGCCCAACGCTGCGGACGCCAAGGAGAAGTTGGACGCGGCCTTCAAGCAGATCGTCGCGGACGAGGACAAGACGTACTGACACGGCAAAGCCACCCCTCCGTCATGCCCGCGCAGGCGGGCATCCACGGGTTCAAGCGGCGCCCCGCTTGCCCCATCTTCCCCGTGGGCCTACAATCATGGGTTGTGACCCCTGAACCCCGGAGACCATCCTGATGTCCACGTCCCGTGAAGCCCTTCGTGAGTATGTGTTCTCGCTCAGCATCATCGACACGCACGAGCACATCCCCGACGAGGCGGTGGCCTGCGCCGACACGCTGGGCTTCTTCAACTTCTTCGAGCACTACGTTTCCTCCGACCTGGTGTCGGCGGGAATGCCGCGGGCCTCGCTGGAGGCGATGCGCAACCCGGACAACGGTCTTTCCCAGGAGGAGCGCTGGGCGCTGATGGCGCCCTGGTGGCCCCATGCGAGCACCACGGCCTATGGCCGGGCCATGATCGAATACATGCACGAACTGTTCGGCGCGGACGACATCGACGGCGACTCCGTGGCCGCACTGTCCCGGCGCATTGTGGCGGCGCGCCAGCCCGGCTGGTACCACACCGTCCTGCGCGAGCGGGCGGGCATCGACAAGGCGCTGGTCATCCGCTGGCCGGGACAGCCTGTGGACGTGGACCGGGAACTGTTTCGCGCCGTGCCCATCCTGGACCACTACGCCACCCCCGCCACCCGCGCCGACTTGGAGGCCCTGGAAAAGGAGGCGGGCCACGCCGTCCAGACGCTCGACCAGTTGATGGCCGCGCAGGAGGCGCTGCTCGACGCGTTCGCGGCAAAGGGCATCGTGGCGGTGAAGATTTTCCTGGCCTACCAGCGCACGCTGCAGTTTGACCGTTGCTCCAAGGCCGAGGCCGCCCGCGCCTTTGACCGCGTGTGGCTGTCGCAGAGGCTCGACCTCGCCTTTGAAGACCTCAAGCCGCTGCAGGATTTCATGACACGTCGGCTGGTGGGGCTCGCGGCCGAGCGCGGCCTGCCGGTGCAGATTCACACGGGCCTGCAGGAGGGCAACGGCAACCACCTGGAGCATTCCAGGCCCACGCTGCTGACCGACCTGTTCCTCGACCATCCCGACGCGCGCTTTGTCCTGTTCCATGCGGGCTATCCCTGGGCGGGCGCGGTGGCGGCGCTGGCGAAGAACTTCCCCAACGTGTACGCCGACCTGTGCTGGATGCCCGCCGTGTCGCCCGCCTTCGCCGCGCGCACGCTGGACGAGTGGATCGAGACCATCCCGGCCAACAAAATCTTCGCCGTGGGCGGCGACTCCAACTATGCCGAAGGCGCCCACGGCCACTGCAACCGCGCCCGCCTCATTGCCTGCGACGTGCTCGGCGCGAAAATGGCGCAGGGCTATCTCAGCGGGACGGAGGCCAAATGGCTTGCCGCGCGCATCCTCCGGGAGAACGCCCGGGAACTCTTCAGGCTCGATTGAACCGCGCATTCCTCCACGCGAACGGGCGGAAAAGGCGCTTGCGGGGTGCTTTTGGCCGCGCGGGACGGTAGAATAGAGACGGCGGCCCCCTTCCGCCAGGAGTGCCCATGTCCGACAGCGCCGACAAGCAATGGTTTAACGCCTCCCGCCTCTATGAGTCGCTGCAGCGCCTCTACAGCACGGTGCCGTACCGGTATTTCCGGTCGGGATACGCCTTCCCCGCGTGGCACTACCTGTTTGAGGTGACCCGCCGCTGCAATCTGCGCTGCCGCATGTGCCAGTACATTGACTGGCTGGAAAACACCCCCGTCCACAACCAGGCCGAAGGGGAACTGACCACCGACGAATGGCACCGGATCATCGACCAGGTGGGCCGCTTCCGCTTTGTCACCTTCACGGGCGGCGAGCCGTTCATCCGCCAGGACTTCATGGAACTGCTGGAGCACGCCTCGCGCCGGGCGCGCACGCATTTCATCTCAAACACGACCATGATGCCGCAGGACCGGGCCGAGCGGGTGGTGGCGCTGGCGCCGGCGCGCTTCGGCGGCATGGGACTGAACTTCATCGGCACGTCGCTGGAGGCGCCGGGCGGCCTGCACGACGAAATCCGGCACATGCAGGGCGCCTTCGAGCGGTCGATTGCGGGCATACGCACGCTGCGCGACATCCGCGACCGCGCCGGCAAGCGATGCCCCATGATTCACGTGACCACCGTCATCCAGAAGGACAACGTGCACGTGCTGGACCAGATGCCGAAGGTGGTGGCCGACGCGGGCGGCGAGGTGCTCAACCTGGTCACCGAGTCGCGCATGCACGAACTGCCCGGCCTGGGCGAGGCGGACCCGGCCTCGTTTCGCGCGGACCAGATTCAATGGCCCCGCGTCGACCCGGCGGCGCTCGCCGGGGCGCTGGACAGGACGGAGACGGCCGCGCGCGCGGCGGGCATCGACCTGCGCCTGCCGCGCATGCCCCGGGCCGACCTCATCCGCTATTACGACACGAACATCGATCTGCGGGACTACGAATGCCGCAACGCGTGGAACACGCTCTTTGTCGGGCGCACGGGCGACGCCTATCCCTGCTGGATTGCGAGGGTGGGCAACGTGCGCGAGCAGTCCCTGGCCCAACTGTGGAACAACGCGGCCATGCGCGGCTTCCGGCAGGCCTGCCAGAGGCGGCTCTTCGCGATGTGCCCCGGCTGCTGCTTTATCGACCACCGGGGCGGAGGCGGCGCCTGCGGCGGCGATGAGGCCTGAGTCCCCCCGTAATTGCCGCGCATTTGCGTGCCGGGGGGGAGACGGCGCAAAATGTGCGGGCTTTCGGTCAAGTCTTTTTTCGGTCAAGGAAACCTTTGCATGAATTCTATGCCTCCCCGGATGTCTGAACTGATGCTGCGCGCCTGGCGCGCGCGGACGGCCATACCCGGATTCAACATCCCCTATCTGCCCATGATGGCGCCGGTGGTGCGCGCGCTGCGCGACGCCCGCTGTTTCGGGCTCATCATGGTGGCGCGGCTGGAGTGGACCAAATTCTCTTCGGGCGGCATCGGACCCATCTTTGACGAATACCAGAAGGTCAAGGATGAAGACTTCACGCGCCTGCACCTGGACCATGTGCCCGTGATCGACGAGGACCACCTGACCGTGGACTACGTGGGCGATATCGGGGAGGCCGTGGGGTTGGGCTATGACTCGGTCATGGTCGACGCGTCGCGCCTGCCGCTGGAGGAGAACATCGCCGCCACGAAGCGCATCGTTGACATGGCGCACGCCAAAGGCGTGGCGGTCGAGGCGGAACTGGGCGCCGTGCTGGGCCACGAGTCGGGCCCCATGCCGCCCTACGAGGAGCTGTTCGCCTCGGGCCGCGGTTTCACGGACCCGGAGGAGGCGCGACGTTTCGTGCAGGAGACGGGGGTGGACTGGCTGTCCGTGGCCATCGGCAGCGTGCACGGGGTCATTTCCGAGAAGCGCACCGAAAAGAAGGTGCAGGCCCGGCTGAGCCTCGAGCGGCTCGACGCGATACGGGAGGCGATCAACATCACCATCGTGCTGCACGGCGGCACGGGCATCCGCAAGGAGTACATCATCGACTCCATCCGCCACGGGGTCGCCAAGATAAACGTGGCCACGGCGATTCGCCAGCCCTACGAGGCGCTGCTGCAGGAATCGCCGGAACGGGCGCTGGAAGCGGTTTACGCGGAGACGCTGCGCGTCATCCGCGAGGATTTGGAACTGGAAGGTTCGGCGGACATCATTCACCCGTCACGCCCGGCGTGACAGAACAGGAGAAAATGCACATGTCGGAAAAGAGCACCTTTGCACTGTTCTTCGGCAACCGGGGTTTCTTCCCGGCGTCGCTCCATGCCGGGGCGCGCAAGGAAATGACCGCGACGCTGAAGGCATTGGGCCACAAGACCATCGCGCTGGACGCGGCGCTCACGCGCAACGGCGCGATTGAAACCCCGGCCGAGGGCCAGATCTACGCCAACTTCCTGCGCGAGAACCAAGGCAAGTTTGACGGCGTGGTCCTGTGCCTGCCCAATTTCGGCGACGAGACCGGCGCCATCGCGGCGTTGGCCGACGCGGGCGTGCCCATTCTCATCCAGGCCTATCCGGACGAGATGACCAAGATGCGCCCCGAACTGCGCCGCGACGCCTTCTGCGGCAAGTTCTCCGTCATGGACGTCTTCTGCCAGTACGGGCTCAAGTTCACCGCGCTCAAGCCGCACACCGTCGCCCCGTCGAGCCCGGCCTTCGCCGCGAACATCGACTATTTTGACAAGCTGTGCCGCGTGGTCAAGGCCATGCGCCGCATGGTCGTCGGCGCCATCGGCGCCCGCACCTCGGCGTTCAAGACGGTCCGCATCGACGAGCTCGCGCTGCAGCGCCACGGAATCACCATGGAGACCATGGACCTGTCCGAGGTGTTCGCCCGCATGCGCGCCGTCAAAATGTCCGACGCGGCCGCCAAGGCCAAGGCCAAGCGCCTGGCCGACTATACCTGCTGGGACGGCGTGCCCAAGGAGGCCATCGAGAAGATTGTCGCCCTCGGCGTCGTGCTCGACGGCATTGTGGACGAGCTCAAGCTTGACGCGCTCGCCCTGCGCTGCTGGGTTGAGATGCAGCAGCAGCTCCACATCTCCCCCTGCGTGCTGCTCAGCGAGATGAACGACCGCGGTCTCTACGCCGCCTGCGAGGTGGACATCGGCACGGCCGTCACCATGCGCGCGCTCGGCGCCGCGTCCGGCGTGGCCACCACCTGCCTCGACTGGAACAACAACTACGGCGACGACGAGAACAAGTGCATCCTGTTCCACTGCGGGCCCGTGCCGCAGAGCCTCATGACGGCCAAGGGCCAGGTGACGGACCACCTCATCCTCGCCAACGCCGTCGGCAAGAACTGCTCCCACGGCTGCAACACGGGCCGCATCGCGCCCAACCCGATCAGCTTCGGCAACCTGACCACCTCCGAGGGCAAGCTCAAGTTCTACCTCGGCGAGGGCCGCTTCACCAAGGACCGCATCCCGAAGGACTTCTTCGGCTGCGCCGGCGTCGCCGAGATCCCGCGCCTGCAGGACATCCTGCTCGAAATCGGCTACGGCGGACACCGCCACCACACGGCCGTCACCCCCGGCCATGTGATCGCCCCCGTGCGCGAAGCCTTCGAGAAATACCTCGGCTACGACGTCATCGTTCCCTGAACGGAGCATAAGTACTGACAGCGCGGCCCGCGGCGAACTTCGCCGCGGGCCGCTATTCTTATGTGCGATTGGAACCACGAAGGCACGAAGAATACGAAGAGGGGAGACAGGTTCTTATCGTCATTGCGAGGAGGGCTTTAGCCCGACGCGGCAATCTCTAGTGACTCGGGTACAGGCACCCGTTTCCGATACGCGCTGGTGCTGCCGCCCTCTGGCCATGGGCGGAAACGCGAAGAACACGAAGAGGGAAGACAGGTTCTTATCGTCATTGCGAGGAGGGCTTTAGCCCGACGCGGCAATCTCT
>CAIUWO010000794.1 GCA_903902895.1 Candidatus Hydrogenedentota bacterium | reverse complement strand
TCCCACTGGCCGGTCAGCGTTGATGCCGCCGTGCCGGGGTCCTCGCACGCCGCGCGGAGCAGCCGCAGTTCGCCCGACGCGGTGTCGGGCCATCGCCTGGGGATGAGCCACATGGTTATTTCTTTCCGCCGAAGTAGAATCTCATGTCGCGCCAGTTCTGCAGGAACCCGCCAACCAGCGCCGTCGGCCGCAGCCGCAGGCTCAACTCGGTGTTCGTCGTGTCCCAGCAGTCGCTCTTGCAGGTCTGCACGCGTTTGCGCTGCGCGTGAAACTCGGGGCTGCGCCAGATTTCGTCAAGCGGCCGCCGCCGCACTGACAGGCTGCCGTCCATGTCCGCGCAGGGGGTCACCGAGCCGGTCGGCCCGACCGCTATGGCCGCCCAGCCCGCGTAGCAGCGGAAGGCATGGGGCGCGCTGTACAGGTCGGCGATGCCCGAGAAGAAGGCGGTTGACGTGGTGAGCAGGCTGCTCTTGGCGCAGGCGTTGCTCAGCAGTTTCACCTGCTCCTCCAGTTCGCGCAAATCCTCCGGGGTGAACAGCAGGTCGGCGTACTGGTCAATGTCCTTGAGCCGGTGCAGCAGGTTGGTGTGGATGGGGGCGAACTTGATCTGGTGCACGCCGAGCGATTCGGCAAACGCCACCATTTCGGACATGTTCCGGAAGTTCTGGCGCGTGATGAGGTAGTTGATGCCGACCCGGATCTCCGGCGCCGTCTCGCGCAGCAGCCGGATCGCCGCCAGCGAGGGCTCGAAGGTGCCCTTGCCCCGCAGGTGCTCGTGCACCTCGCCGCGGGGGCTGTCCACCGAGATTGAGACGGTGGACACGCCCGCGTCGCGCAGTTTGCGCGCCTTGTCGGCGTTCATCAGCGTGCCGTTGGTGCACATGTGCACCGTCATCCCCTTGCCGCGCGCGTGGCGGATCATGTCATACAGGTCGGCCCGCAGCATGGGCTCGCCGCCGCTGATCGAAACCAGCGTGGTGCCGAGCCGTTCAGCCGCGTCGATGACGGCGAACCATTCCTCGGTGGACAGTTCCTTCTCCTGGCTGTGACCCCGCTCCAGGTCGCACACCCCGCACATCTTGCAGCGCAGATTGCACTTGTCCGTGATAAACATAAGGAGGACAGGCAGATAGCGCGGGGCAAGGCCCAACTGGCGGGTCATGACCACATGGGCCACCCGCCAGCCGTTCCTGACCATCATTTTGAGCTGTGAAGCCACCGCGCTCTTCCTGCTTTTCCGCCTGCCCCGGTATAACACGCGCCGAAACCGGGATCGTTCCCGGCCGGCACAACAAGTGTGGCACGCCCACCCCCGGTGGCGCAACCGACTTCCCAAATTTCATTCCCAGAACACAGAAGGACCGGCATCCAACAGGCCTGATGGTTGCAACTTGCGGAGTTTTTTTGGCGGCGATGGCCTTGTTCCGGCCAGAGCACCACAAAGACCGTGAGTGCGTCCGCGGGTGGGGGGGAGGAACCTATTTTTTGGTTGCCGCTTTCTTCTTCGTCCTGATGGCCGGTTCCACGGGGGGGGTGGGCAGTTTGGATTTGAGGAACTGGCCCGTGTAGGACTTGCCGATGCGGCAGAGGCCCTCGGGGGTGCCCTCGGCGATGACTTTTCCGCCCTGGTCGCCGCCCTCCGGGCCGAGGTCGATGAGCCAGTCAGCCGTCTTGATGACATCCAAATTATGCTCGATGACGATGACCGTGTTGCCGTAGTCGACGAGGCGGTGCAGCACGCCGAGCAGTTTGTCCACGTCGGCGGCGTGCAGGCCCGTGGTGGGCTCGTCCAGGATGTAGAGCGTGCGGCCGGTCTGGCGGCGCGACAGTTCTGTGGCGAGCTTGACGCGCTGGGCCTCGCCGCCGGAGAGCGTGGTCGCGGCCTGGCCGAGGCGGATGTAGCCAAGGCCCACATCGCGCAGGGTCAGCAGTTTGGCGGCAACGGGGGGGATGTTGCGGAAGAACTCGCATCCGTCCTCGACGGTCATGCCGAGCACCTCGGCGATGTTCTTGCCCTTGTAGCGGACTTCGAGCGTGTCGCGGTTGTATCGCGCGCCATTGCACGTGTCGCAGGGCACGTACACGTCGGGCAGGAAGTGCATCTCGATGGTGATAAGGCCGTTGCCCTCGCAGGCCTCGCAGCGTCCACCCTTGACGTTGAAGCTGAAGCGGCCGGGCAGGTAACCCCGGGAACGCGCCTCAACGGTGCGGCAGAACAGGTCGCGGATGGGGCCGAACAGGCCCGTGTAGGTGGCCGGGTTGGAGCGGGGCGTGCGGCCGATGGGCGCCTGGTCAATGTCGACGATCTTGTCGATGTGCTCCAGACCGTCGATGCCGTCGTGCGCGCCGGGGCGCACGGTGGCGTCGTGAAGGCGTTTGGCCACGGCAGGGTACAGCGTTTCGTTGACCAGGCTCGACTTGCCCGAGCCGGACACGCCGGTGACGCCGACAAACATGCCGAGCGGGAACTCGACGTTGACGCCGCGCAGGTTGTTGTGGCGCGCGCCGCGCACCGTAATCCGCGCGCCGTTGCCCTTGCGCCGCTGCGGCGGCACGGCTATTTCGAGTTTGCCGGACAGATACTGGCCGGTGAGCGACTTCTCGTTCTTCACAATGTCCGCGGGCGTTCCCGCCGCGACGATCTCGCCGCCGTGTACACCCGCGCCCGGACCCAAATCAATCACCCAGTCCGCCGCGCGTATGGTGTCCTCGTCGTGCTCGACCACGATGACCGTGTTGCCCAGGTCGCGCAGCCGCTCCAGCGTGGCGAGCAGCCGCGCGTTGTCGCGCTGGTGCAGGCCGATGCTGGGCTCGTCGAGGATGTAGAGCACGCCGACCAGCCCGGAGCCTATCTGCGTGGCGAGGCGGATGCGCTGCGATTCGCCGCCCGACAGCGACCCGGCGTGGCGTTCCAGCGTGAGATAGCCCAGTCCGACGCTGTGCAGGAAGCCCAGCCTTTCGCGGATTTCCTTGATGATCCGTTCGGCAATGGCGGCCTTGGTCTTGGACAGTTTCATGCCCTGGAAGAACGCGGAGGCGTCGGCGATGGCCATGGAGACCACGTCGAGAATCGTTTTGTCGGCCACGCGCACGGCGCGGGCTTCGGGCCGCAGCCGCGCGCCCTTGCAGACCGGGCAGACGCGGGAGGCCATGAACTCGTCGATCATTTCCCGCGCGGCGGCCGAATCGGTTTCGCGGTAGCGGCGTTCGAGGTTCGGTATGACGCCCTCAAAAGTGCGGGTAATCTCGTAGGTGCGCTGCTCGTTGGAGTAGGAAAAGTCGACCTCGTCCTCGCCGGACCCGTAGAGCACGATTTGGCGGAACCAGTCCGGCAGCAGCCGCCAAGGCTGGTGCGGGTCTTGCTTGTAGTGGTGGCACACCGAGTTGAGCGCCTTGCGGTACATGCCGTCGAGCACACGGCGCATGCTCCAGGGGCGCACCGCGCCGTCGCCGATGCCGATGCCGGTTTCGGGCACGACCAAGTCGGGGTCAATTTCCATCACATTGCCCAGCCCGGTGCATTTGGGACAGGCACCGTGCGGGTTGTTGAAAGAGAAACTGCGCGGTTCGAGTTCCTCGAAGACCACGCCGCAGTCGAGGCAGGCGAGCTTTTCGCTCTGAAGACTCTCGCGGGCCGGCTTGCCCGGCTCTTCTATCCAGAGCCGGATCAGCCCCTTGCCCAGGCGCAGGCAGGTTTCCACCGAATCGGTCAGGCGCGGTTGGACGCCGTCCTTGATGACCAGGCGGTCGACCACCACGTCGATGTCGTGCTTGACGTAGCGTTCGAGGTCGATCGGGTCATCCACCTGGCAGAACTTGCCGTCCACGCGCACGCGCACGTAGCCCTGCCGTTTCACATCCTCGAAGACCTTCTGGTAGGTGCCCTTGCGCTGGCGCACGAGCGGGGCGAGCAGCTGCAGTTTGGTCCCCTGGGGAAGCGCCATCGAGGAGTCGACGATGCTCTGCGGCGTCTGCGACTCGATGGGCTTGCCGCACTGCCAGCAGAAGGGGTCGCCGACCCGCGCGTACAGCAGGCGCAGGTAGTCGTATATCTCCGTGACCGTGCCCACGGTGGAGCGCGGGTTGCGGTGCGTCGTTTTCTGCTCAATCGATATGGCCGGGCTCAGCCCGCCGATATAGTCCACATCGGGCTTGTCCATCTGGTCCAGGAACTGGCGGGCATAGGCCGACAGGCTTTCCACATAGCGTCGCTGGCCCTCGGCGTAGATGGTGTCGAAGGCAAGACTCGACTTGCCCGACCCGCTCAGGCCGGTGATGACGATCAGCCGGTCGCGGGGCAGTTCAAGACTCACATTCTTCAGATTATGTTCGCGGGCGCCGCGGATGACGATGCGGTCATGCAGCCGCGGGCCGGAGGATTCGGGAGTCATGGGGGTAATTCCTCGCGCAACATGCGCTACGAAGGGGAAACAAAACAGAATGGTATCCCCTTCCAGGCCGGCGGCGCAAGGGAAGGGTGGATTCTTCTGATACGGAGGGGCGGTCTTGGGTTCCCCCTTGAGGGGGGTGGTCGGCGAAAGCCGACCGGGGGATGTAAAGCACCGGCCAAAACCGTGGAACAACATCCCCCGCCTCGCGACTGGCCCCTTCAAAGACAGCGAGGACAGATGGTGTGGTCGGGCTATGGCGCGACAGTCTACATCCCCGCCAGAGGCGGACAAGCCCCGGCCCTTCGGGCCACCCCCTTCGAAGGGGGACTTAAGAACTCGGCGGTAACGGTTTATGGAATCTTGTCGGCCTCCGTTGTTCTACCGGTCGCCGTTCTCCATCTCCCGCAGACAGGCCCGCACTTCCGCGAGGATGTCGGCGCGGTCTTTCCATGGCTTGCAGACCAGCCGCATGCGGAAACCGTATTCTTTCCCGGTCTCATAGCCGGGGATGAGGTACTGAAAGTCCCATGCGGGGTTGAACCCATCCTTGGCGGGGTTGGGGCCGCCGCCCGAGGGAGAGTGGGAAAAGCGGATGAGCGCGGCCGGCTCAAAGATGTAGATCAGGACCTGGTCGCCGTGCTTGCCGTAAAAGAACGGCACGCTGTAGCGAAGCGCAGAGAGGTTGTTGTATAGGGTGCCCTTTTCCGCCCTGAATGTCAGGTCTCGCGTGTCACTTTCACCAAGCACCGTGCTGTCCCGGTTGTGTTTCTGCGTGGCATACTGCTCCCAGACCGGTTTGTCCAGCGAGGAACCGGCCGCGAGGAAATAGATGCTCTTGTCCATGGGCGCGTTGATGTAGGACGCCCAGAACACGCCCAGCACGCCTCCCTCCAGGCCCGGCTTGTGTGGCACGCAGCGAAACCGCATGTCCAACCGCCCCGGCGACTTCACTTCAAAGCGGGTCCAGCTTTCCACACCGTAATGCGGGGTGGGCGGCTGGTAAAGCTCCGCCGAATGCGCCTCCGGAAGGCTAAACACCATGGGGTTGCGGCGGGGCTCGAAGATGATTTTGTCCTCCCCGCTCGGGGAACCCAGGTCGAAGTAATGCTCCAGGTTCAGCCCGGCGTAGGCCGGCACAAAGGGCGTGGCCGCCATGCCCGGCGTTTCCATAAGGAACACGCCGTTGTATCCGGCGCCGTGTTCATTTTCCCACTTCTCGTTGTCGCCCACCACGCAGCGGAACCCCTCCACCCC
>CAIUWO010000793.1 GCA_903902895.1 Candidatus Hydrogenedentota bacterium | reverse complement strand
GGCCAGGGCCAGTTCGCATTTCGCAGGGTCCAGTTCCCCCGACATCGCGCCGTTGTGAAAACGTAGCGTTTCCGATTGCGCGGCAGCGCAGCCAAGGACCGGGACGGCCAGAAAGGCGATACACAGTAGCGTGAAAGCGGGCCCATGCATAGAACTGGGACACTTGGCATTCAATGGTCGGTTCCCCTTTCGCTGTTGCGAGTCAGTCACGGCCTCGGGGCCCGGCGGGATTTGATCAAAAGCATCGCCCCTGGATTGTAGGACAGCCGCCCTCGGCTGTCAATCCTGAAGCAGCGACCTGGGACGACAGGCGGGATCGCCCGTCTAACACGTTCCGAGCAGTTAATCACGGTCTCGGGACCAAACCGGATTCGGTGAAGTAAGGAGGTTACATGCGCGGTTTCAGGGGGCGAAGACTAGCCACCCAAGCCCGTACTATTAGCCGGCTTCAGTCGGCTCCTCTTTGCCCCCAGTTTCAACTGGGGGGAAGGCATTGTTCCCAAGTTGGGCGCAGCACGCTTTAGCGCGCTTCTCCCCGGTTCAGAAACCCCAGGATTCCGGATGTTCGCCCAAATGCTCACAGGGGCTGAAGCCCGCAATAGGCACGCTAAAGCGCGCTGCTGCATCTGTTTGCACTGTCTGCCCCCGGCTGAAGCCGGGGGCAAAGAGGAGCCCGCTAAAGCGGGCTGAATAAGAAAGGCTTAACATAGAGCGAATCCAGAACGTGCGGGCAACCTCGCAACGCTTTGCTGCGGCTCAATAGCCCATCGCGCAGCCATCCTTGCGGGGGTCGGAGCCGCCGAAGTAGCGGCGCGGTTCTTCTTCCCGCCAGATACCCTGGTAACCACCGAAGGTGTCGGTGTTCTTCTTGACGGTGTGTCCCATATCGGCCAGTTTGGCGCGGGTTTCCTCGGGGATGAGCGGTTCGCAGGTGACCACGCCCGGACCATCGGATTTGTGGCCCTGCGGCGTGGACCCGCCGGAATGCTCGACCCGCGGCTGTTCGCCCGCCTGCTGGGGCGACATGCCGAAATCGATCAGGTTCATGAGCACCTGCGTGTGGCCCTGCGGCTGAAAATCACCGCCCATCACGCCGAAGGAAAAGACGGGACGCTTGTCGCGGGTGACGAAGGCGGGGATGATGGTGTGGAAGGGCCGCTTGTGCGGCTCGAGTTTATTGCGGTGGTTGGGGTCAAGGCTGAATGACATGCCCCGGTTCTGCAGCGCGAAGCCGAGTCTGTCCGGCACGAAATGCGAGCCCCAGCCGTGATAGATGCTCTGAATGAGCGACACCATGTTGCCGTCCCTGTCTGCGGCGGTGAGGTAGATGGTGTCCTTCCCCGTCGGGTCGCCGGGGGCCACGCGCGCGGCGGCGCGCCTGGGGTCGATCAATTTCGCGCGCTTCTGGCCGTACTCCTTAGAAATGAGCTGCTGCAGCGGCACCTCGGCGAAGTCCATGTCGGCATAGTAGACGGCGCGGTCCTCCCACGCGAGCTTCTTCGCCTCGATAAACAGGTGCAGTTGCTCCGCCGAATTGGGCGTCATGGAACCGATGTCGAAGGTCTCCAGCATGTTGAGGATTTGCAGCACGCTGATGCCCTGGCCGTTGGGCGGAATCTCCCAGACGTCATAACCGCGGTAGCCGGTGCTGACGGGATCAACCCAGGTCGCCTGGTGCTCCTTAAAGTCGCGCAGCGTAAAGTGGCCGCCGTTGGCCTCCGAAAACTTCACCATGCGTTCGGCGGGCTCGCCCTCGTAAAACGCGCGCAGCCCGTCACGTGACAGGGTTTCGTAGAAGGCCGCGATGTCGGGGTTCTGGAACATCTCGCCGTAGCGCGGCGTGCGCCCGTCCGGGGCAAAGATTGCCGCAAGCGTGGGGAACTTGGACGCCTCGAATTGCCAGTCGTCGGCGATGATGGACGACACGGGGAACCCCTCGCGGGCATAGCGGATGGGCGCCTCCAGCAGCGTGGCGGGTTTCATGGTCCCGAAACGTTCCAGCAGCGCGGCCCAGCCGCCCACGCAGCCGGGCACGTTCCACGCATGCGGACTGTTCCCCGGAATGGCGTTCAGGCTCAGCGCCTTCGCCTTGTCAAGATCCCATTCATAAGGCGCGCGCCCGCTGGCGTTGAGGCCGAACAGCTTCTGCTCCTTCTCGACCCAAAGGATGGCAAACAGGTCGCCGCCGGGCCCGCAATTCATGGGCTCCACCACACCCAGCATGGCGTTGGCGCAGATTGCCGCATCCACCGCATTGCCGCCCGCCTGCAAAATGGCCAGCCCCGCCATGCTCGCCAGCGGCTGGCTGGTGCAGACCACGCCGTTGCAGCAGGCGACGGTGGACCGGTTTTGGTTGCGCCGGGCCACATTCTCCCGGTTCGTGTTCGTCTCTTTCTGTGCGGCCCATGCGTGCGTGCCACCGGCCCATGCCGCAGCCATCGAGGCGGCTCCCATCCCGGCCAGAAATTCGCGGCGTTTCATGATGTTCCTGCGCTCCATTGCTTTGGGCATCCGAAAACCCTGCGTCCGCATTATGGGCCAGTGCCGGGCCCATCGGCAAGGCGGAGGACCACCGGGTAGAAGTGAGGCGGGCACGGTGATACAGTAGTGTCGGTCAGGGACAGTGGTCTGTCCGCATGTTTCGGGACAACGCACGCAAGGGCATGCCATGCTTACCGACAATATTCTTGAACTTATCGGCAACACACCGCTTATCCGGCTCAAGAAAGAGCCCATTTTCGTCAAGGCGGAGTTTCTCAACCCCGGCGGCAGCATCAAAGACCGGGTGGCACTGTCCATGATTGAGGGCGCCGAGGCAAAAGGCCTGCTCAAGCCGGGCTCCATGATTGTCGAGCCCACCTCGGGCAACACGGGCATCGGCGTGGCGCTGGTGGGCCGCTTGAAGGGCTACCGGGTGCGCATCGTCATGCCGGAGAACATGAGCGAGGAGCGCAAGAAGCTTATTCTCGCCATGGGCGCCGAACTTGTGCTCACCCCCGCCGGGGAAAGCATCGCCGGCGCGGTCGCGCTCGTGAACCGGATGCGCGACGAGGACCCAAACGTGTACGTGCCGCAGCAGTTTGAAAACCCGGATAACCCGCGCGTCCATTATGAGCAGACGGCGCGGGAGTTGTGGCGCCAGATGGGCGGGGACATCGACTGTTTCATCGCCGGCGTGGGCAGCGGCGGCACGCTCCAGGGCGTGGGCCGCTTTCTCAAGGAGCACAAGCCGGGCGTCAAGATCGTGGCGGTGGAGCCCAAGAACGTCGCGGCGCTGCTCGGCCACGAGCCCGGCCTGCACCAAATCCAGGGCATCGGCGACGGGTTCATTCCGGCCATTCTGGACGTGTCGATGATCGACGACGTGGTCGAGGTGACCGACGAGGACGCGATCGAAACGACCCGCCAATTAGGCCGCGACCACGGTCTGCTGGTGGGCATTTCTTCTGGCGCGAACGTGTGGGCGGCGCGCCAGTTGGCCAAGCGGTTCGGCGGCAACATCGCGTCGGTGCTGCCAGACCGGGCGGAGCGGTATTTCAGCACCGCGCTGATGTGAGGGGTGTGGGGCATGCGCAACGGCAAGGTGGTTGAGTGGAATGACGAGAGAGGCTTCGGCTTCATTCTGCCTGAGGATGGCGGCCGCAGGGTGTTCTTTCACGTCTCCAATTATCCGCAGCGCAGGGGGCGCCCCCAGGTGGGTCAGGAGTGCCGCTTCGAAACGGTGAAAGCGGACCGGGGGGACAAGGCGGTCGACATTTCGCCCATAACCGCACTGGACCAGGCCATGGGCGCGCTGAACCGGATTGGGCTGGTCGAGGCAGAATCCCGCATGAGTTGGGCTGCCCTGCTGTTCCTTGCGGGCGTGGTGGTGCTGATGATTGCCGGACGGGTGCATCCCATGGTGCCCCTGGTCTATATCGTGGCCAGTCTGCTGTCCTTTTCCCTGTATGAAAGCGACAAACTCAAGGCCGAGCGCGGGGCGTGGAGGATTCCGGAAAAGCGGCTGCATTTGCTGTCCCTGCTCGGCGGCTGGCCCGGTGCTTTAATGGCCCAGCAACGCTACCGGCACAAGACGCAGAAGGCGGAGTTCAGAACAACCTTCTGGACCACGGTTGCCGTCAACTGCGCGGCTCTGGCGGCGCTTTCCGTGCTGGGGATGTCGTCGCAGACATCCCTGCTCTCCATCGCGGCATGGCTGGGAGCGTCAACGGGACAGGCGGGCGGGTACTGATCGGCTGAGAACCAGGCAAACCCGCGCGAAAAGGCATTTCAGCAACGCATTGATGTAAAATGGGGTGCCAACCCCTGAATTCAGGAGTCAGAATTCAGGGATTTTGCGAACAACCCGCCAAGGAGTAGTTCCATGAAGAAAGCACTCAAGATCATCGGTTGCATACTGGCGGGCATTTTCGTCCTCCTCCTTATCGCCAAGCTTTCGGCCGACAAGACCTATTTCAACGACTATGACCCGAAACTGCCGTTCGACGCGAAGGTGTCCGAAACCGCCGTGGTGGAAGACACGGGCGACTTTTTCGGCATCGAGCGCCATCGGCGTTTTGAAAAGGTCGTCTTTTCGATGCAGACCCGCAAGAACGAGCGCATGCCCGTGATTCTGACCCTGCCGGCAAAGCGTACGGGCAAAGTGCCCGCCATCGTCTTTCTGCACGGCATCGGCCAGAGCAAGGGCTTTATCGAGGAAATCTGCACCCCCTTCAACGAGGGCGGGTTCGCCATGGCCTGTTTCGACCAGTCCATGCAGGGCGAGCGCAAAATCAAAGGCGGAGCGCTGCAGCAGGCCATCGCCTTCCGGCAGCGGCCCTGGAAAACCATCAACGACGGCCGCCGCCTCATTGACTACCTCCAGACCCATCCCGACATCGACCCGGAGCGCATCTACCTGATTGGCGCGAGCTACGGCGCCATCACGGGCAGCTCGCTGACCGCGTTCGACAAGCGCATCAAGGCGGCTGACCTTGTGGTGGGCGGCGCGAACATCCGCGTGCTGCTCGATGCGCCGCTCATCAAGAACGGCGTGAACCAGCCCATCCTGCACTGGTTTGGCAAGCAAATCGTTGCTTTCATCATGAAGCCCGCCGATCCGATGAACTGGGTGTCCGGCACGAAGGGCACGCCGGTGCTCATGCAGAACGGGTCCATTGACACGCTCGTCTCCCCCGACGCCGGAAAAGAGCTTTACAAGTACCTGGGCGAACCGAAGGAAATCCGCTGGTATCCCTGCGACCATCCCGGGCTGGACAAGACCCAGGCGAAGATCGTCCTTCAAATTCTCGATGAGGGGCTGGTCTGGCTGCAGGCAAAGGACAAACTGTTCCAGGAGAAAGGCTCCACGCTCGCAAGCCGGAAGTGACTTTTCTGGCCCGCTGTATCCAGGACTAGATAGACGATGGACTTGGCCGACGCAGCGGCAAGACATGCCGTCATTGCGAGCAAAGCGAAGCAATCTCTTTCTCGCCGTGCGCCGTGCGGCAAGGGCCATCGTTTCAAGAGATTGCCGCGTCGGGCTGATGCCCTCCTCGCAATGACTGGTGAGATATCCATTTTTGGCATTTCCGGACCGCCCAAGGGAACCCGGTTAAGGAGTTTGTGGATATGATCAGAGGACTGGCGCATGTCTGCATAGGCGCGCTGGACCTGGCGGCCACGGAGGCGTTCTACTGCGCGGGGTTGGGCTGTGCGAGGCACTTTGACTTCCTCCGCGACGGCGCGCGGGTCGGCTTTTATCTGCGCGTGCCCGACGGCACCTTCATCGAGGCCTTTCAGCAGGACGAGATCGACCGCCGGGCCAAAAGCCCCATCAGCCATCTCTGCTTTGAAACAGGCGACCTCGACGGGCTTATCGGTCATCTTACTTCCATGGGCTGCGAAATCACGGAAAAGACGCTCGGCGGCGACCATAGCTGGCAAGCGTGGACCACGGACCCCAATGGGGTCCGTATCGAATTCCACCAGTACACGGTGGAAAGCTGCCAGGTCACCAAGTGGGACTGTGTGCTGGACTAGCCGGGATATTCCTACCGCTGATGTCCCGGTTCAGGACCGGCCTTTACGACGGCGGCGACGGGAAACGCCGGATCGCCTGGGCTGACGCCCAAGGAGTTGTCCTTCCAGTTCAGGTTTTCCTTGCTGGTCTGGTTGAAGCGGATGGGCTCGCCGGAGGTGTCGTAGATTACCTG
>CAIUWO010000792.1 GCA_903902895.1 Candidatus Hydrogenedentota bacterium | reverse complement strand
GAGATCTGCTTGTCGAGGATGCGCCGGTCGGTGACGACGATGATCGAGTCGAAGACTCCCGCATCGTCCCTCCGCAGCCCGATGAGCTGGTGCGCGAGCCAGGCGATGGAGTTCGACTTGCCGCTGCCCGCCGAGTGCTGGATGAGGTAGCGCTTGCCCGCGCCGTGCTTGTGCACGTGCGCCAGCGCCTTGCGCACCACGTCGAGCTGGTGGTAGCGGGGAAACACCTGCACGCGCTTCTTTTTCCCCGTCTTCTTGTCCCGTGTCTCGACGATCTGCGCGTAGTTCTCCAGGATGTTGGTCAGCCCCGCCGGGGTCAGGATTTCCTTCCAGAGGTAGTCCGTCTTCAGTCCGTGCGGGTTGGGCGGATTGCCCGCGCCGTCGTTCCAGCCCCTGTTGAACGGCAGGAACCACGACGCCTTGCCCTGGAGCGCCGTGCACATCCGCACCTCGCCGTCGTCCACCGCGAAATGCACCGCGCACCGGCCGAAGCCGAAGAGCGGCTCGCGTTGGTCCCGGTCCCGCCGGTACTGCTCCACCGCGTCCTCCACAGTCTGCTTGGTCAGGCTGTTCTTCAATTCGAAGGTGGCGATGGGCAGGCCGTTGATGAAGAGGCACAGATCCAGCGCGCGCCGGGTCTCGTCGCGGCTGTAGGCCAGTTGCCGTGTGATGGCGAAGCGGTTCTGTGCGTGCAGCGCCGCCGACGTCTCGTTGCCCGGCGAGGGTGTGCCGAAGAAGAGGTCGAAGTGCACCGGGCCGTCGTCCACGCCCCGGCGCAGCACGTCGATGACGCCGCGCTTGCCGACCTCCGAAGAGAGCCGCGCCAGGAACTTGAGCCGCTTGATGTCCCGCGCGTCGGCGTAGTCTTCCATCCCCAGCTTCTTGAAAGCCACCGGCTGGGTCGCCTGCAGAAAGGCGAAGAGCTGCGCCACGTCCAGCGCGTGCGCCCGGTCGTAGTCCTGTGCGCAGCCAGCAAGGTAGCCGGTTCCCGCCCCATACGCCGCTGCTGGGTCGGCAGCCGCGAGACCGGTGCCGACGGCAAGCCCGTCCGTGCCGGTCATGTGGCGCATGATCAGGGTTTCCAGGCCCTTTTCACTGATGTCGGTGGTCATGCGACGGCCTCCTCGTCGGCAACCTCGGGATCCATGTCCAAGCCGTCTTCCACGGCATCCATCGTGGTTTCCTCGGGCAGTCGTTCCGCTGCTTCCCGCACATCCAGTTTGCCCGTCACCACATCGGCGACCAGGCGCGTGCGGTATTCGCGGAGAAGGGCGATTTCGCGTTCGAGACTGCCAAGACTGGCATCCAAGACTGCGGTTTCGGTTTGAATCGCTCGGACTATCCGCCATTGTTCCTCAATGGGTGGCTGGATGATGGGAAGACGGAAGAACTCGTCGGGGTACAGGCGAAGGCGCGAGGCACGCAGGCCGGTTGAATGGCAAATGATGTTTGATATGTAGGGGCGGCTTCGGAGCAAGCCGTCCATGTAGACGCCCACAATGCGCTCCGGGTCTCGGGGCCGATATACCGCGTAGGCCGGACTGATGATTCCTGTGTAGGTCGAAACACCCAGCGCACCCATCCACGCCCACATGGTGTTCACGGCCAAATCGCCTGGTCGGCACAGCTTGTGTCCCGCGTAGGATGACGCTTTGAACATGGTGACGTTCTTCTGGCTGCGGGGCGTGACACCCGTCAGGTGCGAAACGGACAGCAGTTCCTCGGAACCGTCGTCGGACCGCTCATCAACCTCTCGGTACAGGTATTTTGCGCGAAGCACCTCCCAATGCGCCGGAATCTCCCCGATCCAGGGGATGCCGGAGGGTTTGAGAGGGACGTTTGGGTCGAGGCCACGGGTGACGGCGTGGTGGATGATGGCCTGTTTCTGCTCGTTGACCAGCGCGATGACCTTTCGCTTCGCCCGGATCGCCCGCTCCAGACGACCGTTCGCCCAGTCCAGAAAGCGCACAATCGCTGCCTGCTCGTTGGGTGGTGGGAGCAAAAGGGCCAAATTGCCAACAAACTGCCAGTCAGCGCGGGGCATCTTGGCACCAAACGTTGAGCTGTTCACCACATCGATTGTGGGTTTTGGTTTCTTGCCTGCTATAATTTCCCGAAATTTCTTTTGGCAATATCCCTTTTTTGAAATCCTCCACGGCCTGATTG
>CAIUWO010000791.1 GCA_903902895.1 Candidatus Hydrogenedentota bacterium | reverse complement strand
TGGAAACCATCCCGGCCAACAACGGCCTGCTCTACCAGCGTCCCGGGTTCGTCGCGTTCCTGCGTGAAATCACCCGCAAGTATGGCGCCCTGCTGCTGCTCGACGAGGTGCTCGTCGGGCTGCGCGTGCAGCCCGCCTTCGCATTCCAGCATTACGGCGTTGAGCCGGACATCGTCACGCTGGGCAAGGTCATCGGCGGGGGCTTCCCGGCGGCGGCGCTGGCCGCGAAGGCCGAAATCATGGACCAGCTCGCCCCGCTGGGCCCGGTCTACCAGGCGGGAACGCTGTCAGGCAATCCCGTGGCCATGACCGCCGGTTTGTCCACACTGGAAGTGCTCTTCGATCAGGGCGGATGGGAGCGGCTGCATGCGGTCGCGGAACGCTTCAAGAAGGGTATTGAGGGTGGCCTCGCGGCCGCCAGTCTTCCTGTTCAATACATCCAGACCGGAGCGCTGTTCTGGTTCAGTTTTGACAGCGACGCCATGCCCCGCACGGCCGCGGGCATCGGCAAGCCGGGTATTGCGCGGTATGCCACGCTCCACCGGAAACTGCTGGAGAAGGGCATTTACTTTGCGCCCTCCGGATACGAGGTGGGCTTCCTGAGCACGGCCATGACCGATGCGGACGTGGACGGGGCCGTTGCCACCATTTTGAAAACCATCAACGAGTGCTATTCCTAGAAACGGAGCCCCATGAGCCAGTCAGCATTTCTTAAAGCGTGCAAAGGACAAGCGACGGAACAGGTGCCCATTTGGATCATGCGGCAGGCGGGGCGCTATCTCCCGGCCTATCAGGAAGTCCGCGGCAAGCACGATTTCCTCACCATGTGCCATACGCCCGAACTGGCCGCAGAGGTGACGCTTCAGCCGGTGCGCGAGTTCGGCTTTGACGCGGCGATCATCTTCTCTGACATTCTTATCCCCTTCCAGCCAATGGGCATCGGGGTGGAGTTTTTGGAGGGGAAGGGCCCGCGCCTGTCCCCGCAAATCCGTTCCCGCGAGGACATTGACCGTCTCAAGGACCCCGATTTTGAGGTGACCACCGCCTTTCTCAAAGACGCGCTGGGCATTGTGCGCCGCGAACTGCCCGCGGAAACCGCGCTGATCGGTTTCGCCGGGGCGCCCTGGACGATGGCCTGCTACGGCGTCGAGGGCATGGGTTCGCGCGACTACGCCGTGGTCAAGCAGATGATGAACACCGATCCGTCCGCGCTGCACACGCTGATGGGCAAGCTCACCACGGCGCTGATCCGCTACCTGCGCATGCAGTTGGACGCCGGCGCGGACGCGGTGCAGCTCTTTGACTCCTGGGCCGACGCGCTGTCCCCCATGGACTACCGCGAGTTCTCGCTGCCCTACGTCCGCCGCATCTTCGAGGAGCTGGCCGACTGCGGAAAGCCGCTGATTCTGTTCAGCAAGGACGCTGGCGCCTTCATCCCGCAAAACATCGACCTGCCCGTGGACGTGCTGGCGGTGGACTGGCGCGTGGACCTTGCCGCCGTGCGGAAACAGTATTCGGGCCGCGGTCCCAAGGCGTATCAGGGCAATCTGGACCCAATCACGCTGCTGGGGTCAAAAGAGATCCTGCTGCAGAAGGCGGGACGCATCCTCGCCGAGAACGCCGGGCAGCCGGGATACATATTCAATCTTGGACACGGCATCACGCCCCCGACGCCCGTGGAGAACGTGCGGGCGCTGGTGGACTTCGTGCACGCCTTCAGGAGCGGCGCATGAACCCTTCGGGAACGGTCATACCCGGCAAGGAGCTGGTGCGCGAGATGGACGTCGCCGCGCCGCGCTACACCAGCTATCCCACCATACCGGTGTGGTCGGCCGCCGACTCTGGCGAGGCCTATGCGGAGGTGCTGCGGCGCCATTCGGCCGACACCCCCCTGACGCTCTATTTCCATGTCCCTTTCTGCTCGACCATCTGCCATTACTGCGGCTGCAACACCGCCAAGCTGGAGTGCAACGCGCAGACCGCCGAATACGCCGAGGCACTGCGGCAGGAAATCCGTTTAATCGCAGCTCTCCTGCCGGAACGCCACCGGGTCACCCAGATTCATTGGGGCGGCGGCACGCCGTCCACGCTGAATAACGGGGAATTCACGGCCATACTCAATCTGGTCCGGCAATCCTTCGACGTGGCGGACGACGCGGAGCTTGCCATTGAAACCAACCCCATGACCTGCACCGACGAGAAACTGCGCTTCCTGCTGGACAACGGCTTCAACCGTTTCAGCATCGGCGTGCAGGATTTCGATCCCGAAGTGCAGCAGCGGATTGGCCGCAATCAGACCTATGCGCGCACCGCCGAGTTCTGCCGCACCATCCGGGAACACGGCGTCCGAAGCCTCAACTTCGACCTGGTCTACGGACTGCCCACGCAGAATCTGGACAAGGCCGGAGACACCATGTCCAAGGTGGTCGATCTCAGCCCCGACCGTATCGCCGTTTACAGCTTCGCCTTTCTGCCCACGCTGCGCGACAACCAGCGCAACATAGACACCAGCCTGATCCCGGGCACCGACATGAAGTTCGACCTGTACCTGCTCACCATCGAGCGCCTGCAGCAGGCGGGCTACGAAATGATCGGCATGGACCACTACGCCAAGCCCGAGGAAGAACTGGCCGTGGCGTGGCGCGAGAAGCGGCTGCGCCGCAATTTTATGGGCTACACCACCAAGGCCGAAACCGACGTCATCGCCATGGGCGCCACCAGCATCAGCGACGTGTCCGGTTACTACTGCCAGAACATCAAGGACAACGCGCCCTACTTCGAAAGCGTCCGCGCCGGGCGGTTGCCTGTGCAGCGGCACATGACGCTCGACACCGACGACCTCATCCGCCGCCGGGTCATCATGGACATCCTGTGCAACGGCATCGTCCTGAAGGAGGACGTCAGCAAGCGCTTTGGCATCTCCTTTGAGGACTATTTCGCCCTCGAACTGCCCCGGCTCAATCCGCTCATCGAAAAGGGCCTGGTGGTGAACGATGCCCGCGCGGTGGAGGCGACCGAAACGGGAAGATTCTTCCTCCGGAATATCGCCCTGCACTTTGATAATTATCTCGACGGCCGCAAAGGCCCGAATGCGGGCGCAACCTTTTCCAGAACGGTATAGGGCCATGGCAGACCGCAAACTGGGGGTGGTGCTGCTCAACATGGGCGGGCCGGACGCCACCGCGGAGGTGCCGGCCTATCTGCTCAACATCTTCCGCGATCCCTGCATCCTCGACATGCCGCTCGGTTTTCTGGTGCGGCCTTGGCTGTCGAGGATTATCGTGAGGAAACGGGCGGCCGCGAGTGCCGGCCGCTATGAACAGATCGGCGGAAAAACACCCCTGAACGAAATCGCCCGGCAGCAGGCGGCCGCCATTCAGCACGCGCTCGGGGAGCGGGGACTCCCGGCCATCGCGCTTCCGGGAATGCGCTACTGGCATCCGTTCATTGAGGAGGCCGTGCGGCGCTTCAAAGACGGGGGCGTGACACGCGTTGTCGCGCTGTCCATGTATCCCCACTACAGCGGCGCAACCACCGGGTCCTGCATGCGGGAACTGCTGCGCGCCATGAAGAGGCATCTGCCCGGCGTGCCCGTCGCAACCGTTGACCGCTGGCCGGGGCTGCCGCATTACGTCGATTTTCTCGCCGACAACACAACCAGGACGCTTGAATCACTGCCCCGGGAAAGCCGGCCCAGGACGGCCGTTCTGTTCTCCGCCCACGGCGTGCCTGTGAGGCTCATTGAGAAAGGCGACCCGTACCGGGACCAGGTGGAGGAGACATGCCGCCTCGTGTGCGCAAAACTGCCGCGGGACACCCGCACCGCGCTCGGCTGGCAGAGCGCCTTCGGGCCCGCCCAATGGCTGGAGCCCGATTCGAAGACGCTTGCGGCCCGGTTCGCGAAGGACGGCGTGGAGAATCTGATTGTGGTTCCGCTGGGCTTCGCCGCCGAAAACATTGAAACGCTTTGGGATATCGAAATCGATCTCAAGTCCTTTGCGGCGGAGCAGGGCATTCACCGTTTCCTGCGGATGCCATGTCCCAACGTCGAGCTTGGTGTGATGTGCGGTCTGGCCGCGTTGGTCGGCGAAGCGGCGGAAGGGAAAGAATCATGAAGACAAGCATAGCGGTGGTTGGCGCGGGCGTTTCAGGACTGGCCGTGGCGCACAACCTGAAGAAACTGCTCGGCGCCGGGGTGGACCTGACGGTCTACGAAAAGGGGGAACGCCCCGGCGGCGCCATTTACTCGAAGCGGATCAATGGGTTTCTGGTCGAATGGGGTCCCAACGGTTTCCTCAACAACGAACCGGCCACTTTTGAACTGATCAAAGAGCTGGGCATACGCGACCGCCTTGTCGTGAGCAGCGACACCGCCCGGAAGCGGTTCCTGCTCATCGGGGGCGCGCTGCACCAAATCCCGCTTTCACCCCCAGGTTTTCTGGCCACCAAAGTCCTTCCGCTGTCGGCAAAGCTTCGCTTTGCCATGGAGCCGTTCATCGCGAAGCGCGGCGCTGACAAGGACGAAAGCGTGGCCGATTTCGTGGCGCGGCGTTTTGGCCGCATGGCCGTCGAGCGCATGTTCGACCCGCTCATGTCGGGCATTTACGCGGGCGACGTGAACGCGCTCAGCATCCAGTCCACGCTCAAGGTGTTCCACGAGATGGAGCAGGAGCGCGGCAGCGTCGTGCGGGGCATGTTCGCGCGCATCAAACAGCGCAGGGCGGAGGAGCGCAAAAGCGGGGCGCAGGCGAAAGTGGATGAACTCGTCTCCACCTCCAAGAACCCCATGTCGAACAAGCTGCTCTCCTTCGCCGAGGGCATGAATGAACTGATCGCCGCGCTTGCCGAGGAACTGCGGGACCATGTTCGCAGCGGTGTCACCATTGAATCGCTGCAGCGTGTTGAAAAGGGCTTTGACCTGGTGGTCCGCGATGGGAGCGGCGCGCAGACAGCGCATCACGACATCGTTGTGATCGCCACACCGCCGGAGCAGGCCGCCCCGTTTGTGGCCGGCTTGGACGCCACACTGGCGCAGCGTCTCACAGAGATAAAGTCCTCGACCATCGCCGTGATTGGGCTCGGATTCAAGGGGGAGGACATCGCCAATCCACTGGACGGGTTTGGCTACCTCATCCCGCGCAAAGAGGGGGTGCGCTCGCTTGGCGTGCTGTGGAGTTCGTCCATTTTTCCGGGTCGCGCCCCGGTCGGGCACAAACTGCTGCAAATCATGATCGGCGGCGCGCACGACCTGCGCGCCATTGAGGCGGACGACCAGACGCTGGTGGAGACGGCCATGAGGGACGCCGACCGGGTGCTAGGGTTCCGGGGCGCCCCCGTGCTCCAGAACGTCATCCGCCACAAGAACGGCATTCCGCAGTACAACCTCGGCCACAAGGCGCGCCTGCGGGAAATCCAGCAGCGAACCCAGGGCATCGACGGCCTGCACCTCGCGGGCAACGGCTACTTCGGCATCTCGGCAAACGACTGCATCCGCCACGCCCGAGAACTGGCCGGCCGCATCGCGGAAGGTGTGCGGTAAGGCCGTCTCGACAGCGCAAGAATGTGGGACGGCCGCCCCCGGCTGTCGGCTTGTGAGGCGGCCCGGGACGACAGGCGAGGGCGCCTGTCCCACATTTTCCTATCAGCCCGCCGCCAAGAGGGGGGGATTTCTTGACTGCGTGCGGCATGGCCGCCGCACTCTCCACAATGCGCCAGACAGAAAAGAAGCACCCCCAGCCACGAACCTCGTTCGAGCCTGGGGGTGCCGCGAAACCACCAATTAATCGTCCGCGCCGGTCTCCGCGTCGCCCTTTTCGGTCTTGCCCGATTCCCGCGCATACTCGAGCGGGTGGCGTTCCTTGAAGTCCTCGACGGTGATGCGGCCGGTTATCCAGGACCAGTTCATCGGGTAGGTGTGCGGGTCGAAGATCATGTAGTAGAGATGCCACACGATAATCGTCAGCACGGCAAGCCACGCCTCGTAGAAGTGGACCAGCGCGATCACATCCAGCGCCACCTTGGGCAGGTACTGGAGGAACACATTCACGAACCACATGGAGAAGCCGGTGAGAATCATCAGCAGCGTGCCCCACCACATGCCCCAGTACTCAAACTTCTCGATGTAGCTGTAGCGGTCAAACAGGGGCGGGTGCTTTCGCAGGCCGACCATGTAGGCCATGTTGAGGAACATGTCGCGAATGTCCCCGATGCCCATCATCAGCATCCAGAGTTCCTTGCGGCCCGCGGCGGTGAAGACCAGGAACCAGGCGTTCACCAGGGCGATGCCCACGAGCACCAGGGCCGCCTCGCGGTGCACCAGTCCGCGCGCGGCAAGCCCGCGCTCGCCATGGAACAGCAGTTTCACCCACCACGCTTCGGGGTAGCGCAGGGCAAAGCCGGACACCGCAAGCGCCGTGAAGGACAGCGTCAGAATGAGGTGGCCAATGGTCATGCCCCGGGTAAAGCGGCGGTAGGTGCCGACATCGCCCATTTCGGTCCAGAATTTTGTCATCGCCTTGCGCGCCATGGACAGGGTGTTGTGGAACACCATGCCGCCTATGACACCCGCGATGAGCAGCATGTAAAGTATCCGCACGATGCCCAGCGCCTTCTGGCCCGGGTCGGTCGGCATGATGTGAACCTTGCCCTGGGCGAAATTCTCCGTCGCGTTCTCGTGGCACTTGCCGCAGGTCTTGGTCAGGTTCGCCTTGTGCACCGAGGAGGCCGGGTCGTCCATCGCCAGAATCAGGTGGTTCTCGTGGCAGCTCGCGCAGCTGGCGACCACCTCCGACCCGCCGGCGCTGGCCAGGCCGTGGTAGCTGTCCATATAGCTCGCCTGCCGGCCCGTGACCACCCCGTAACGGCTCATAAGCTTTTCGTTGTCGTGGCACTTGGTGCAGGTGTCCACGGCCTGCCGCCGCGCGTTGACCTGGGACTCGCGCAGCTTGGGCCCCTCGATATCGTGCTCTCCGTGGCAATCCGCGCAGGTGGGCGCATCCTTGATGCCCGCCGCGAGGGCGCGGCCGTGAATGCTCTGCTCGTATTGCTCAAGCGCTTTGGGATGGCACTTGCCGCAGGTCTTCGAAACGTTCTTGCGGTACACCGTCGATGCCGGGTCGTCCGAGGGGAGCAGCTCATGCGACCCGTGGCAGCTCGTGCAGGCCGCCGCATCGTTGTTTCCGGTGGCGATGGCATGGGCGTGGCCGCTTTTCAGATAGCTGTCCGAGGGGTTCGCCACCGAAATGAGGTGGTCCTTCACCAGGTTCGGGTTCGTGTGGCACTTGCCGCAGGTCTTGGGCTGGTTGGCCTTGGACACGTGGGACAGCGGGTCGGCAATCGCGCGTATGTCATGGTCGCCGTGGCAGTCGGAACACCCGTTCACATCGGCGCTGCCCTCACTGAGCAGAATGCCGTGCGGACTCTTTGCGTACGCGTCGCTTTCCTCGTGGCAGTCGCCGCAGTTGACCTTTTTGAGCCCGGGCTTGTGGTCGGCCTCCGCGTCGGCATGGCACGACGCGCAGCCTTCCTTGCCGTGAACGGAGGCGCCAAAAGCCTCCTCATCAACGTACAGATGCCTTACCGTGCCGTCGGCCATCGTGGCGCTGAAGTTGACATCGCCGTGGCAGAAAAGGCATTCCGCGTCCTCAACCGCCCGGGCCTGCAGGGCCGGAAGCACGGGCAGGAAAAGGGCCGCGCACAACAACCCGCGGCGCCATGATGTAACGATGTTCATTGTCCTGTTTCCCATAGTCATTGGTGAACTTAAGATTGTGCCATGTACCTACCGTTCGTTCAACAGGGGTTTTCCCGGATGACCCTGCGTATTTTGCCCCCATACCCCCAGAACGCGTCGACGCCGAAACAACCGCGGGACGCCCTGTTTCAGGCGCCCCGCGGTCCGCCGATGCGCTTCACCGGCGTTTGCACAGAAAGGATTATTTGTATCCGAAAATCATGGACCACGCAATAAACAGGGCCAGCGAGAACCCGACGACCAGCGCGATTGTCCCGAAAACGGCCGCCCAGAACCGGAATTCTTTCGGGGCTTCCGGAAGCAGGCGCTTCTCAAGTTCGCCGCTCTTCACCAGCTCGTCGTAGTAGCGCGGGCGCTCCTCTTTCAGCTCCTCCACATCCACCCGGCCGGTAAACATGGCCATGTCCATCGGGAACTTCTCCGGCCGGAAGTGGGTGTTGAAGAAGTGGATTGTGAAGATGAAGCCCACCGCCAGCAGCGCCTC
>CAIUWO010000790.1 GCA_903902895.1 Candidatus Hydrogenedentota bacterium | reverse complement strand
CCTGTGGTCTTTTATTACCAGGGCATCGTTGGCACAGTCTTGCAAAGGCGTGGCGTGAACGGGTGAGAAATCCGGGTTAGGTCCCCCTTTGAAGGGGGTGCCGCGAAGCGGCGGGGGATGTTGTCTTGGTTTTTCGCGGGGATGTCCACATCCCCGCCTGAGGCGGACAAGCCCCGGCCCTTCGGGCTCACCCCCTTCAAAGGGGGATTTGAAGGCAGCCGCCTCCGGGGCGGCGTCCCGCCGGCAGAGGGGGGCGTGGCCGGTAAACATTCGTACCAGCAGTGAAAAGGTGTACAAGCGATGGAATCTCTGGCGTTTCTCACGGAAGATCAGGTGCGGCGCGTTCAGGCCGAATTCGGCACGCCCCTGTTTGTGTATGACGCGCGCACGCTCGAAAGGCGCGCGCGCGAGGTGCTGGCCTTTCCGAACGCGTTTGGCCTGACCGCGCGCTTTGCCATGAAGTCGCTGCCGAACGCCGCGGTGCTGCGGCTGTTTCACGGGCTGGGACTGCACATAGACGCCTCCAGCGGCTACGAGGCGGAGCGCGCGCTGCGCGCGGGCATTCCGGCGGCGCATATACAGATCACGGCCCAGGAACTGCCGAAGGACCTGGAGGGTCTGGTGCGCCGGGGCTGCACCTTCAACGCCTGCTCCCTGCGCCAGTTGGAGGTCTACGGGGGTCTGTTTCCCGACACGGAGGTGTCGGTGCGCGTTAATCCCGGCCTCGGCTCGGGCCACAGCAACCGGACCAACGTGGGCGGGCCGTCGGCGAGTTTCGGCATCTGGCACGAGCACCTGGACGAGGCGCTTGCCCTGGCGGCGGGCCACGGCGTGCGCGTGACCGGCATGCACACCCACATCGGCTCGGGTTCCGACCCCGAGATGTGGGTGCACTGCGCGGGGATGTCGCTGGCCATCGCGGCGCGTTTGCCCGAAGTCACCCGGCTCAGCCTGGGCGGCGGCTACAAGATCGCGCGCATGTCCACGGAGAAGGAGGCCAACCTGCAGGACATCGGCGGGCGCATGGCGGCGCAGTTCGAGGCCTTCGCCCGCGAACACGGCCGCAAACTGCACCTGGAGGTGGAGCCGGGCACCTATCTGGTCGCCAATGCGGGCGCGTTGGTTTGCACAGTGCTTGACGTGGTGGACACGGGCGCGGCGGGCAACACCTTCATCAAGATCGACGGCGGCATGACCGAGAACACCCGGCCCAGCCTCTACGGCGCGCAGCACCCGCTCGTGGTGGTGCCAAAGACCGCGGACCCCGCGCGCGGCGGGGGCGACTATCTCGTCGTGGGGCACTGCTGCGAAAGCGGCGACATCTTCACGCCCGAAGCGGACAACCCCGAAGGTCTGGGACCGCGCCGCCTGGTGCGGCCGGAGCCGGGCGACGCGCTGGTCATGGAAGCCACCGGCGCCTACTGCTCGTCCATGTCCACCAAGAACTACAACAGCTTTCCCGAGTGCGCCGAGGTGCTGCTGCAGACGGACGGCACGCCCCAACTTATCCGCCGCCGCCAGACACTGGACCAGATTCTGCAGAATGAGGTGTAGGGAACGCAGGAGTGTGTGGGTGAAGTTCCGCAAGGCGGAGCGAAACCCACCGTGCCCGCAGCAACAGAGATGAAAAAGGTGGGTTTCGTTTTGCTTTGCGGAACTTCACCCACCCTGAACTCTACCAGGTATGGGCATTTCTTCTCTTCTGCTGGATCCACCCCAGTGTGCATGGATACCCCCCCCCGTACCCCTCCGGTATCGCGGGGGGACTCTGGAAAGGTTACCGGTCCCTGCAAGGGACCAATGTGAATAGCCGGAGTGTGCCCGAAGGGCACCTCCGGAAATTGAGCCGACAACGGTCAACCCCGAATGGGGTTGAATGTGAAAGGGGCCGTGCCCCGGTTTCGTACCCCCACATATTCAACCCCATTCGGGGTTGGGCACAGCCATTGCCGTTCTTCCGGAGGTGCCCTTCGGGCACACTCCGGCTATTCACATTCTTCCCCTACCGGGGAAGGGAACGCCGTGTTTCGTTGAGTTTTGACAGCACACAAAGGGTGGGCATGGCAACGTGTGCACGGCAAAGAGTGCCATCCCCCATTCCAGCGGGTTCAGGAAATCCGCAGGCTGTGAGCCTCGCCCGCTCAGGCAGCGCTGTCAGCCACGAGAAAGCAGGCCGGAAAATGCCTATACTTGGTAGCCCTGAACTGCGGTATTGCGGAAAGCTATTTCGCGGGAATTCCTTCCAGGTCCGCGACACCGATTCCCCGAACCAATACAACGGCGCAGGCGTCCACGCGGCGGTACAGATACTCCACGAACAGGCCAAGCGCATACCACAAGGGGATGAACATTGCCGTAATCTGGCCCTGGAGATTGAATGGCAGATCGCTATAGTCCCAGATATGCAGACCGAAGGCGGTGAACAGCACGCCGGAAACGTATTCAACAAGGAAGATGCCGAGCATATACACGACGGCACGCAGTGCCAGCGGTATGCGCTTTGCGCAAAGTGCGCCGGAGAGGGGGCCCACGGCAAGGCCCAGGAGGCCGTAATCGAGCATCATCCAGGGCGAGGTGCCGCCGCGCATGTCCCAGTGGCCGCGCACAAGCGAGGCGGTGGCCGTGTAGAAAACTTCAATCAAAAGGCCAAAGAGCGCGAACAGCAGAACCCGAACGGCGGTTCGTCGATATTGCATAAAACCATACTCCTTCCCATGCGCGCGCAGTGGCGCATATCATCAATGGAGTATTGACCCGGATTGCCGGTAAATGGTTGCGGGGGCGCTGCGGAAGCTCAGGCGCGCGGATGGAACTCTTTGTGCGCCCTGGTCAGCCGCTCGACGCTGACATGGGTGTAAATCTGCGTGGTGCCGATGTCGGCGTGGCCGAGCAGTTCCTGCACGGCGCGCAGGTCGGCGCCGTGGTCGAGCAGGTGGGTGGCGAAGGAATGGCGCAGCATGTGGGGGGTGACGTTTTGCGCGATGTTCGCCGCCAGCGCCCAGCGCTTTACGACCTGCCAGACCGTGCCGCGGCCCATGCGCCCGCCGCGCCGCTCTGTCACGAACAGCGTGGTGTCGCGGGGTTTCCATTGACGCCGCACTTCGAGCCAGGCGAGGGTCTTCGCCATGGCCCCGCGGCCGATGGGCACGATGCGCGTCTTGGCCCCCTTGCCGCGCACGCGCAGTTGGGACTCGCCGAGGGCCACATCGCGCAGCGGCAGCCCGGCCAGTTCGGAGATGCGCAGGCCGCAGGAGTAGAACAGTTCCAGAATGGCGGCATCGCGGACGCCGGAAGGCTCGGCGGGGTCGGGCGCGGCGAGAAGGCGGTCCACCTCCTCATTGGAAAGCCAGTGGGGGAGGGCGCGCATCAGCCGCGGCGAGTCGAAGGTTTCCACCGGGTCGTTTTGGGCGATGCCGTCGTCCACAAGAAAGCGGTGGAAGCGGCGCAGCGCGCTCAGGTGGCGGGTGACCGAGCGCGGACCCAGGCCGCGCTCGCGCAGCAGCATCAGATGGTCCAGCACGTCCTCGCGCATCACCTCGGCGGGCGCGTCAATGCCGCTGCCGTCGAGCTGCTCAATCCAGACACGCAGGTCGGCGGCGTAGGCCGAGACGGTCTTCTCGGACAGGCCGTCCTCGAAGACCACCGACTCCAGAAACCTGTCGAGCCGGGCGTCCCAGGGGCTGGGGCGGTCCGGGTCCGCTGTGTCATCCATGAGGCTTTCCCCGCGGCAAAAAGACGCATCCCCGGCGCCGCCTTGCGGGCAACGCCGGGGATGTTTACCTGTTCATTCGAAGTCAGAGCGCAGTGGCAAAACCACCGCCCGGTGTTAGTACTGGCCGAGCGTGATCTTGAACTCGGCGCGGCGGTTCAGTTTGCGGTTCGCGGCCGAATCATTCTTCACGGCCGGACGGGTCTCGCCAAGGGATACGGTCTGGACGCGCGTGTCTGCAACACCGCTCTCAACCATGTACTTCTTGACGCTGTCAGCGCGGCGCTGGCCAAGGCCCATGTTGTACTTCTCGTCGCCGATGTCGCAGGTGTGGCCTTCGATCACGACGGTGTCCTTGGCCCACTTCTTCATTTCGGCGGTGAGCTTGTCGACTTCAACTTTGCCTTCCGGCTTGAGGACGGCCTTGTCGAAGTCAAACAGCACGTTGTTAAGCACGATCGCGGTGTGCGTCGGCGGCTTGACAACATCCTTCGGCGGCGCAACCTTGTCGGCAGGCTTCGGCGTGGGCTTCACCCAGGCGTGATAGACGATGCCGCGGTTGCCCCACAGATTGTTGTCACTGTCGGTACCGCAGGCGGCTGCGACGGTTTCGCCGCCCACACCGTCCGTCGGCCACCACCAGTAACCGGCGCGACCCTTGGAATCAGCAACCGGCTCCGGCTTTGCGCCGGTGTTGCCCCACCAGGACATGTCGCTCCAAGACTTTGCGGCATTAGCAGTGCCACAGACACCGATAAGCGCAATCACTACTGCCAGCAGAACCAGTTTCTTCATCTCGCTTCTCCTTCTCGCTGTGTTGAATGCCCAATCCCTGCGCTCATCCCATGCAAGGACGTTACACTCTCATTTCTACCTAATCCGTATTAAACCAAACGCCCGAACTCAATGTCAAGCGCCTTCACTATCTTTTTCCTGACAATTTTCATGCCCGTCTTTTCCCCACCCCTGCCCCCAACTCGCCAAAATTCTACCACATATTGCGCAGATTCGCAAGAGGTATGTCACATGATTATCAAAATTTCGCACCAATCCAAAACCGGTGCCGAAGCGTTTTCAATTGTTCTTATCTCTAACCATGTCAACGTCTTGCAGTGGGGGGGATATTTCCAATCGCCTATGGACCTGTATAATTTCCCGGACGACAGCTCAAGTCCCCCGCAATATCCCTGTGTTCCATGCAGTTATTCCTTTTTCATTTGACGCACTATGCAACGTTCAACCGTTCGGCCGCTATTCCTGCGGCGGACCCATGGTGCTGTCGCGAAAGCACAAAACACGCTGTCGCAGCACATCGGCGTGCAGCCGAACGCGCTGCCCCGGCGCGGCGTCGCGCGCGCTGACAATGCGAATAGTGTCCGCAAAGAGCACCGCCTCGGGCAGTATCTCACCCAGCAGATTGGGTGCGTTCATGAAGAAGTCGCTGTTAATGAGGGTCTCCGGCTGGTCGGGGAAAACAGCCAGATAGAGCATCTCCATCTCCACCAGCTCGCTGAAGAAGTGCGTGCCCAGAGAGACATCGGGCACGAGGTCCTCGCGCATGGCCACTATCTCGCACAGCACCGAGACCGGGCTGATTTCGGCGAAGGACACGGGCACGCCCAGTTCGGGCGAGGTCGTTCCCCAGCGCCCCGGGCCCAGCAGCATGATGCGCCCCTGGCTTTGCAGCGGCTCGTGGTGCGCGATGCGGCCGATGAGCCGCGCGATGCGGTAGCGGTCCGCGAGGGGCATGTTGCCGTAAACCTCCGGCACGACGTAGATGAACAGGTCAACAACGTCCGACCGGCTCTGCCCGATGACGGGCCCGGCGGAGCGCAGGACGATGTCCCGGTCGGCCACGTTCACGGGGAGCGGCGTGGCCACGGCGTCCCCGCGCACCTGCAGCGGGCGGCACTGCACGATGTTCACGCGGTAGTCGCCGTCGTGCGTGAAGTTGGCGGTGAACTCGACATCGACGGGATAGTCGTAGGCCTCCTGGAGGATGCGCAGCGCGGCGCGCATGTCCTCGACGAAGGGCGTGTCCGTGATGACCCGGTCGAAACTGATCAGCAGCGGGGGGGGCGTCTTGGCGCCCCGTTCCCGCGCGGCCCGCTCCATGTCGGGGTCGCGCCGCCCCAGCAGGGCGATGGAGGGATCGCCGGCCGGGCCGCCGCAGCGCTCGGTGATGTCGCTGAAATCGCGGCTGACGAGCTGGTTCGCGTCCAGGTCGAGGATGTCGACCTTGCGTTGGCTGTACTTGCGCCCGCCCGCGCGGCCGCTCTCGGGCGTCTTGTCGGGCGCGTTGAGCGCGATGATGCGCGTGTAGTCGTCGTCCGAGCGGTCCACGGCGCGGGTGCCCAGGCCGAACACCAGCCGCAACAGCCCCGCGTCCGGGTCGATGTCGGGGCTCCACACGTAGGGGTTGAAGGAGAAGCCCACGCCCGCCACGTCGGGAAAGTAGAGGTCGCCGTGCTGCGCGCCCGAGACGCGCTGCACGAGCAGCGCCATCTGCTCCTCGCGGTCGAGCAGGCCGTGGCGCTTGCGGTAGGCCAGGGCGGCCTCGCTCATCGCGCTGGCGTACACCGTGCGCACGGCGGACTTGAAGTCCTCCATGCGCTGCTCGAAGGAGCCCTGGTTCGCGCAGAACACGCTCTCGTACTTGCCGGCGAAGGCGTTGCCGAAATTGTCCTCCAGCAGCGAGCTGGACCGGACGATGATGGGCGAGCAGCCGAAATAGTCGAGCATGCGCGCCAGCTCGTCCTCGGCCTCCTTGGAGAATTTGCCGGTGAGGATGCGGCGGCGCACCTGCTCGGCGCCCTCGATGACGTCCTGGGCCGTTTTCTGCCGGCGCCGTATCCACCAGCAGCCGTTGCGCACAAGATAGTTGTAGAACAGGTCGGACCCGATGTAAAAGCTGTCGTGCAGCTCGAGCAGGCTTGCCCAGCGCGCGCTGTCGCGCCGCAGGATGGCGTGGGCCAGCAGCATGCCGACCGACTTGCCGCCGATCAGGCCGGTGCCGATCACGCGGCGGCCGATGTCGAGCAGGTCGGCCAGCGTGAAGTAGCGGCGCGCGAGCTGGAGCACGCGCTCCTCGCGCGAGACGACCATGCGCAGCAGGCTCTCGAAGAGGTGCTGGGCCATCTCGGTGTTCAGCAGTTCCCTGGGGCCGAGCAGCAGGTCCTGCACCTGCAGGAAGGCCCGGTTCCACGCGTCGATGGGCCGCACCGCGCAGCCGATGGCCGAGGGCGGCGCGGGCCGCAGCACCTGCGCGATGGTGTGGCTGGCGGTGATCGCCTCGGGCCGGCCGTTCTCCCAGCGGTGCAGCATGTGCATGGTCGGCGAGAAGCGCTGCTGGGTCTTGATGGGGCGCAGGTAGACGGCGCCGTCCGAGGCGTGCACGTCGATCATGACCTGGCAGGTCTCGCGGATGGGCAGCACGGCCTCGTTGGAATGGCGGTCGCGCATGAGCCCGAAATAGGCGATGTCGCCCCGGTCGTACAGGTAGGGGCAGGTGAGCATGAAGAAGTTGCAGAGCATCTGGTCGCTGTACCAGATGGCCGCCAGTTCGGACAGCGAGTCGAACACGTAATAGGCGCCCCGGGGGGTGCGCTCGATGATGGTGTGCACCGCGTCGAGAAAGGGCTCAAACCCGGCCGAGGGGTCGAGGTCGTGGCGTTCGATTTTGCCGTCGCCGTCGCCGGCCTCCAGCACCGGCTCGTGGCGGGCAAAGCGGAAATACACCACCGGCCGGCCGGCCCCGGCGCCGAAGTCGGCGTAGGGCCGCGCAAAGGAGGCGTAGTCCCCGACGCGGTCGACGCGCCAGACGAGGTTGTCGCCGGCGATCAGTCCCCGCAGCAGGCGGTCCAGTTCGGGAAGCCCGGTGCCTAGCGCAAGTGTGGATGCCACGGTCATTCTCCCATATCACAGGTCCGGCAGCCGGGGGCGGCTGTCCCACATGGGTTTGAAAAGCGGTAACTGTTCAGCCGACCGGCGTGGGCCGCCTCGTTCTCTTGTCTTGCTCTTGCTCTTGCTCCTGCTCTTGCTCTTGCTCCTGCTCCTGCTCTTGCTCCTGCTCTTGCTCCTGCTCTTGCTCTTGCTCGATATTGATGGGAACCATGGTAATTATGCGGCTTTCTTTCAAGAACGAGTCACATTAATTATTGATTCCATAATTCCCAAGTCGAGCAAGATTAAGAGCAGG
>CAIUWO010000789.1 GCA_903902895.1 Candidatus Hydrogenedentota bacterium | reverse complement strand
TGCGTCTTGCAGAACTCGAACACCGGCGCGCCGTGCCGGTCCCTGGTCGAGATGCGCTCAATCAGGAACGTTTCGCAGCCGGGGTTGCCCTCGAAGCGGACCTCTTCCGCGGTGAAGGCGGCGTTGGCCAAGCTTTCCACGTGTTCGGTGCATGCCTCGTTGCACGCGTCGGCAAAGGCGCGGAAACGCTCTGCGTCCAATTCCCTCGGCCGGACCCAGTATCTCGTGAAACCCATCGTCATGTCCTCCATGTGCGCGGGCGGCGCACGGTCTGCCCGCAGGTTAGTGGTTTCTTCCTCAGCTTCCCTCAAATGGGCAATATGCGTTCGAGAGTCGCGTTGCGGCACACGGGACCGTGGCTGTGTCGGGGTGGGGGGAGGGGGCACCCCACGGCGGCGGATGCGCCACGGCATCGCCCCAACATCGCTGCGGTTGCTGCGCCGCCGCATGGCACTGCCGGGGCCGGGGCTCCGGGGAGCTTCAACGCGTCCTCCAGAATTGCATCAGCACGCCTAATCGGGTACCCTTTCCCCATCGGCGGTTAAGGTGTCTGTCGGGTACTACTGTCCTGGGTAGCGTGGGGGTGGTCCCGGAGGGAGATTGCGGCGTCCATAGCGGTGTCCGCGTACTCTTTGACGCCCGCCGTCAGGTTTGGGCAGGAGGAGTGGGCACAGCATGTTGCGGTTGGAGGATATACGGGCAAACGCCACGCTGACGGGGCTTGAGCCCAATCAGGTCGTGCGCATCGTCACGACGGAGCGTGTTGGCGACAACGCGCTGACCGTCTACTACAAGACCGCCGACGGCAAGCTCTGCGAGCGGATGCTGTTTCGCGGCGACGAATGCAACCTCTCCCTTGCCGAAGCGGGCCGCCCTTGGGCGTTCGACGCGCCCGGCGAGGAGTTCAAGCTGGCCGTCGAGGCCTACCGCATCGACCTGGCCCACCTGTTCGACCCCATGATGGCCGTCCACACCTCCAATGTGGAGCCGCTGCCGCACCAAATCACCGCCGTGTACGAGTCCATGCTGCCCCGCCAGCCGCTTCGCTACGTCCTGGCCGACGACCCCGGCGCGGGCAAGACCATTATGGCGGGCCTGTTCATCCGCGAACTCATCATGCGCGCCGACGCGCGTCGGGTGCTCATCGTGGCCCCCGGCAGTCTGGTCGAGCAGTGGCAGGACGAGATGTCCGAGAAGTTCGGCCTGGACTTCAGGCTTTTCAGCCGGGAGATGGTCGAGCAGACCCGCAGCGGCAACCCCTTCGACGACGCCGACCTCATGGTGGCCCGGCTCGACCAGTTGTCGCGCAACGAGGACCTCCAGGAGAAACTGCGCACCTCGCACTGGGACCTGGTGGTCGTGGACGAAGCGCACAAGATGTCGGCCAGCTTCTACGGCAACAAGCTCAACACAACACGGCGCTTCGAACTGGGCAAGTTGCTCGGCTCCATCACACGCCACTTCCTGCTGATGACGGCCACGCCGCACAACGGCAAGGAGGAAGACTTCCAGCTGTTCCTGTCGCTGCTGGACTCCGACCGCTTCTACGGCAAGTTCCGCGACGGGGCGCACAAGGTGGACGTCTCCGACCTGATGCGCCGCATGGTGAAAGAGGAACTACTCAAGTTCGACGGCACGCCGCTCTTCCCCGAGCGCCGCGCCAAGACGGCTTCCTACAAGCTGTCCGATCTGGAGGCCGCCCTCTACGCCGCGGTCACCGACTACGTGAAAGAGGAGATGAACCGGGCCGACCGGCTCCAGGACGGCAAGCGCAAGGGCACCGTCGGCTTCGCGCTTACGACCCTGCAGCGCCGCCTTGCCTCCAGCCCCGAGGCCATATACCAGTCGTTAAAGCGCCGACACCAGCGCCTCAAGCGCCGCGTCGATGAGGAGAAACTGCTTCAGCGCGGCGGTGCCTATCTCGCCGAAACGATGGACCTGGCCGCGCCCGATGACCTCGATGACCTGACCGGCGAAGAGGTCGAGGATCTTGAAGAGACGGTGGTTGACCAGGCCACAGCCGCCCAGACCATCCAGGAACTGGAGACAGAAATCCTCATCCTGGAGCGCCTGGAACAGCAGGCCAAGGAGGTTGTCCACTCCGGCCAGGACCGCAAGTGGGACCAGTTGTCCAGCCTCCTCCAGAACACGCCCGAGATGCACGACGCCGACGGACGGCAGCGCAAACTCATCATCTTCAGCGAGCACAAGGACACGCTGAACTATCTCACGGTCAAGATTCGCGGACTGCTCGGCAGCGAGGAAGCCGTCATCAACATCCACGGCGGCATCCGGCGCGAAGACCGCCGCAAGGCGCAGGAGCTCTTCCGCAACGACCCGGCCACCCGCGTACTGGTCGCCACCGACGCGGCGGGCGAGGGCGTAAACCTCCAGAACGCCAACCTCATGGTCAACTACGACCTGCCGTGGAACCCGAACCGGCTCGAACAGCGCTTCGGCCGCATCCACCGCATCGGCCAGACCGAGGTATGCCACCTCTGGAACCTGCTCGCCGCGGAGACCCGCGAGGGCGACGTGTTCCAGCGGCTTTTCGAGAAGCTGGAAATCGAGCGCCAGGCCCTCGGCGGCCGCGTGTTCGACATCCTTGGCGAGCTCTTCGAGGAAAAGAGCCTGCGCGAGCTGCTCATCGAGGCCATCCGCTACGGCGAGGACCCCCAGACCAGGGCGCGCTTGCTCCGGCGCGTGGAGGGAGCCCTCGACACCGACCGCATCAAGACGGTCCTCCAGCGCAATGCCCTGTGCGAGGAGGTCATGGACGAAAAGCGCCTCTTCGCCGTCAAAGAGGAGATGGAAAAGGCCGAAGCCCGCAAGCTTCAGCCCTACTTCATCCGCGCGTTCTTCAATCAGGCCTTCCAAAGCATGGACGGCGAACTCCGGCCCCGCGAAAGCGGGCGCTGGGAAATCACGAACGTCCCAGCCATCATCCGGGAGCGCGACCGGCTCATCACCGGGCGCGACCGGCGCAACCTCGACCCCGTCCTGCGCCGCTACGAGCGCGTGTGCTTCGAGAAGCAGTACATCCGCCTGCTCGACCGCGTCGGCGCGCCCATGGCCAGCCTCATCCACCCCGGCCACCCGCTCATGCAGTCCGTCACCGACATTGTGCTGGAGCGGCACCGCAACAAGCTCAAGCAGGGTGCCGTATTGGTGGACCCGGCCGACCCCGGCCTTACCCCGAAAGTCATGTTCATCATCGACCACACGGTGCGCGAGGGCCGCGATCCGTCCCTTGTCGTGTCCAGGCGCATGCAGTTCGTTGAACTCGACCCGCAGGGCAACACGGTCAATGCGGGCTGGGCGCCGCACCTCGATCTGGAACCCGTCTCCGCAGCAGACCGCGCGCTTGTCGAGGATATTCTCGATGCACCCTGGCTCACGCAGGAACTGGAGCCCCGCGCCCTGACCTACGCGGGCGCGCACCTCGTTCCGGCCCATTTCGACGAAGTGCGAAACCGGCGCGAGCATCAGGTGGACAAGACGCTCGCCGCCGTCCACCAGCGGCTGGTGGTGGAGATTAACTTCTGGTCCGACCGCTACATCAAGCTGCAGGATGACATTGCCGCCGGGAAGGATGTCCGCCTCACCCTGGAGAACGTCCGCCGAACGCTCGACGAACTCACCGCCCGGCGCGAGTCACGCGAGCGGGAATTGACGGCCATGCGACGCGTCATCAGCGCCACGCCAGTGGTCATGGGCGGGGCGCTGGTCATCCCCGCGGGCCTGCTGGCGCAGCGCCGGGGTGAACCGGGATGGACCGCCGACGCCGAGGCGCGTCGGCGCATCGAGCAGGTCGCCATGCGGGTAGTCATGGACGCGGAGCGCGCCATGGGCCACGCAGTGCATGATGTGTCCGCCGAGAAATGCGGATGGGACGTCACCAGCCTGCCGCCCGCAATGGACGGCAAGCTACCCCCTGCCCGCCACATCGAGGTCAAAGGACGCGCCAAGGGGGCCAGCACGATCACCGTTACCCGCAACGAAATCCTCTACGCGCTGAACCAGTCGGACAAATTCTTGCTGGCGGTCGTCCTGGTGGATGGCGACACCCACGAGGGACCGCACTACATCCAGCGGCCTTTCACACAGGAGCCCGATTGGGCTGTGGCCAGCATTAACTTGGACCTTGGACAGCTACTGGCGAGGGCAGGGGGTGGATGATTGGAAAGAGCACAAAAAGAAACGCCCCCTGCGGGAGCGTCGGGCCAGCGATGCTATCACCGGCGGGGTTATGTCATCATTATGGCTGTCTATAACCAGACTGTCAACTCAGGTCACATCTCGGTGCCTGCAAAAGGTCGTTGAATAGACAGAAAGGACCGGGCGATGCGCCTAGATACGCTTTATCTCAAGAACTACCGATGTTTTGATGAAATCAAGATTGACTTTGATGAGCGGCTGACCGTCCTCGTTGCACCCAATGGCGGCGGGAAAACGGCCATCATTGATGGGACATGCATCGCACTTACCCCGTTCGTGAATGGTCTGGGAATATCTGATGGCAAGAGTTTTACGCGTAGTGATGCCGCCATGCGAACTGTTTTCGCCGACCGGCAACAGGCGGAAATCCCCGCTCCTTTCCGTGAAATCACACTTCACGCCAGTTGCATCACCGAAAGCGGAGAAATCAATTGGGAAATTCAGAAACGAACGGAGAAGGGCCGCAGCACATCAAAGGAAGCCAACGCGGTCAAGAATTTCGGGAAAAGCCTTTTTGACATCATATCGGACAAAAACGGCGCATCCGACACAGTTCTCCCCATCATCGCTTGCTATGGCACTGGGCGGCTCTGGGGGCCACACAAGAAGGAAAAAGGCAGTCCAAAATCGTCCCTTCTTCCCCGACCTGATGGTTACAAAGGATGGGCCAGCGCCCTATCGCGTTTTGATGCTTTCCACAAATGGTTTTATCGCGCCTATCTCAGTGTGATGCTTGGCCGGTATCAGGGGAAACGCGGCGACCCGACTCAGCGTGAACATGAATTGCTGGAACGAGCCGTCGAGAACGTTCGAGACGCTGTTCGTGCGACACTTCATCCTTATGGCGAATGTTGGCTGGAACACCGCGCCACGGATTACACAGTTGTCGTAAATGACCACAGTCGAGATACACAACTCACCCTGAATCAACTCAGCGACGGGGTCCAGACCATCATAGGCACGGTCGGTGATATCGCCTCACGGACAAGCCTTCTCAATCCTCAGTTTGGCAGGGATGCCGCAAGACGCACTCCGGGAATTGTCCTGATTGATGAAGTGGACATGCACCTCCACCCATCCTGGCAACAGCGGGTGTTGCAGTCATTTCAGGATGCGTTTCCAAACATTCAGTTCATTGTCACCACACACAGCCCGCAGGTGTTGAGCACCGTCAAGCGAGAAAACATCCGCATCATCGGTCCCGACGCCAGCGGCAAGGTTATTGCTGCCCCTCCACTGGCCATGACTTATGGTGAACCAAGCGGCGATGTGCTCCAAAGTGTGATGATGGTCGATCCACAACCTCCTGTCGTGGAAAAGGACGACCTGCTTCGACTCACGGAATTGGTCGATCAGGGCGATTACGAGAGTCAAGAGGCCGGGACCCTTATGCAAGACTTGCGCTCTACGCTGGGGAAGAATCATCCGCAATTGCTTAGGCTGGAGCGCAGTATTCGGCGTCAAGAGGCGATGAAGAAATGAGGTCAATTTCGAAGCAGAGTTCTGGCGGTTATCACTTGAATCAGGCGAATGCCAATCCTCCCAACACGTCCCACGATGCAACCACGCGCTGGAAGAGCTTCGGCCATAAACGGCAGGTTCTTCAGTCCTTGCTAGACGAGCAATTTCAATTGTGTTGCTACAGCGAATTACGCGCCGATGAGGAGGGCTTGGATTATCACATCGAGCATGTCGAGAACAAGAGTCAGAATCCAGCGCGGACATTCGACTACAGTAATCTTGCAGCCAGCGCACTTGGCAGCACCAACGATTTGTCGGCGTTCAAGGCGCAAGGGGATGAAGTCTTTGGCGGGCATGCGGCAGGAAAGCGGCAGGGCTGCAATATGAACCGATTTGTCTCCTGCCACCACGTGAACTCACAGCACTTTTTCTCATTCTTGTCAGACGGTCGGGTAGGACCCAATTCCTCATTGAACGGCAAATGCCGCGACCATGCCCAGTACACCATAGACCTGCTCAATCTTAATAGCCCCTACCTTGTGACCCGCAGAAGACAATGGTGGGATGAACTAGACGACCTCTATCAGGACCATGTAGCTAATGGCGGGAGCCTTTTTCATTTGGCCGCCGTTCACGTGGTTCCGACTGGAAACAAGCTATATCGTTTCTTCAGCCTGACGCGCGAATTCTTTGGGCCTCATGCCGAATCGGCGTTGAAGCAACAAGCACCGGGACTTCTATGACTACAATACGATGCCCGAAGAAACTGATTGAAGTGGCGCTGCCGCTGGATGCCATCAATGTGGCGGCGGCGCGGGAGAAGTCCATTCGGCATGGGCACCCGTCCACGCTGCATCTGTGGTGGGCACGGCGGCCTTTGGCGGCGGCGCGGGCCGTGTTGTTTGCGCAGTTGGTCAACGACCCCGGCTATGAGCAGGGCGCTGGTTTCAGGCGCGGAGTGAATAAGGAGCGGGCTGCTATTGAGCGAGAACGGCTCTTCGGTATCATCGAGCGGTTGGTTCTGTGGGAGAACACTAACAACGAGGAGGTGCTGACCGAGGCGCGGGAAGAGATTTGGAAGAGTTGGCGTGAGACGTGCCAGCTCAATCGCGACCATCCGCAGGCTGCAGAGTTGTTTAACCCGGACAGGCTGCCGGCTTTCCATGACCCCTTCGCGGGCGGCGGATCCATTCCGCTGGAGGCGCAACGGCTGGGCTTGGAAGCCTTTGCCAGCGACCTCAACCCAGTCGCTGTCCTCATTAACAAGGCCATAATCGAAATCCCGCCGAAGTTTGCGGGCATGCCGCCCGTCGGACCGCTTTCCAAGCGCAACAAGCAAGCACGAATGCACGAAGACTGGTCCAGCGCAAAGGGCCTTGCCGAGGATGTGCGTCGCTACGGAGCGTGGATTCACGAGGAAGCCGAAAAACGTATTGGCCACCTCTATCCCAAGATCGAAGTTACTGTCGAGATGGCCAAAGAACGGCCGGATCTCTTAGCTTGTGTAGGAAAGAAGCTTACCGTCGTCGCGTGGCTATGGGCGCGCACCGTCAAGAGTCCTAATCCTGCTTTCTCTCATGTGGACGTTCCGCTGGCATCGACTTTCATGCTTTCCAGCAAAGAGGGCAAGGAAACGTATGTTGAGCCAATGATTGAGGAGGGCGGCTACCGCTTCACGGTGAAGGTGGGCCAACCTAAGGACGCTCAGGCGGCGAACAGCGGCACCAAGCTGACACGCGCGAACTTTGCTTGCCTGATGTCAGGCTCGCCTGTATCTGGTGACTACATAAAGGCAGAGGGCAAGGCCGGGCGGATAGGCGCGCGACTTATGGCTATAGTTGCTGAGGGGGCGCACGGGCGAATCTATCTTGCGCCTACGCCTGAGCATGAGCTTTCAGCACTAGAGGCGAAGCCAACATGGAGGCCAGAGGGAGAGATTGCCGTCAGAATGACCGGTGGAAACTGCACGCCCTACGGGCTTACTTCGTGGGGTAGCCTCTTTACTCCACGACAACTGGTGACGCTGACGACATTCTCCGACCTTGTGCAGGACGCCATCAACAAGGTTCGGCAGGACGCCCTTGCTGCGGGCGTGCCGGATGAGCTGCGTGGCCTGGATGATGGCGGCACCGGTGCGAAAGCGTACGCAGAGGCGGTCGGGGTATATCTTGCGATGGCTGTCAGCAAAATGAGCGATGCCCAAAGTTCTCTGTGCCGTTGGAAGACGACCATGGACCAATCCATTGCTACCTTTGGAAGGCAAGCTCTCCCGATGGTTTGGGATTACTCAGAAGCGAATGCATTTGGAGGCATGGCGGGTGACTTCACCGTATCGCTCCGTAACATGATGCGGGTGCTTGACTGCCTTGCGGCAAGCACAAAGGGCACCGTAAATCATCACGATGCTCGAACACAGAATGTCAGCCAAGGTAAAGTAGTTTCGACTGATCCGCCTTACTATGACAACATCGGGTATGCGGACCTGTCCGATTTCTTCTATGTATGGCTTCGTCGATCTCTAAAGGCGGTGTATCCCGCTCTCTTCGCTACGTTAGCTGCCCCCAAGACCGAAGAGTTGGTAGCGACACGGTACCGTCATGGCAGCAAAGAAGAGGCAGATGCTTTCTTCCTTGTAGGAATGTCCCGCGCCATCTGGAACTTGGCCGACCAGGCGCATCCTGCCTTTCCGGTAACCATTTACTACGCGTTCAAACAGTCGGAAACAGGGGAGGCTAACGGCACATCAAGCTCCGGTTGGGAGACTTTTCTTGAGGCGGTCATCAGCGCGGGCTTTGGCATTTGCGGCACTTGGCCGATGCGGACGGAGTTGAGTAACCGCATTGTTGGTTCTAGTGCCAACATGCTCGCATCCAGCATCATCCTCGTTTGTCGAAAACGCTCGGAAGATGCGGCGACTATCTCGCGTCGCGAGTTTATTCGCGAATTGAACGAGGCGTTGCCCATCGCCTTGGATGAGATGACTCGGGGCGGCATTAACTCACCCGTGGCCCCGGTGGACCTGTCACAAGCAATCATCGGTCCTGGCATGGCAATCTACTCCAAGTACTCGGCTGTGCTGGAGGCGGACGGCAGCCGGATGAGTGTGCGCGCTGCGCTACAACAGATCAACCGGTTCTTGGCAGAGGACGATTTTGACCACGACACGCAATTCTGCCTGCACTGGTTTGAGAATTGCGGCTGGTCTGAGGGCAAGTTTGGCGATGCGGACGTGCTGGCGCGCGCCAAGGGAACCAGCGTGGAAGGCGTGAAGACGGCGGGTGTGTTGGAATCGGGCCAGGGCTTGGTGCGCCTGCTGCGCTGGGCGGAGTATCCGAAAGACTGGGATCCCGCAACGGACCAGCGCACACCGGTGTGGGAAGCGCTACACCACCTCATCCGCGCCCTGAACCAACAGAGTTCGTCTGAGGCCGGAGCGCTGCTGGCCCGCATGCCCGCAAAGGCCGAACCGGTGCGCCAACTGGCCTATCGTCTCTACACGCTCTGCGAGCGCAAAGGCTGGGCGGAAGACGCAAGGGCCTACAACGAACTAATCACCTCCTGGTCCAGTATTGAAACCGCTTCACACGAAGCGGGTCATGTGGGCGGCCAGGCGGAATTGGATATGTGACCCATGGGGACCATCGCCTATTTCGCATATGGTTCCAACATGCTCACGGAGCGACTCCGGGATCGCACCTCGTCCTGTCGCCCCCTGGGCCTGGGGCGGCTTCTCGGAAAGCAACTGGCCTTCCACAAGCGGAGCAAAGATGGGTCGGGCAAGTGCAACATCGCGCCTGCCGGGCCGGACATCGAGGCGTTCGGGGTGGTGTTTGAACTGGATGACCGCGAACTGCCTGCGCTAGACAGCGCCGAAGGCCGAGGCTATGGGTACGAGCGCATCACGTTGGACGTTTTTCTGAACGGAACGACGTTGTCCTGCTGGACCTACGAGGCCACAGTCATTGAAGAAGGGCTCGCGCCCTACGATTGGTACAAGGGGTTGGTGCTGGCGGGCCTGTTGCAACACGCCATGCCTGCCGCCTACCTGGAGCAAGTGAAGCAAATACCCGCCATCGCGGACCCCATGCCGGAGAGAAAAAGCGCGGTTGAAGCCGTTGCTTTGCTCGCAGGGTTGTCACAGCAGCATCCGGACTGGGCAGGAATTATCGGGGATTGGAGATCACAATGCTGAAACCTTGGCGTGAGATTGCCGTGCCGCACGAGGATGTGCTGAAAGGCACGTTCCAGCAGGCGGAATTTGCCGCCGACCTGTCGCGGGTCCATGAGGGCACGGCGACACCGGAGTACCAGGACGCGGCGCTGTTCTTCCAGCGCACGTTCATCACGGAAGGCATGCGCCTGCTGCTGGACAGCGTCGTTAAGCGCCTCAGCGGACACGGTGGCGACCCCGTGATTCAGCTGCAGACGGCGTTCGGTGGCGGCAAGACGCACACGATGCTGGCCGTGTACCACATGGCCAAGGGCGACGCGGCGGCGGGC
>CAIUWO010000788.1 GCA_903902895.1 Candidatus Hydrogenedentota bacterium | reverse complement strand
CCGCCTTCGTTTCCAGGAATTTCGGCTTGCAGTGCTCGACGGGCCGGTGCGCGGAAAAGTTGCGGCTGTAGTAGCCGTCCTCGTCGGGCTTGTACCCAAGTCCGTCGAGGAAATGCCAGTAGTCGCTCTTCAGCGTGCGGTCCCTGCCCGGGCTGAAATGCTTCCGGTAGCCGTCCTCAACGCTCACCCACTCCTCAAACCCGTGCTGGGCGAATATCTCGTCGCCCAGGTGCCACTTGCCCATGTAGCCCGTGCGGTAGTCCGGGTCGTTCAGCAGTTCCGGAAGGCAACGCGTGGCGGCGGGCAACGGCGCGTTGTTCACGCAGCAGGGCGTCTGGTGCGGCCACAGCCCCGTCATGGCCGTCATGCGCGACGGCGTGCACACCGGCTGGCTCACATAGGCGTTCGCGAAAACGGCCGACTCCCCCGCCAGTTTGTTCAGGCAGGGCGTCTTGATCCTGCTGTTGCCATAGGCAGCCATCGTGTCCGCCCGCTGCTCGTCGGTCCACAGGAAGAGCAGGTTCGGCCTGCGCGCCGCCGGACGCGAAACAATATGCGGCCCGGCCAAGGCCGTGATGCCCGCCGTCTGGAGAAACTGGCGCCGGCTCAACCCGTCCTGACCTGTCATTTTCCTGACTCCTTTTCACGCGTAGACGCCGTGGAAGCTGCCTTTCCTACATGTCCCTGCATATTACCACGGCTGCCGCTTCGCCCTAAACCCAAGATTCCAGACCCTATTGGCGAAACCGGCCCCCGGCGGTATTACTTGTGTGGAAACACACATGGCGCTATGCTCAACGGAGGAGCCGATCATGAGCCAGACCGATGCAATGCTCTTGGAACACTGGGTGCGGGAACGCAACGCGGACGCGTTCAAACTGCTGGCCACGCGTTATGCGGCGATGGTCTACCATACCTGCCGGCGCATACTGGGCAACCCCACGGAGGCGGAGGACGTGACGCAGGAATGCTTTGTCATCCTGGCCTCCACCGACAAGCCCATCGGCGGCTACCTGGCGCCCTGGCTGCACCGGGTGGCCTACAACCGCTCGCTCGCCCGGCTGCGCGCCGAAAACCGCCGCCGCGAACGGGAAGTCCGGTATGCGTCCGAGCAACCGGCCGCCCGCGACATGGCCTGGGACGAAATCGGGGGCTATGTGGACGAGGCAATCGCCGAGCTGCCTGACAAGCTGCGCGTGCCCGTCGTGGCCTATTTTCTCGACGGCCAGACCCATGAGGGCATCGCGCATGCCTTGGGCATTCCCCGGTCGACGGTAACCTATCGCGTGGACAAAGGCGTCGAATGCCTGCGCAGAACGCTCAAGGGCAAGGGTGTGGCCGTGGCCGGCACGGTGCTGGCGGGCGCGATCAAGGCCAATGCGGCGGCCACGGTGGTGCCGTCATCCGTTGTGGCGAACCTGGGGAAGCTCGCCCTGAGCGGCGTGGGCAAGGCGGCGCTTCCCGCCGCGTGGACCGTGGCGCCGCTCCTCCAGGGCGCGTCCGGATTCCTGGGCGCCAAGACCATCACCGCCGCCGTGGCCGGACTGGCCGTGGTGGTGTTCGCCGGGTGGCAGGCGGTCAGGAACGTCAACACGCCGCCGGTCCAGCGCCAGCCCGCCGTGGCCCGGGCGGCAACGCCCGCGCCCAGCCCGCCGCCGGAAACGCCCCCGCCAAGCCCGGTGAAGGCGGTCGCGGCCGTGGCCCCGCAAACGAACCAGAACGCCCAGCCCGCGCAGGCACCCGTTCCTGCGCAAGTGGAAAATCAGGCAGACGCCGCCCCGCCCCGACCCGGCGTTGTGGTGACGATCAGCAACACCGTGGTGGACACAATTCGAGCCTTGAGGAACGTACTGAGCGGGGAGAATAACGCGCGCGAAACCTGCGCGAACAACCTGAAGAAAATCTCCATCGCGTTCAAGATGTTCTCGAATGAGGTCCCGGGACAGTACCTGCCCATGCCGCGCACCACGCCGGGACCCATGATGTTCGCCAACAGTTATGCCGGCCTGAATCCCGTCTGCCCCGAATACCTGACCGACAAACGGCTCCTGGTCTGCCCCGCTGACGACGCCAGCATGGCATTGCTTGAAAAGCCCGGCGTCGAGCTGCTGGACCACGCCAGCTATTACTACCTCGGGTACGCCGTGACCACCCAGGAACAGCTCGAGGCCTTCGCCGCCGTGTTCCGCGAGCGGCGCGGCACGGGCCTGGCCTACAACGAGGACCTTGACACGCCGCAGGGCAAAATATACCGGCTGCGCGAGGGCGTCGAGCGCTTTTTCATAACGGATCTGAATAACCCCGCCAGTGCGGCGATGATGCAGTCGGAGATACCCGTCCTGGTCGAGTCGCCCCACCATAACGACCCCATGGGTGGAAACGTCCTCTTCCTCGACGGCCATGTGGAGTACATCCGCTACTCGCCCAACGGCAAGTTCCCCATGATCGAGGAGGCCATGAACATCCTCAGAGCCTTGAGCGGCGAAAAAGGCTCCTCAGCGGCGGGCCGATAGCCGCGAATATCTGTCCCTTTGTGATCTATGCGTTCTGTGCGGCCAGTTCCCATCGCCTTTTCTTGGCCACATAGAACTTAGGCAGCATGGCCGCAAGCAAAAGCAAACATTGTGACCACGGAACCGCACCGAATTACACGGAATAAGGCAGAAGACAGATTAACAGGGATGAACGGGATAAGGCGGGGTTCACGCAAAGCCGCCAAGGCGCGAAGACGCAAGGAGGAGGGAAAGAAGAACAT
>CAIUWO010000787.1 GCA_903902895.1 Candidatus Hydrogenedentota bacterium | reverse complement strand
TTCTTGTCGCTCATTTCATCCGCTCCTTCTTCCGCGTGTTCTTCTGCCTTTTGCAGTTCATTCTGACTCCCGACTCCTGACTCCTGAATTCTCGCCGCTTCCTTCATCAACTCCGGTCGCCGCCCCTTGAGCAGCTCGTGCCGGTGCAGTGCATAGGCCTCGTAGAGCACCACGACGGCCAGGATGACGCCGTTCACAAAGATCTGCACCTCAAAACCCAGCCCAAAGCAGCCGATCCCGTTGAACAGCATGGTCAGCATAAGCACCGCAAAGTAGCTCTTGAGCACGCTGCCCTTGCCGCCGCTCATGAGAGTGCCGCCGATGATCACCGCGGCGAGCACGGTCATGAGCGTGCGCGAGCCGAGCACGGCCGACGAGGTCATCGAACTGAGGCTCGCGGCAAAGAGGGTGCCGCCCATCGCCGCCGTCAGGCCGCAGAGGACAAATCCGGCCATGAGGTAGCGGTCCCGGTGGAGTCCCGCCAGCCACGCCGCCTCCGGGTTGCCACCGACCATGAAGAAGTTGCGCCCGTGGCGCGTCCAGTTGAGCAGCACAGAGAAAGCGGCGATGAGCATCAGCGTGATGGCCACAATCGGCGGCAGAAAAGGGAGCACGGGCCGGTCGAGCCAGTCGGCCAGCCGGAAATCGTCGATGGACTTGGAGCCGCCGTCGCTGTAGAGATGGGTCAGGCCCATGACAATGGTCATGGTGCCCAGCGTCACGATAAACGCGTTGATGCGGGCCTTGACGACGAGCAGGCCGTTGGCCAGGCCCGCCAGTCCGCCCGCGGCCATCGACGCCGCAACGGCCCCGGCCCAACCGAAGTGCGGCTGCAGGCCGATGGTCAGCATGCCGCACAGCATCACGACGGCGCCGACCGACAGGTCGAGCTGGCCCAGGATGAGAATGAGCGTGAAGCCGATGGCCACCACCGCGTTGAGGCTCGCGCCCTTGAGGATCGTGGTCAGGTTGCGCTCGGAGAGGAAGTGGGGCGCCCACACGGACAGGCATGCGAACAGGACCAGCAGCATGAGCAGGGCCCGGTGCTCGTTGAGCAGGCGCGTGATGCGCGGCGCGCTACGCATAGTCCCGCCCCTTCGCCCGAAGCTGGTACTGCTGCCACCCCACCACGGCGATGAACACGAGGCCGGTGACGATGTTCTGCCGGAACGCCGTGACGCCGAGGAACTGCATGATGTTGGACAGCAGCCCGATGACCAGCACGCCGCCGAGCACGCCCGGCAGGTGGCCCCGGCCGCCGCTCAGCATGACGCCGCCAATGACGACCGCCGTCACCGCCTTGAAGTCGTAGCCCTGGCCCAGATAGAACACGCCGAGCTTGTTCATGGACGTCAGGAAGATGCCCGCCACGGATGCGGCAAAGGCCGCGGCGAGGAAATTGAGGAACACCACGCGGGTCACGCGGATGCCCGAGGCGCGCGCCGCCGCTCGGGAGGAGCCCACCATGCGGCTCTCCCGGCCGAATCGGGTCCGGGTCATGACAAGATGCGCCAGCAGGAACATGAGGAACATGACGAGGACCACCAGCGGCACCGGCCCCACGCCCAGCCGGAAAAGGCCGATGAACGCCCCGCCCGGCGTGCCGGGCGCCGTGTCGGGATAGAGCTGGTTGTTGCTCCAGGCGAAGCGCATGAACCCCTCCATGAAAAACGCCACCGAGAGCGTCCACAGGATCGGGTTGGCGTTGAGCCGGCCGATGACAAAGCCGTTCATCGCGCCTATGGCCATGCCGGACAGAACGCCCAGCGCCAGCGCCGCCGGCAGGCCCAGCGGCAGCGACGCCACGGTGATGATGCCGGAGAAGGCCATGATCGACGGCAGCGACAGGTCGGCCATGCTGCCCGAGTAGGTGACAAAGGCCATGCCCGACGAGACGATGCCCAGCAGCGCGACCGCGGCGAGGATGTTCAGCAGGTTGTCCGCCGTGAGAAAGTCGGGTGATACAAAGATGCCCGCGGCCATCAGCAGCGCGGCCACGGCGTAGATGCCCGCGGTCTCCATGACTGCGGACAGGATGCCTTGTTTGTCAGGGTCACGCCTGGGCATGGCATTCCCCCGGCTGTCCGTTCGCCGCCAGCAGCAGCGCCTCCTCTGAAAGCGCCTGTTTGGGCATCTCACCGATGAGCCGGCCGTTGCGCATGATCACGGCGCGGTCGGACAGGCCCACCAGTTCGGGCAGGTCGGAACTAATGAGCAGCACCGCCGCGCCCCGGTCGGCGAGCGCCATCACGGCCTCGTGTATTTTGCGCTTCGCGCCCACATCGACGCCGCGCGTGGGCTCGTCCAGAATGAGCACCCTGGGCTCGGTGGCGAGCCATTTGCCCAGCAGCACCTTCTGCTGGTTGCCGCCCGAGAGCGTGCCCACGTCCACCGCGGGCGACGCGGCGGCAATGCCCAGTTCCTCCAGATAACGCCGCACCACGCCCCCGCCGGGGCGGCGCAGCGCGGCCAGCAGGTTGAGCGTCACCGAAAGCCGCAGAAACAGCCCGTCCTCCTTGCGGTCCTCGCTCAGATAGACCAGGCCCCTCGCCGCGTTGCGGGGATAGTCGTTCGGCGTGAGCGCCTCGTCCCGGAGGAAGGCGCGGCCGTGATGGACCGGGTCCAGTCCGCAGAGCGACCGGGCCAGTTCGGTCCGGCCCGCGCCGGACAGCCCCGCGATCCCCAGAATCTCCCCGGCGTTCAGCGTGAAGGACACGTCATGGAAGAAGCCCAGGCGCGTGAGATGCTCGACCCGCAGCACGGTCGCGCCGATCTTCGCCTCGCGGCGCTGGTAGAACTCGTCGATGCTGCGGCCCACCATCATCCGCACCAGCGACTGCGGCGTGACCTCGTGAATTTCACTCGTGGCGATTTTGCGCCCGTCGCGCATCACGGTCACCCGGTCGGCAATCTCGAAGATCTCCGGCAGGTGGTGCGAGATGTAGACGATGGCCAGGCCCCGGTTGCGCAGGTCGCGGATGATCCGGAACAGCCGCTTCACCTCGTCGCGCGACAGCGACGAGGTGGGCTCGTCCAGCACCAGGATGCACGGGTGGTTGCCCAGCACCTTGGCAATCTCCACCAGCTGCGCCTCGTGCGGGCTGATCTCCCCCACCGTCTTGAGCGGGTCCAGATCGAGCCCCACCAGTTCCAGGCAGCCCCGCGCCTCGCGCAGCAGCCGCTCCCGGTCGATGAACCCGCCCCGGCGCACGGGCAGCCGCCCGACGAGCAGGTTCTCGGCGATGCTGATCGGCCGGGCCAGGCTCAGTTCCTGGTAGACCATGCCGATGCCCTGCTCCTTGGCGGCGGCCGGCGAATGGATGCGCGCCTCCTGCCCGCCGATGCGTATCACGCCCGTGTAGTCGTCAAAGGAGCCCGTCAGGATTTTCATCAGCGTCGACTTGCCCGCGCCGTTCTCCCCCATCAGCGCGTGCACCTCGGCGGGCGCCACCTCAAAGTCCACATGGTCCACGGCCAGCATCCCCGGAAAGCGCTTCGATACGCCCTCCATCGCCAATGCTGGTTGTGTAAACGCTGCCGACATCGCCCTCTCCAGTGGGACGCGGCACGCCGCCGTTTCCCGTGCCGGAGAGTGTAGCACAGAGGGGTGGCGTCTTAGGCCCCCCATTGAGGGGAGGAACTCGGTGTTGCCCCAATCCCCCTTCGAAGGGGGTGGCCCGAAGGGCCGGGGCTTGTCCGCCTCTGGCGGGGATGTTGCCCTAAGCCCCCCATTTTACAAACGTTTTACAAACTCCTTGCGCCGATCTCACCAAACCCCGCGAAAAAGCTGTCATGATTCCAATGGAAGCCGCGCAGGCGGCAAACAAAAGGAGACCACACATGAACAGACAACCCATAACGGCAAACGCACCGCGGCGCGCCCTGCTCCTACTGGCGGCGCTGCTGCTTCTCGCGGCCCCCGCCGCCCTTGCCCAGCAGGTGCGGCTCGATGTGGCCCTGAGCAACGGCAAGGTGCTGGCGGGCCAGAAACAGACCGCCTATCTGCGCGTCGCCATGACCGGTTTCGAAATGTCCAGCCAGGGCCGGCGCACCCCGGCAAACGTGTGCATCGTGCTGGACCGGTCGGGCTCGATGCAGGGCGAGAAAATCGCCAGGGCCAAGGAGGCCGCGCTGATGGTGGTCGACCGGCTCAACCCCGAAGACATCATCTCGGTGGTGGCCTACGACAGCAACGTGACGGTGCTTGTCCCGGCAACCAAGGCCTTCGACAAGGAATCCATCCGCAGCGCCATTCGCGGCCTGGAGGCCAACACCAGCACAGCGCTCTTTGCCGGGGTGAGCGTCGGGGCCGCCGAGGTGCGCAAGTTCCTCGGCAAGGACCGCGTCAACCGGATCATCCTGCTGTCCGACGGCCAGGCCAATGTGGGACCGAGCGCGCCGGGCGCGCTGGGCGAACTGGGCGCCGCGCTCATCCGCGAGGGCATCTCGGTCACCACCATCGGCCTCGGGCTCGACTACAACGAGGACCTCATGACCGCGCTGGCGCAGAAGAGCGACGGCAACCACATGTTCGCCGAGAAGGCTTCGGACCTGACCAGCGCCTTTGAAAGCGAATTCGGCAGCGTGGCCGCGGTCGTGGCCCAGGAGGTGCGCACCAATATCCGCTGCGCCGACGGCGTCAGACCCGTGCGCGCGATCGGGCGCGAGGCGGACATCGCCGGGCAGAACGTGACCTTCTATTTAAACCAACTCTACAGCAAGCAGGAACGCTATCTCGTGCTGGAGGTGGAGTTGCCGCCCGGCACGGCCGGAACATCACGGGAAGTGGCCTCGGTGGACGTCAGCTATTCCAACATGGCCTCCAAGTCGCCCGATCATCTGGCGGGGTCCACCATGATCGCCTACACCGCATCGCCCCAGGAGGTTGAAACTAGCGTGAACGCAGCCGTCATGACGGCCGCCGTGTACCAGATCGGCGCCGAGCAGAACGTGCTCGCCATGCGCCTGCGCGACCAGGGCAAGGTCGAGGAGGGCGTCAAGGTCCTCAAGAAGAACGCTTCATGGATTGTTGACAATGCCACCAAGCTTAACGACGACAAACTCAACTCCTATGGAGTCAGCAATAGCTCGACAGCGGACTCCTGGACCGCCAAGCCCGGCGAGGCCCAGCAGCCCTACACGGAGCAGCGCAAGCAGATGCGCGAAGAGCAGTACAGCATTCAGAACAACCTCAAAGTGCTCATCAAGAAATAGGGAGAAATGCCATGAGAAGAATCACCGCCGCCGTCGCAGCCCTGACACTGACTGTCGCCGCGCCCCTGTGGGCGCAGCCCGCAACGCCCGTCGAACCCCCTGCGACAATCTCCGTATCGGGAACCATGGTGACCCAGGTCCCGCCAGACATCATCGTCTGGAATCTCGACATCACGCAAAGGTCCGCCGCATTGAAAGACGCCAAGGCGGCCTGTGACGCGGCAACGGCCCGGGTGCTCAATGTCATCAAGGCATTAAACACCGCCTCCGCGGACGTGCAGACCGGCCAGTTGAATGTGCGACGCGAATATAACCGCGACAATAACAGCAACCAGACCCCCAAGGGCTGGATCGTGTCACGCGCCATCGCGCTAAAACAGCGGGAACTGGCCCGTTTTGACGAGATATTTGCCGAACTGGTCGACGCCGCAGACGTTGAACTGAGTTTTCGCTTCGAGAGTTCCAGATTCCACGAACTGCGCGGGGAGACGCGATTGAAGGCCGTGGAAATGGCCAAGCAGAAAGCCCAGGCGCTAAGCGAGGCGCTGGGCGTAACCCTGGGACAACCCATCAGCGTGGAGGAGCGCGGGTCCAGGCCGCCTGCTGGGATGGAAAACGGCGGTTTCAGCAGTTCCAACTCCATGCCGTGGTATGTGAGCAACGCGCCCAACATGACGGCGCCTGCCGCCGCTCCCGCCGTGGAGGATGCCGCCACGGGCACCATGGCGCCCGGCGTCACGGAGATTCGCGAGACGGTGTTCGTCACCTTCAAGATCCAGTAAACTATGCGGGGCGGACCGGAACTCCGCCCGCGGGTGAATACCTGTGAAACCGAGACTGCTCATCATCTTCCTGCTCATCGTGCTCGCGCCCCTGGCCATCGCTGGATGGCTGGGGGTGCGCGTTTCGCGTGCCGAGCAGAAGATGGTCGCGTTGCGCTTTCGCGAGGTGCTGACCGGAAGGCTGCAGGACGCCGATGCCGTGGTTGCGGGCGTGCTTGCCGCGAAACAGCGCCAGCTTCAGGCGCAGCCCGCCTTCGGCGGACGTTCAGCGGATGAAATCCGCCAGTTGGCGCGCACCTTCCCCTTCGTGCGGCAGTTGTTCGTGCTGGCGAATGACGGACGCCTTGCCTACCCGTCCGCCGCCGGGCCGAACACGGAGGCGGAAGCGGAGTTCATCGCGCGCACGCGACAGATATGGGCCAACGGGGAAATCCCCTATTCATCCCTCCGAACGAGCCCTGCAACGCCATGGTATGTGGATAACAGTCCGCCGCCGACGCAGGGATGGCTGCCCTCCTACCCGGAGAAGGGCGCTGGCCAAAACGCAAGCCGGGCTGCGCAGACCGGAAACGGCTGGCGCTCGTGGTATTCGGGCAACGGCATCGACATTATATTCTGGTGGCGCGACGATGCCGGCGTGACGGTCGGCGCCGAGATGAACCTCGCCGCGCTGATGGCCGACATCATCGCGGCGCTTGCGCAGACGGGTTCCGATGCGGCGTTGCCCAATGCGCGCATTGCCCTGCGGGACAGCAACGGCGGCGTGATTTACCAGTGGGGCGGCCATGAGCCCGACAAAAGCGCGCGGCCCGAGGTCACGCTCGCGATCAGCCCGCCGCTCAGCGCGTGGACACTGTCCTATTACCTGCCTTCTTCCGGCCTGCCCGGCGGGTATGACCGGGGCATCACGCTCAACCTGCTGCTGGGCCTGTGCACGCTCATCGTGGCCGTGTCGGCGCTGGCCGTTTATTACTATCGCGAGAACGCCCGCGAGATGCGCGAGGCGGCGCGGCGCATCAGCTTTGTGAACCAGGTGTCCCACGAGCTGAAGACGCCGCTCACCAGCATCCGCATGTATGCCGAACTGCTGGAAGACACGCTGCGGGATGCCGACGAGAAACCCGCCCAGTATTTGAAAGTTATCGTCGCCGAGAGCCAGCGGCTCAGCCGCCTCATCGGCAACATCCTGACCTTCAGCCGGAAACAGCGCAGTAAACTGGCGATGCATCCCGTCCCCACGGATATAAACGAGGTTCTCCAGGCCGCCATCGAAACTTTCCGGGCCGCGCTTGAGGCCAAGGGCATAACCATCGAATACGAGGCCGTGGCGGACGAGGACGGACTGCTCGACCGCGACGTGGTCGAGCAGATTGTCGGCAACCTGCTGGGCAACGTCGAGAAATACGCCGTATCGGGCAAACGGGTGACGATCCGGACGGGCCGGACCGGCGAGACCCTGTCCGTCTGGGTGGCCGACGACGGGCCGGGCGTCCCGGCACGTGAGCGGGAACGCATCTTCGCCCCGTTTTACCGCGTCAGCAACAGGCTGACCGACGGCGTGGCCGGCACGGGGATCGGGTTGTCCATTGCGCGCGACCTTGCGCGGCTGCACGGCGGCGACCTCGTGCTGGAGCCGTCGGAAAAGGGCGCATGCTTCCGGGTGACGCTGCGCGCGCCGCGCGTGAACGGGGGAGAGGCGACATGAAAGTGCTCATAGCCGAGGACGACGACCACATCCGCAACGGGCTCGCCGAGGTGTTGCGGGGCGAGGGTTACCAGACCGTCTGCGCCCGCGACGGCATCGAGGCGCTGCAGCTCTACGAGCGCGAAAAGCCGCAGTTCGTGTGCCTCGACATCATGATGCCCGGCGTCGACGGCTACGAGGTCTGCCGCCGCATTCGCCGGGGTGACCCCAACGTGCCGGTCATCTTCATCAGCGCCAAGTCGGAGGAGGTGGACCGCGTCGTCGGGCTCGAACTCGGCGCGGACGACTTCATCCAGAAACCCTTCGGCGTGCGCGAGGTGATTGCGCGCATCCGCGCCGTGACCCGCCGCTACACCGCCGCGCAGACCGGGAACAAAAAGGCCGCGCCCATGGTGATGGGCGACCTCACCGTCCTGCCCGACGAACTGCGCGCACGCCGCCGCGATGCCGTCATCGACCTGAGCCTGCGCGACGTGCGCATGCTCGAACTGCTGCACAGGAACCGGGGAAAGGTCGTCGACCGGAACCAGTTCTTCGACGAATGCTGGGGCCGCGAATACATGCCCAGCAGCCGCACCCTGGACCAGCACATCGCCCAACTGCGCCGCCGCATCGAAATCGACCCGAAGAGCCCCGCGATTATACTGACCGTGCACGGGGTGGGCTACCGGTACGATGGGGAATAGTCTTGTGGGGTCCAGGCTCTTTGCGGGTCCTCATCATGTGGGACAGCCGCCGGTCAACGCCGAGATCTGAACCGGTTCACCGCGCTACGGTTTGTAGATGAACGGTGACACCCGGCCCGCGCCGCTGGCGCTCACCACGAAGAACAGCACGAACAGCGCAAAGCCGGCAACGAAAAGCGCAAGGTTGATCCAGCCCAGAATGGTCCCGGCCTTGGCGAAACTTTGACTGTCCGGGGACATGACGCCGCGCCGGATTTTGTCCAGCGCGATTTTGCCCAGGATGATGGCGGGCACGGAGAAAATCGGTCCGCAGGCCACAAAGGACAAAATGCCCAGCACCATGCTGGCGATGGCCTGTCCGTTGCCCTCCTGCGGGGCGGGCCTTTGGTTGGGAAGGTCGGGCGGGTTGACCATGATGTCGTCTGCCTCCTTTCAGCGTTCATGACGGCTCACTGCTCTTTGTCTTTTCACCCCTTGGCACCGCTGCGGTCAAGGCGCGGAACCAGCGCCAGCGCGACCGCGAGCAGGACCAGCGCCGCGGTGCCGGCCGCGGGAAGGGGGCTATCACCGACGATGCGTGGCGACATGGCGGCGTTCACGTAGTCCTGCATGCCGCCTCCCGCCGCGCGGATGCTTTCATATTCCTCCCCGTTGTCATGGCCGTCCCCGTCGGCGTCACCCGATGCGGAGAACGGTTCCCCGGCCGTGGTCTGGTAGTCTCCCGTCAGCGCGAAGTTTGCGGCGAGATGCCCCCGCATTTCGGGGCTCACGGCGAGCAGCGCCGCGAGCAGATGGATGAAGGGGCCCGTCTGCGCCCGGACCGCGCTGCTTTCAAGTTGCAGCAGGGACAGGTTGGTGAAATAGGCGTTCTCCACGGCGTCGTGGTTTGCTTCGCCCTGCCGGCAGAGATACTCGGAAACCATCGCCAGTGTCCACCGCTCTGGCACGATGCTGCCGGGCATCACCGGCACGTCGGGGTCCTGCAGCCCCCAAAGGTCGGCAAAAGCGGTCCACTCACCCTCAAAGAGGGCGCTTTGGCAGGCGCAGTCCCCACACTGGGTCTCCGCCACCCCGCCCAAACGCCGCGCCAACTGGTCGTCATAGAGGGAGGACGGACAGAGGAAGCGCCCCTCGTTTTGCCCCTCCACCCAGTCCTCCGGCGCGCTTCCCGCGGCTATGGAAAAAGCCAGCGAGGTCAGCAGCGACGTTCCCTCGGTGCCGATGACATAGCCGAGCCCGGACTGCATCGACCGAATCATGCCGGCGCCGTGGGCGTTCCAGACAACGCACTGCGTCGACGTCAAACCCGCGCCCGAACTTTCGGTTCCGCGGTTGACTGCGGACCACCCGTCGTCGAGTGTGCATGAATCAACCAGGCAGGCCATCGCCAGTTCATGGTGGTATTCGGAGGTGGTTCCGACACTGAGCGAGGAGTTGGCGGAGATTACATTCTTCCCGCCCGCGCTTTGACAGCGCAGGAACACGCAGCCGGTGGTGCCAAAATCCCAATTCTGGATGAAATTGTGGCGGCCGTCCAGGCCCTTGCAGTCGCGGAGCAGCAGCTCGCCGCTCGTGCCCAGTTCGTACAGGTAGCCGCAGCCGCCGCCGCCCCGGTTCTGCGCCTTCTCCAGGCGGCAGTCGGCCACGGTGACCCGCTTTGCGTTGAGCACGTGCAGGCCGCTGTTCTGCAGGTGCAGACCCCGTGTGTCGGCCGCCAGCGGGGACGCGAAACTCTCCAGCCGCAGCGCCCAGCAGTCCTTGGCGCCCTCAAACCGGAGCAGGTGCTGGCGCGCTATGGTCCACGCCTCCAGATAGGCCACCGCGTTGGACAGGCCCAAATCACTGATACCGCACTCGGAAATGTGTCCCGTCTCCCGGCGCAGGCTGGCGCTGTCGCGCAGTTTGGCCGGGTAGCGCAGCGGCACGTCCAGCGTGACCCGGTGCGGCGTGACGCTGTTGTCCACGGCCGTCACGGTGCGGCGAAAAATCGGCCGCCACTGGCCCACCGACACCTGCCAGGTGCCGGTCATGTTGTGCTCGGCCACGAAGTCGGGCGTGATCACCCAGCCCACGGCAATATCGTCTCCCACCGCCAACCCGCTGGAATCGGCGACGAGCACAGACGATGCGCCGTTTTGCCCGTCCGCCGCAAGCGGGACATCGGCCCCGCGCGCCACGATTCCCTGAAAGACCAAGTGGGCTTTGCCGTCCATGCCGGCGCACTGTGTGAAGTAAATACGGCTCAGGCCGGCCCCGGCCCCCTGGAGCGCGATGTTGGAATGGGTCACGAGCAGGATGCCGTCGCAGCGGTACAGCCCCGCCGGAAACCAAACCACACCGCCCCCCGCCGTCTGGGCCGCGTTGATGGCCGACTGTATGGACCCCGTTGCATCGGACGCGCCTGTGGCGTCCGCCCCGTACGACGCCACATCAAAGACGGGGCCTGAAGGAGGGTCAGGTACCGGGACTTCGCCGTTCTTGTAGCCGGCGTGGGAAAAATCGTGCAGGAAAGCCCCGCCCGTGCCCGAAAAACCCGGCTGCCAGTCTTCCGGATACAGCGCGCTGCGGAACGGTTCCGCCGCCGCCACCGTTGCCAGAAAGACCGCCGCCGCCATGAACCATGCCCGCCTCTCCGCTCCCATGTTTACCCCTGTGGCAGCCAGCCGCCCGTTATTACATTCTCCTCCCCGCGAAAAGCCCACCCGGCGACACAGCCCGAATGCCCGCGGGACGATTTCTACACTCATTATACCCATCCCGGAGCGGCGATGTGAGCCATCATGCCTGGCTGGCCTCCGCCGGTCCCATGGCGGTGTGCTGCTCCATGCCGGAAACCATTTCCAGCATCTCCTTGATCATGTCATCTTCTTGAACGGGTATTCCACGGCCTGGTTCAGCAGCACAACGCTCTCAGAAGGCATGGTCATGAGAGGAGCCTTTATGTATAAAAGCACGGCAAGACCCTCGCGCACAATGCGCAGTTTGCCCGGTTCGCCATACGTCCATAGTCGCCAACCACACAAGAGCCCGGCGCGCCGCCAACAGCGGTTGCCGCAGCCTGCGTCCGGGGACCCCTTCACCGCTGACACGAAGGTCGGGTGGTGCGGTTGCCGCATGAACTTGCAGTATCGCTTCTCTATTGACAGTCAGGCTAACTTGGGATAGAATATGCATAGTATGGAAAACCGGCATATCGCGCAATGCCCGGAACCGTTCTGGCAAGTCTAGGGTGCAGAACGGGCGTGGCAAAGGGCATGCGCAACAGGCACGAGCGGGCAGCATGTTTCTGTTGAAGGTAATAGATTGCAGTAGCCCCAGCAAAGCCAGTAGTGGCTTTACGCTGAAGCGAACCCGGGTGGAACCCGGCAAGCGGGCGAATGCAACCATCGGGTGAGTTGCCGTACAAACTGCGTTAAAGGAGACGGGCATGAACATTTTTCACTCTCTGCATCTGCGGAAATGGGCCGTTGTGCTGGTTCTTGGGCTCCTGGCCCTGCCGGCATGGGCCGCCATGCCGCCATCCACCGCAATCGGTGAATCGGCGGGTTCGGGTGACGGGCAAATCCACATCCTGCCGTCACTGTCCGCGCCGTCAATAAAGAACGGCGACGCGGCATCGGTCCAGGCCATCGTCAAGGCTGCGGTCGGCGTGGCCCGGGTCGAGGCGCGCATTGAGCGGGAAGGCGCCTTAAGCGACTGCCCGCCCGTGGCCACGGTGACGCTCAAAGGCGCCCCGCTCACGCTGGCGGGGGCAAATGCCGGCGCCGAACTGGGCCTGTGGCAGGCGGAGTGGATTGGACAGGGGCTGTCGGAAGGCTACTACCGCGTGGCCGTCACGGTCACCGACCGCGCCGGTCACACGCACACAGACCGCTCGCTGCGTTTCAGCGACCCCATAGCGGGCAACAACACCGTCGGCGCCGCCGCCTATCCCGGTGACGGCATGCGGCGTCTGGATGTGGCGGTCATGGACGCCGGCGAGAACGCGGCCCGGTGCGCGGTGATCGACACGGCGAACGGCTTCGCCTATTTTGGAACCGACACCGCCCCGGGTGTCGTTGTGAAAATCGCCCTGGGCAACGGCGCGACCCCCCCGTCGCGCGTGGCGGCGATCACGCTGAATTCGGGCGAGGACAACCTCCGTTCGGCGGTGATCGACCCGGCGAACGGCTTTGCCTATTTCGGCACGGCCACCTCGCCAGGCATCTCCGTGAAGGTGGACATTGACCCCGCCCGCAGCTTCGCGCGCATCGGGGCCGTGGCGGGCAGCGGCAACATCCTTGCCCCCGAGAACAATTTCAACTGCGCCGTGATCGACACGGTCAACGGTTACGCCTACTTCGGCACCACCAACCTGCTTACCGGACGGGTGGTCAAGATTGATGTCGATCCGGCACGGACCTATGAGCGCGTCGATGTCGCTTCCATGACCATTTTTCAGAACACGCTCATAAGCGCGGTGATCGACACGGCCAACGGATATGCGTACTTTGGCACGGGCGAGTCGCCGGGCCTTGTTTTCAAGGTGGACATTGATCCCGCACGCACCTTTGAGCGGACGGGAACGATAACACTTCCCACGGGGGACAACAATCTGGCGAGCGCCGTGATTGACCCGGCCAACGGCTTTGCCTATTTCGGCACGAGCACCTCCCCCGGACGGGTTGTCAAGGTGAATGTGAACCCGGCCGGCACCTTCGCGCAGGTGGGAACGAGCCTGGTGCTCAGCGCCGGCGTGGGCAGTCTGACCAGCGCCGCCATCGACACGGCCAGTGGATACGCCTATTTCGGGACAAACAGTTCCCCCGGTACCGTGGCGAAGGTGGACGTCAATCCCGCGCGCACCTTTGTCGAGAAAGGCACCCTGGCGCTGAACACGGGCGAAAACGACCTTGGAAGCGCCGTGATCGATCCGGCGAACGGCATGGCGTATCTCGGCACGAACACCACGGCGGGCAACGCGGTCCGGGTGGGCCTTTATGAGAGGGGCTTCCTCAAGGCGACGAAGTTCACCATGGCGGAAATCGGCAATGTGGACCGTGTGCCCATCTACTCGCACACGGCAAGCGGCAGCCTGCGCATGGCCATTTACGACAGCAGCGCCAGCCCGGCGCTGCTGTGGGAAAGCGGAAGCGTCGCAAACACCACGGCGAATGGCTGGCTGTCCGTGTCCATCAGTGACGGCACGCCCTCGACGCTGGTCCTGCCGCCCGGCGACTACTGGCTTGCATGGCAGGTGGACACGCTGGCGCCGGTGGCCAGTTATGCGGCCGGAGCGGCCGGAGACGGGCTGTACGTGCCGATGCCCTACGGCGCGTTCCCGGCGGCCCTTGAAGGCGGCACCGCCACGGCCGCGGTCCTGTCGGATGAAATATGGAGCCAGTACGTCAATTACGTGATCGCTGTTCCCGCGGCCCCCTCCAACCCCGGCGCGATAGCCATCGGCGCGGACGCGATCACCTGGACATGGACGGACAATTCCGATGACGAGGCGGGCTTCAGGGTGTGGGCGGATTTGGGCACGGCCCCTCCCACGACCCTGCGCGCCACCACGGCGATGGACGCCACGTCATGGACATACACCGGCCTGTCGCCCAACGCGCAATACACCTTCCAGGTGGCGGGAACCAATCTGTTTGGTGACGGCGCAAGCACCGCCGCCTACTCCGCCTATACCCTTGCGAATGTGGCGGGCGCGCCGACGGTGAACAATGCCACCACCACCACGCTGGACCTGGCGCTCGGCGCGGGTGACGGAAATCCGCCTGAAACAACCTATGCCGTCCGGTGCACCACCACGGGGCAATGGCTGCAGGGGAACGGTTCGCAGGGCGCGGCGCTGGTCTATCAGACGGCGGCCGACTGGGGCACCGTGACCGCCGTGGGGCTTGCCCCCAACACCGCATACACCTTCGCCGTGGTTTCCCAAAACGGCGCCCTCGCCTCCTCAGCCCAGAGCCCCGGGGCGACCGGCACCACGCTGGTCTCCGTGCCTGACGTTGTTGGGCAGGCGCAGGCCGCCGCCGCGGCGGCTATTGCGGGAGCCTCGTTGATCGTGGGCGATGTGACGACCGTGTACAGCCTGACCGTCCCGGCGGGCAGCGTAATATCGCAGAATCCCGCAGGCGGTTCCGGGGCGCTTCCCGGTGACGCGGTGGACCTCGGGGTGAGCCTTGGCGCCATCAGCGTTCCCAACGTGGTCGGTCAGGTGCAGTCCGCCGCCGAGGCGTCCATCACCGGCGCACTCCTGACGGTGGGCAGCGTGACCACTTTCTACAGCCTGACGGTGCCTGCCGGCAGGGTGATTTCCCAGTCCCCCGCGGGCGGCACGCCCGTGCTTGACGGCGCGGCGGTCGATATTGCGGTGAGCCTTGGCGCCATCAGCATTCCCAACGTGGTCGGTCAGACCCAGGCCGCCGCCGAAACAACCATCACCGGCGCTCTGCTGGCCGTGGGCACGGTGACGACTGCGCACAGCCTGACGGTTCCGGCCGGGAACGTGATTTCCCAGTCGCCGACGGCGGGCACGCAGGTGCTTGACGGCGCGGTGGTCAATATGGTTGTGAGCCTGGGCGCCATCAGCGTTCCCAACGTGGCCGGCCAGACCCAGGCCGCCGCCGAGACGTCCATCACCGATGCCCTCCTGACGGTGGGCAGCGTGACCACCTCCTACAGTCTCACCGTTCCTTCCGGCCAGGTGATTTCCCAGTCGCCGACGGCGGGCATGCAGGTGCTTGAGGGCGCGGTGGTCGATATGGTCGTGAGCCTGGGCGCCATCAGCGTTCCCAACGTGGTCGGTCAGACGCGGGCCGCCGCAGAAACATCCATCACCGGCGCCCTCCTGACCGTGGGCGATGTGACCACCTTCTACAGCGTGACGGTGCCTGCCGGAAAGGTGATTTCCCAGGCGCCCGCGGGCGGCACACCCGTGCTGGACGGCGCGGTGGTCGATATCGCCGTAAGCCTGGGCGCCATCAGCGTTCCCAACGTGGTCGGCCAGACCCAGGCCGCCGCCGAGACATCCATCACCGACGCCCTCCTGACGGTGGGCGAGATGACAACCGCGCACAGCCTTACAGTTCCCGCCGGTCAGGTGATTTCCCAGTCGCCGACGGCGGGCACGCCCGTGCTGGACGGCGCGGCGGTCGATATCGTTGTGAGCATTGGCGCCATCAGCGTTCCCAACGTGGTCGGCCAGACCCAGGCCGCCGCCGAGACGGCCATCACCGGCGCCCTCTTGACAGTGGGCACGGTGGGGACCGCGCACAGCCTGACGGTGCCTGCCGGAAGGGTGATTTCCCAGTCGCCCGCGGGCGGCACTTTCGTGCTTGACGGCGCGGCGGTGAACATGGTTGTGAGCCTGGGCGCCATCAGCGTTCCCAACGTGGTCGGCCAGGCCCAGGCCGCCGCCGAGACGGCCATCACCGGCGCCCTCTTGACTGTTGGCAGCGTGACGACTTCCCACAGCCTGACGGTTCCGGCCGGGAATGTGATTTCCCAGTCGCCCGCCGCCGGCGCGCAGGTGCTTAACGGCGCGGCGGTGAACATGGTTGTGAGCCTGGGCGCCATCAGCGTTCCCAACGTGGTCGGCCAGGCCCAGGCCGCCGCCGAGACGGCCATCACCGGCGCGCTCTTGACCGTCGGAAACGTGACGACTTCCCACAGCCTGACGGTTCCGCTCGGGAATGTGATTTCCCAGTCTCCCGCCGCCGGCGCGCAGGTGCTTGACGGCGCGGTGGTCGATATGGTTGTGAGCCTTGGTCCGCAAGTATTCAACGTGGCCTACGCGCCGAGTCCCGTAGCGGGCGGCACAGTGAACGGCCCCGCAACCATTGAGGAGGGTGGCACGGCCACCGTGACGGTGACCGCCAATGCCGGTTACAGCATCGGCAGTGTGGCCGCGTCGAACGGCAGCGTCACGGCGACGGCCCCGTACGTGCTCTCCGGCGTGACGGCAAACACGACCGTGACGGCGACGTTCACGGCGAAGACAAACAGCGTCACCTATGTGCCCAGTCCGGTGGCGGGCGGCACGGTGACCGGTCCCGCAACCGTCCTGACGGGCGGCACGGCCACGGTGACCGTGACCGCAGGCGCGGGCTACAGCATCGGCAGCGTCACGGCGACCAACGGCAGTGTCACCGCAACGGCCCCGTACGTGCTCTCCGGCGTGACGGCAAACACAACCGTGACGGCGACGTTCACGGCGAAGACAAACAGCGTCACTTATGTGCCCAGTCCGGTGGCGGGCGGCACGGTGAGCGGTCCCGCAACCGTCCTGACCGGCGGCACGGCCACGGTGACCGTGACCGCGGGCGCGGGCTACAGCATCGGCAGCGTCACGGCGACCAACGGCAGTGTCACCGCAACGGCCCCGTACGTGCTCTCCGGCGTGACGGCAAACACAACCGTGACGGCGACGTTCACGGCAAAGATAAACAGCGTCACCTATGTGCCCAGTCCGGTGGCGGGCGGCACGGTGACCGGTCCCGCGACCGTCTTGACGGGCGGCACGGCCACGGTGACCGTGACCGCGGGCGCGGGCTACAGCGTCGGCAGCGTCACGGCGACCAACGGCAGTGTCACCGCAACGGCCCCGTACGTGCTCTCCGGCGTGACGGCGAACACAACCGTGACGGCAACGTTCACGGCGGATGCGAACGACATCACCTACCTGGCCAACCCGGTGGCGGGCGGCACCGTGACCGGTCCCGCGACCGTCTTGACGGGCGGCACGGCCACGGTGACCGTGACCGCGAATTCGGGATACGGCATTGACGCCGTGACGGCGTCCAATGGCAGTGTCACCGCAACGGCCCCGTACGTGCTCTCCGGCGTGACGGCGGACACCACCGTAACGGCCGTGTTCAGGCAGTTGGCGGCGCCCGTCCCGAACGTGGTCGGCCAGGTGCGGGCGGCTGCGGAGGCCGCCATCACCGCCGCGGGCTTCACGGTGGGAACGATAACCGAGGCGTTCAGCGCCTCGACACCCTCTGGCACGGTGATCGCGCAGGCGCCCATGGCCGGCGTGCTTGCCCTGCCGGGCACTGCGGTGGGCCTGGTTGTCAGCAAGGGACCGCAGCCGGTCTCCGTTCCGAACGTGGTCGGCATGGCGGCGGCGGCGGCCCGGGCCGCGCTCACCGGCGCCGGCCTTGTGGTCGGCACGGAAACCGAGGCGTTCAGCAGCACGGCGCCCCTTGGCAGCGTGATGGGGCAGACGCCGGCGGGCGGTGCGAGTGTGCCCCCCGGTTCGGCGGTGGACATCGTCATCAGCAAGGGACCCAGCACGATCATGCCCAATGTCCTTGGCATGACCCGCGCCGCGGCCGAGTCGGCCATCGAGGACGCCATCCTCACGGTCGGCCTGGTGGTGGAGGACTACAGCGACACCGTTCCGGCGGGCCAGGTGCTCTCGCAGAGTCCGGCGGGCGGCACGGAAATCGCCCAGGGCGTGGCGGTGAGCTTCGTGATAAGCCTCGGCCCCAAGGCCATCGTGCCCAATGTCAGCGATCTAAACCTGGACGAGGCGCAGGCGGCCATCACGGCGGCGGGCCTGCAAGTGCAGACCACCGAAGAATCCAGTGAAACGGCCCCTGCCGGGCAGGTTCTGAGTCAGACACCCGAACCGGGCCTGACAGTGGCCCAGGGGTCAACCGTGTATCTGGTCGTCTCCTCGGGTCCCGAAGACAACGGCTGCGGTTGCGCCGGATGCCAGGCGGGCAAGGGCCGGTTCACCCTGGACAGCCTGCGCGGGATGCTCGGCAACCTGCTGGTGCTTGGCCTGAGCGTTATGGTGCTGACCGCCATGTCGCGCTTCAAAATGTAATCAGGACGCTTTCAGCCGTCCTTCCTGCTTTACGCCCCGGCGTGCCCCCAAGGGTGCGCCGGGGCATTCCCTTTGGCCTTTTGGGCGCAAGCCGGCATGACCATGCTATAGTGTCCCATAACTGCGCATTTCCACCGGCACCAAGATGGGCGTTTTTCGGATTTTCCCTGATTTCGGCCATGAAATAGTGTGGTACAGTTACTTTGATGCGAGATAGGGTGGTGTGTTTGGGCCGGGCAATGCCGCGCCAACCGAGGTAATCGATGTCGCGCGGGGAAGTGCCGTGGCTTTGGGGCAATGAAACACCCTATCCCCGCAGGCGCAGGCACGCCTGACAACATTCATTGCCATGAGGCGATGAAGACAGAAGGGACGATGTATGAACGCGAGAGAACGCGACCACAAAAACGCCCAAGAGGCCTACGCGCAGCGCGGCGCCAGCGCAAAGGTCTATCAGCAAGAGCCGGCCCAAGCCACCATTTCATTGGCCGAGCAACAGCGGACCACCGATGCCCAAGATCGGGAAGCCTATCTTGCCCGACGCAAAGCGAGGATTGAGCAGGATGCGGCAGCAAAGGTGGCCGCTCATGCTTCACGTCCGCAAGAAGCCGCACCGCAGGATGTGCCGGGCCTTTCAGAAAAGGACTAA
>CAIUWO010000786.1 GCA_903902895.1 Candidatus Hydrogenedentota bacterium | reverse complement strand
CGGCCGGGGATATCGGGCGTCCTGGAAAGCCAGTAGAAGTTGTCGGACAGGGCATTGCCATCCTTGTCGGCAAGATCGAGCCGGAGGAAATAGGGGTCTGAGATTCCTGCGGGAACGTCCACGGCAAAGGCCTTGGCCACGCCGTCCTCGCCGACATCCACCGCGGACTCCTTGGACCACACCTTCTTGCTGTCCATGTCGTAGATGGCCGCGCGCAGCGCGAGCCCGGCGAAGGGCTGACGCAGACTGTTGGTGACGTAGACGGTGTTGTCGTTGTAGGCGTAAAGCGCGTGGACGGGGGTGCAGGCCTTCTTGGCGCCGTAATAGGCGGCCGTGCCGCGCAGGTACCAGTCCACGTATTGCCAGGTCATCGCTGCGGGCCATGCTGCGTCGTATTTCCAGGTGGTGATGCCGGTGGCCTCGTACTTGTTCTTGGCATAGGCCTCGAACATGCCGCGGGCGCTGCTGTAGTTCATGGCGTAGGCCTTGGTGCAGAAGTCGTCGAAGTTGCCCGGCGCGCCGTACTGCAGTTCCATGGACTTCATGACGGCGTCGAAGTACTCGGCGCCCTGCGTGACGGTGTGGAAGGACCACGCGTCGGTTTTCATGGCGGGCCAGAGCTGGTCTTCGGGCATCATCTGGCGGATGCTGTCGCGCACGGCCACAATGCCGCCGATGCCGCCGGACTGTGCGAAGCCCCAGGCGATGTCCTCCTTGCGGTCGGTGTAGTAGTAGTGGGCCGGGCTGGCATAGGTCCACAGTTCGCGCGTGCCCGTGCGGGTGCCGCCGGTCTTGGCGCGTGTGGCGATGTTGAAGGTGCCCGAGTGGGGCTGATAGGTGCGGTCGACGCGGTATTTTTCAATGATGCCCTTGTACGCCGCGTCGAGCTTATCGGTGGGGAAGGTTTCGTCGTGGGCGAGGAAGTGCGCCAGGCAGGGGTGCGTGCGCACGCGCAGCATCATGTCGTCGATGCAGGCGATGGCGAGGTCCTCGTCGAGGATGCTGCGTCCGAAGATCTGCTGCGTGACCATGACGCCCATTTCGTCGCAGAGGTTGTAGAAGTCCTCGGTCTCGCGGATGGAGAAGCCCTCGGAGCGGAGCATGTTGAGGTTGGCGTTGCGGGCGTAGCCGATCAGGGCTGCATAGCGGTCCTTGGACAGATTGAGCATCATGTCCGAGGTCATCCATGCGCCGCCGCGGATGAGGATGGGCTTGCCGTTGACCTGGTATTCGCGCCAGTCGTCCTTCTTTACATACGTTGTGATGTCGCGTATGCCGAAGCGGACCTGGGCCGTGTCGGAGACCTGCGTTCCGGTCTTGAACGCCATGTTCATGTCGTAGAGTTCCGGCGAGCCGAGCGGATGGGGCCACCACACGCGCGGATTGGCGATGGTCAGTTCCTTGCAGTCTTCGGGCTTGAAGAATACTTCACGGGTTTCGCCGGGCTGAAGGGCGACTTCCTGCGCGAGCTTGATGTTTTCGATGGTGGCGGTGAGCGTGCCGGTGACGGGTTTGTCGGTATTGTTGCGCGCATAGACGGAGAGCGTCAACCGGGCCGAGTCGAGGCCGGGCAGGGAAAGTTTGGGCTCGACGTAGGCGTTGCGCAGCGAGACGGGGCCCTGCTCGCGGAGATACACATT
>CAIUWO010000785.1 GCA_903902895.1 Candidatus Hydrogenedentota bacterium | reverse complement strand
TAGTACAGTTCGTTTCCGCCGCACCAGAGCAGCAGTGACGGGTGATGCGCGCGCCGGCGCACGTAGGACACCGCAATCTTCTGGAGTGCGGCGATCGCCGCCGGGTCGTCGGGGGGCGCGTTTTCGATGCCCGACGAGGACAGCGGAAACTCCTGCCAGACCAGAATGCCCGCGCGGTTGCACAAGTCGTAGAAGGTTTCCGTTTCCAGAATGGCCCCGCCCCAGATGCGCAGCACGGTGCAGCCCATATCTTGGTACAGATTGATGCGGGCGGCATAGTCCGCCTCGGTCACGTCCTGGTGGTTGACCAGCACGGGCACCCAGTTGGCGCCGCCGAGAAAGACGGGCGTGCCGTTAACGACGCATATCCACGGGTCAGCGCCCGCCGGGGCGCCCTCGTTCTGCCGCCATTCCACCTCGCGAAAGCCCACCGTGCGGCGTTCCACAAGGCATTCGTTGCCCATCGCGTCAAAAGCCCGCACTTCGACGGTATAGGTCTTCTGCGGGCCATGGCCGTTGGGCCACCACACCTCCACCGCCACATCTTCCACCGCCAGCACGGGCGTAACCACGGCATTTTCCGCGCCCGCAATTTCCCGGTCGCCGTCAAGCAGGCGCAGCGTCCAGCGGGACACCGTGTCCGCGCCGTCCAGAACCGCCTCCACGCAGCCGTGACCCGTTTCAAGGTCATAACAACTCTGCAAAATCTGGAGCGAAACCGCCGCGGCCGGTCCGGTCAGCAGCCGGAAACGGCCCGACACGCCGATGGGCACGAAACGGGGGCACCAGTCCCAACTGTAGTTGAAGCGGGCCTTGAAGAAGTGGGAGCGCGAGGTAAAGCCGATTTGGCCCTGCTCGCGCGGAGGCTCTTCAAACACCACGGCGAGGCGGTGTTCCTTGCCGTCGCCCAACTTGTCGGTGAGGTCAAAGCGCTGCGGCAGCAGGGAGCCCTCGAAGCGCCCCGCTTCGGCGCAGTCCACCAGAATCCAGCCCCAGTAGTCGAGGCCTTCGGCCTCCAGCACCACCGTTTCGCCCGCCGCCAGCGCGCCGGCGGGGATAACCGTTTCCATGAGCCAGTGGCGGTGCTCCACCCACTCGCATTCACGCGAGTTTACACCCACATTCCAGTCGGGAATGACCCCCGCGTCGCGCAGTGCGGCCTGCACCGTGCCCGGTACCCGCATGGGGAAGGGGCCGACATCGGCCCGCATCCCAAAGGCGGTTTCCATCGACTTTCCCAGTTTCCATGAAAACGGGCGCCAGCCTTCCACAGACCAGTTCAGCCCGGTGAGACCCAGTATCGCCATGTCGTTGTCCCTTTCACGCGCCGGAAGGGCGCGGGAGGAAAGTGTACCAGCCCGCACGGGGTGTCGGCCAATGCGGTGTTCAGGCGTGTCTGCGAGCCCACCAGGACGGTTCTGGCGGGTACGATGGCGCTTCCCGCCGGGGCGGTCCCGCTATTGGTGGTTCCGCCGGGGCCTTGCCTGGGGCGGGGCGTAATGTTTTTATGGTTATTTTTGATTTCATTGACTCCAACATAAAGGTGTGCCTATACTTGCAGCATTCGATAAGGACCGGGCGGATATCCATATTGTATACCGCCGGTCACACTGCATTGGGGGCCATGCCGGGCGCCTCCGGCGTTCCGTTGGCCTGGGCAGCCCATACGCATTGAAACGTCATCGAACGCGGCGGAAGGCCGCATTCACTTTAATGACCCGACTGCGACCACAAAAACAGAGAGGAAAAAGACGATGCACCGAAGTCTGAAACTGTCCCTCACCATCGCGGCCGTCCTGCTGCTGACCCTTGCGTGGTTTGGCCCAACCGCCTTCGCCGAACCGAGCATTCCCCGCGCCGAAACCTGGGTGACAGACGGACCGGTGCGTTCCATCGTCACCACGCCCAGCACCACCTATATCGGCGGGGACTTCACCCGTGTGGCGCCCAATACGGGCACCTTCGCGGCACTGGACGCGGGCACAGGCGCGGCCGCGCCGTCCCGGGCCAAAGTGAACGGCATGGTGCTTGCCTGCGCGCCCGATGGCGCCGGCGGCTGGTACATCGGCGGCAATTTCACCATGGTGGGCCTCGCCGCGCGGAACCGCCTCGCCCATATTCTGTCCGACGGTACGCTGGACCCCGCATGGAACCCGGGTGCGGACAATAGCGTCCTAGTCCTTGCGGTGTCGGGCACGACGGTGTACGCCGGTGGTTACTTTGCGAGCATCGGCGGGCAGCCGCGCAACCGCATTGCCGCACTGGATACCGTGACCGGCACAGCCACGGACTGGAACCCTAACGCGAACAGCAGCGTCCTAACCCTTGCGGTATCGGGCACAACGGTTTACGCCGGTGGTTGGTTCACGGCGATTGGCGGGGAGCCCCGCACTTATCTCGCGGAGCTCGACACCGCGACGGGCATGGCCACGGAGTGGGACTCCGGCGCGAACAACAACGTCCTCACGCTGGCCGTGTCGGGTACAACGCTCTACGCCGGGGGCGTTTTCACGGCCATCGGCGGGGAGCCGCGCAACTATCTTGCGGCGTTCAACACCACGACGGGCGTGGTCACGGACTGGAACCCCCATGCGAACGGGGCTATCAGCACACTTGTGCCGTCGGGCACGACGGTCTATGCCGGGGGCAGCTTCACGGGCATCGGCGGAGAACCGCGCAACTATATCGCAGCGCTGGACGCCGCGACGGGCTCCGCCACCGCGTGGGACCCCAACGCGAGCAGTGTCGTCAGCACCATGGCGGTGTCGGGCACGACGGTCTATGCCGGGGGCGCCTTCAGGACGATTGGCGGGCAACCGCGAAACTTCGTCGCCGCGCTCGACGCCGCGGGTGCGGCCACGGCCTGGAACCCGAATGCGAACAGCGCCGTCAGCACACTGGCCGTGGCGGGCACGACGGTCTGGGCGGGGGGGGCCTTCTCTATGCTTGGCGGGAAGACACGCAACCGCATCGTCGCGCTCGACACCGCAACGGGCACACCCACGGATTGGAACCCGGATGCAAACGGCAACGTCTGCTGGCTTGTGCTGTCGGGCACGACGGTCTATGTCGCGGGCGAATTCACGACTATCGGCGGGCAGACGCGCAACCGTATCGCCTCGCTGGACGCAGCAACGGGCCTGGCCACCGACTGGAACCCCAATGCGGATAAAACTGTCACCAGCCTGGCGGTGTCCGGCACGACGGTGTATGCCTCAGGCACGTTTACCGGCATCGGCGGGCAGCCGCGCAACCGCATCGCCGCACTGGACGCCGCGACGGGCCTGGCCACCGGATGGAATCCCAACGCGAACAACAGTGTCTGGAATCTCATGGTTTCCGGAACAACGGTCTATGCCGCGGGCGATTTCTTCACCATCGGCGGGCAGACACGCAGCGGCCTCGCCGCACTGGACACCACGACCGGCATGGCCACGGCCTGGAACCCCAGCCCGACCGGCGGCGCCCCAAGTTCGTTCGCGGTTTCGGGCACGACGGTGTACGTCGCGGGGAACTTTTCAAACATCGGCGGGCAAACGCGCAGCAAGATCGCCGCGCTCGACGCCACCACGGGCCTGGCCACCGACTGGAACCCAAACACGATTGGCGGCAACATTAGCGCCCTGGCGGTGTCGGGCACGACGGTCTACGTCGGGGGCTGGTACACCGGCATCGGCGGGCAGTCGCGCAGCCGCCTCGCCGCGATCGACGCCACCACGGGTCTGGCCACCGGCTGGGACCCCAATTCGCAAAGACCGGTTCTCGCCCTGGCAGTGTCGGACACAGCGATTTATGCCGGAGGACTGTTCACGGCCATGGGCGGGGCCTCGCAGCCCCAGCTCGCGGAGTTCCGCACCCTTGCCGCAACGGTCAACCAGGCCACCGCACAGGCGGACCCGGCGACGACCGCACCGGTTAACTTCACAGTCGTGTTCAACAATGCGGTCGTTCCGGCGAGTTTCACGGCGGACGATGTCACTGTTTCCGGCACGGCAGGCGGCACGAAGATGGTGACGCTGAGCACGACGGACAACATCACGTGGAATGCGGCAGTGTCGGGCATGACGACCGGCGGGACCGTGGTGGCCGCCATCGCGGCGGGCACCGTGCAGGACGGAGAGGGCAACCCCAACACCGCGTCCACCAGCACGGACAACACGGTGACCTGGACCCCGTTGGTGGCTGTGCCCAACGTGGCGGGCCAGACCCAGGCAAACGCCTCTTCGACCCTGACCGGAGCGGGATTCATTCTGGGCCAGATAACGCAGCAGTGCAGCGCCAGCGTGGCGGCCGGTCTGGTCATCAGCCAGAACCCGGCGGCGAACGCGCAAGCGGCCTGGGGCAGCGCCGTAACACTGGTCGTCTCCACAGGCCCCTGCGCCGAAGGCGAAGGGGAGCCCCCCGCGCCGCCGACCGAGGCGGAACTGCGGGCGCAGCTCACGGCCGCCTTTGACACCATGGACAGCAACGGCGACGACACGGTCAGTTTTGCCGAGGCGCAGGCCGCGCTTCCGGGGCTGACGCAGGCGGTATTCAACGCGGTGAACACGTCCGGTGACGGCCAGATCACACGCGCCGAGGCGGGTCTGGACGAACCGGGAGCGAACGGCTGCGCGGGCTGCTCCGGCGGCAAGAGAGCCCTCTTCGACCAGATGAAGGACAGCCTGAACGGGCTCTTTCTGGGCGGGCTGAGCCTGATGGTGCTGCTGGCCTCGGCCAAACACCGACCGTAAACCGCCGCACCCTATCGCACAACCTGGCACCCCCAGGCCGCGCCAAAGGCGTGGTTTGGGGGTGCTTCTTGCTGCGGGGTATACTCTGGGCGTTCCGGCGCTGAAGGCCATGGGCAGGATGCCCGTGCATGCAGGTAGGCGGCGGGAAAACCGACAGGATGGACGCAGAATGCACCTTGCGGGACGGCTTGGATTGGGATTTTGTCTGGTGGCGGTGTCCTTGACGGCGGCGGCGCAGGAGCGGGAGATGGTCCAAGCGGAGCGGGCGCTGACCGTGACGCCGAAGAACCATGACATGGACAACAACGAGAACTTCTCGGCGGACGGCAAGTACATTTGCTACGACACGCGCGAGATGCTCGGCGTGGGCATCGACAACAGCCAGACCGTGGAACTGCTGGAGGTGGCGACGGGCAGGGAAATTGTGCTGTACCGTCCGGACAAGTCGGTGACGGGCGCGAACCCTGCGCCGGGCGTGGGCGCGGTGTCGTTCAATCCCTCGGGCCGCGAGGTGGCGTTTATTCACGGGCCCATGGTGGACGAGGCGTCCTGGCGCGGCCCCTATGGCAAGCCCAACCGCACGGGCGCGCGCGCGGCGACGGACGGCACGGTGGTGCAGGCGGACGGCGAATGGCGCATGCTGAAGGACGGCAAGTTCGGGCTGTCGTGGTATGACAAACGCGACATCGCCACGGACCGGGACACCATCGCCGGCGCACACCGGGGCGGCACGCACCGGCATGAGTTCTGCGCGACGGGCGCGCGTATCGGCTTAACCTATGATGATTTCCTGCTGAAGCAGTATGACCGGACGATTGGCTATATGGAGCGCAACCCCAAGGCACCGCAGGGCGCACTGTGCTGGTTTGCCGTGCTGGTGGCGGTGCCGCCGATGGGCCAGGCCAAACCGGGCGAGTTGGAAAAGGCCTACGGCGATTCCTGGGTGGACCCGGACGGCACGATGCGCGCGTTCATCGGCAAGGTGCGCAACGACGACGGGCAGGGCTACCAGGAATCGCTGTACGTGGTGGACATCCCCAAGAGCGTGGACATCACCACGAGCGACTCCGGTTCGGCGACGCGCTATCCCGCCCCGCCCAAGGGGCTGACCCTGCGGCGGCTGACCCATGACTGGGCCGGCGGCGTGGTGCGCGGCGCGCCGGACGGAGCACGCATCGCCTATTTTGGCAAGGATGCCGCGGGCGAAACGCAGGTGTTTGCCATCGCGGCCAACGGTTCCGACAAAAGTGACGACCCCGCGCTGCGGCCCATGCAGGTTACGAGAATTGCGGGTGGTGTCGAAACGTGCCTGCGCTGGCACCCGTCGGGCAGGACCATTTTCGTGACGGTCAAGGGCGGCATTGCGGCGGCGACCGCGACGCCCGGCCCGCGCCTTGGCGAGACCGTATACCTGACGCCGCGCGGCGACGGTGCGCCCCGCCATGCGCTCGTGGTGTCGCCCGACGGCAAGACGGTCACCTATAACCGTCTCGTCCCGACCAAGGGGCCCGACGGAAATATCGTGAAGAACCATGCCGGGCTGGACCTGAAGCAGATTCTGGCCGTCGATTTCCCCGACGCCGACCGCGACGGCCTTGCCGATCCGGGCAAGGGCTGACCGGCCCCATTGTCCGGCGTTCCGGTCAATGGAATCGTTCGGGAGCCCGGTCCATGCGGTTACTTGGATATTGACTGAAGTTGAGGGAAATTGGCTGTCAGCACGGCTTTGGTTTCCATGGCGGCAATGCGGCACCCAGCCGGGGAGGCATGCACAATGTCGACAAGGACCGGCTCCGTCGAATCGTGAAACGGACGCCGCAGATCGATAATCTTGGCATGGGTTCGTGAGGCCGCCTCAAGCACCAGCGGCTGATAGGACAGCAGCCGGTTCCAGTCGCCTGTGATTTGATCCGGATGCGGCCAGAGGACAAGTAAAAGCATCACGCCGCGGGCCTCGCACTCATGGGCCATAATCAGCAGCACATCGAGGAACTCTCCCGGCGAAACCCTGGTTACCGGGGTTGGGCTGGCTTTCTGGCGCCGCTGAACAAACGCGCTGATCATACCCCCCAATCGCTCATGGGAAAGAAGCGCCGACCCTTGCCTGTCGGTGATGCTCCAGCCGCCCTGTTCGTTGAATCCGTAGGTTGCAATCACGGCGTCAGGTTTCAGGTCAAAGCCCCGTTTGAGCAGGTAGGACAGCCCCTGAAAGGAGGATGCCCCGATGAGGCCCGCATTGACCACGTCTATGTCGCTTCTGTCCCTGTCAAGCAAGTCCTGCAATTGCGCGGGCCACGATTCCGAATCCTCCACATATTGGCCGAAGGTTGTGGAATCGCCAACCGCAAGAACCCTGAAACGCCCCCCCTTTTCAAGCATTGGGGGGTTCCGAAGGCCCAGTTCATTGGTGCTTACATGAAAAGGGCGGGGTGGGCCTCCTGGTTGAGGCTGGAATTCAGCGTCCTTCAGGTTGGGCTGGAGCGACCAGAAGGTGTCCGGATCATTTTGCATTATCCTGTCCAGATCGATTCGGTTGGAGAGAACTGTCAGGTCCGGGCGGCGAACCATCTCGATGACATGAAGGCCCGCCTGCATGGTGACCACGACAATAACCGCGAATGCGGCGCCGAGAAGAAAGGACACCTTGCGCGTTTGAAGCGGTGTTGAAGGGGCCGTTTTGGGCGTGCGCGGCCCGGACTTGTCACATTCAGCGTTCATTACGCTCACCTCCTTTGCCGCCTGCCTGCAGAACGGGCGGCCGCTGTTGCCGCCCCTGAGTATAGTCGGCGGCTCTTGCGATCGCAATTGCACACCTCGTATGCTCGGCGAGACCGTCCACCGGTGCGGGACTGCGCATCAACCGGTTCTTGTCTCCGCTGTTCAGCCTGTCCGGCCATGGGCGCGCCTTTCCCGCATCGGCCGAACCGGCCGAGCAGCATGCGTTTGCACCTTGTGCGGGTGCCCTGTTATCCTGCCTCCATGCATGCAGGATGCGGGTTCTCGGTCTTGCCGCCAGCGCGGCGCAGGAGGCGAAACCATGTTTGTGCGGGATTGGTGCGGGGCCGTTTTGTTCCAGGGGGCCGGCGCGCATGAATGAAACACCGGAGATTTCAAAACTGCCGCGGTGGAAAGCGCTCTGCTATTCGCTGCTGCCCATGCTGGTGCTGCTTGGGGGGCTTGAGGGCGGCGCGCGGCTGCTCGAACGGGCGCGCCCGCCGCTGCCCGCCGATTACGGCATGGGCTTTGACGACGACAGCCGGGTGTTCATGCCGGCGGGGGTGCTGCGGCCCGTCATGACCACGCGGCCGCAAAAGGAAATATCCTTTATCCCGCAGCGTTTTCCCACACCGAAACCGGCCAACAGTTACCGCATTTTCTTCCTCGGCGAGTCAAACGTCAACTATCTCCAGTGGAACATCGAGGATTTGGCGGAACGTCTCAGCGCGGAAGACCCCGGGGGGCGGCGTTTTGAATTGATTAACATGGGCGGGCTGGCTTACGGCTCCCACCGGCTGCTGCGGGTCGCGCGGGAAATCATCAACTACGAGCCCGACCTGGTGCTGATCTACATCGGGCACAACGAGTTTGAAGAGATGGAGCAGCAGGAACTGGCCGCGCCGCAGCGCGCAGCCGTGCAGCGCGAGGTCTACCGCTCCGCCTTCATGCGGCTGCTGCGCGACACGGCGGCCAACGCGCGCATCGCGTGGATGCGTTACCGGCTGTCGCGCGCCAAACTGTCCCCGGAGGTCAACTACCTGGCCACCTTCGGGCGCGACTTCAGCCCGGAGGAAATCGACCGGCGCATGGCCGAATACAAGAAGAACATGGGCGACATGCTGGCCCTGTGCCAGGAACACCGTGTGCCGGTGATCATGGGCGTGGTGGCCACCAACCTGTGGAAGCCGGACCTGCTCGACAAATACAAGGATGCCAGGGACGAGATCGCCCGGCTGTACACGGCCGGTGATTACCAAGGCGGCATGGCCCTGGCCCGAAAGATGCTGCGCACCACGTCGCGCCACCAGGCTTCCGATGCGGAAAACGAAATTATCCGCGATTTGGCCCAGGAATACGGGGCCGCCCTGGTCGACATCGAGGCGGCGATTGCGCAGGCCGAGCCGCACGGCGTGACCGGCGAAACCCTGTTCTCCGACCGGTGCCACGTGAGCGAAGAGGGAAAGACGATCCTCGTCCGGGAGTACGAAAGGGCCACCCGCCGAATCGCAGGACTGCCGGGGTTGACACCTTAGGGGCGCGCCCGGACCGGGTGGGTTGGGCCGCAGTGACAGCAAGAAAATGACAGCCCTTTCGGCTTGAAAGGCGCGGGGGCATTGATGCGGCGCGGCATGAACGGGAATAATGCCTCGGCGCAAGGCGACAAGAGCCCGGTCGGAATCGTTTCGGGCCTTTAACGGTCTTGATACACGAAACAGATGGAATACGAACATATGGACGCCACACAGAAGTTCGCGTTTGCACGCTGGGTTCGCTGGATATTTCTGTCAGGCTTTTACATGCTGTCAGCCGCAATCTGGCTCGTTTCGGTCCTTGTGGGGCTTGAAACTTTTGAGCGGGGACGCAGTTGCATTGCAGAACACCATTATAAGGAGTACTGCAATGAGCAGCAGCGCAGGGGATACCGCATGGTGTCGCAGGAGGAATTGCTGAAATCTCAGGCGCAATTGTCCCCCTCAAGCCAGGACAACCTGTTTGCATCGACCGCGGCGGCGCCCCCGGCGCTTCCAGCGGAGGACATGGAAAAAGCGCGAGAGGCATACGCGGGGCAAAGCGAGGAGAACCTCAACGTCATCCTGGCGTTGCAGGGCGATCTGCGGCTGGAATTTGACCGGGAAGGCAATTTCATCGCTTCACACGGGGACCCGGAGCTTGAAAACTTCCTCGCGCCGCTGCTTCGCGCGAAGATACAGGTGCCGCCCTTTCCCGGATGGTCCGAGGCGTTTGCCGCGGTGAAAACGGCGACGGCACCCGTCACCATGGACGGCGAAGTGCGGAAGAACGGGGAGCAGGGGCTGCGGTTTTTCTACAAGATCACGGTGACGCCGCTGGCAGCGCCCGACGGCTCAATCGGGCGCGTCCAAATGCTGTTTCACGATGTGTCGGCCCAAATGCCCCCCGACCGGCGCGCGGGCGGCCTCAAGATGGACCCCGACTCCCCATGGGCCGTCGCCTCCTACTCGTACAAAAAGAACTGGTCGCGGCCGGACACCACGTTCAGCTACAACAACTTTGGATTTCGCGGCGAGGACATCGCGGCGCCCAAGCCGGACGGTGTTTTTCGAATCGTGTGCATTGGCGGTTCCACGACCGAAGAGGGCAATTCCAACGACAGGACCTATCCCCACATGCTGCAGGCGAAACTGCGCGCATGGCTTGGAACGGACAGGATAGAAGTTCTGAATTGCGGCATTGTCGGCGCGACCTCGAACACAGAACGCCAGCGCATGCCCGATTTTCTCGCCCTTCAACCCGACCTCATTCTGCACTACAACGGCGTCAACGACATTTGCTTTGGCGGCTTCACCGTCTGGCAGGAGAACGCCGGAAGGCTGCAGGCGCTGCTTGGAAAATCGAAGTTCATGACGCGCTATTTCAACCGGTGGCATCTCCCCTCCGACGAACACATTGCCAAATATCTTCGGGCCACGATCCTGCGCAACATCAAGGCGATGCATTATGCCGCCCGCGAAAAGGGCGCTGACATGGCCTGTTGCAGTTTTGCCTATCCCACCGTTTCCCGGTGGGACTTTCGCAACCGCAACTACCTGGATATAAACATGCGGACCTGCTGGCATGGCGGGATGGTGAACTTCGACGCGTACCGCCAAATCATGTCGCTCTACAACAGGCTGCTGAAAGAGACCTGCGAGCGGGAGGGCATCCATTATGTGCCGGTGGCTGAAAACCTGGTTGCGGGCATGGACCACTTTTCCGATGTGTGCCACATGACGGCCACGGGACTGAATCTGAAATCCGACATTATCGGCGCCTGCGTGAAGGATTATGTCCGGCAACGGCTTGCGGACAAGTCGCCGTGAGACCGGGCGCGCAACTTCCCGCCGCGGCCGGTGGGCCTATGCCAGGCGCAGCAGGCGCGCGCGGCTCAGTTCCGCCTCGGCGAAGCGTTTGGCGTAGTAGGCGTGGGTGTCGTACTGGGCGCGGCGGGTTCCCTGGCGGTCATGGGTGTATTTGTTGCCCTGCTTGCGGTCGAGGATGCGCGCCTTGGTGTCGTCGCGGGTTTGCAGCTCCATGATCTCGGCGACCTCGCGCTTCAGTTCGGGATCATAGACGGGGAACGCCACCTCGATGCGCCAGTCCAGGTTGCGTTCCATGAGGTCGGCGGAGCTCATGAACACGCGCGCGTCGTCGCCGGCGCCGAAGATGTAGATCCGCTGGTGCTCCAGGTAGCGGTCCAGGATCGATATGGCGCGGATGTTCTTGTGGGGCAGCATGGCGTAGGTCGTGCGCACAATCAGGTCGACCTGCACGCCCGCGTCGGCCGCCTCGCGTATGCGGCGGATCATCTGGCTGTCGGTGAGGTGGTTGACCTTGATGAGAATCCGGCCGTCCGCGCCCCGGGCCTTCTCCTCGGCGATGTTCCTGTACAGGACCTTGCGCGTGTTGAAGGGTGACACGAGCAAATGTTTGAACTTGGGCAGCGCGAGCGCGCGCGCCGTGGGCGCCTGCTGGAAGAAGTCGAACACCTGCGCGACGTCGCCGGTCAGGCGCTTGTCCGCGGTGAGCAGCGTGCTGTCCACGTACAGGTTGCCGGTGGCCTCGTTGAAATTGCCCGTGGAGAGGCCCGCGAACAGTTCGTCGCCGCGGCGGATCAGCAGCAGCTTGGAGTGCACCTTCAGCGGGGGGACGCCGTAGACCACGGTCACGCCGGCCTCGCCAAGCCGTTCGGAGATGCGGATGTTGTGCTGCTCGTCGAACCGCGCCTGCAGCTCCACCGACACATACACCTTCTTGCCGTTGCGGGCGGCGTTCACAAGCGCGTTGACCACCTGGGAGCGGCTGGCCACGCGGTACAGGGTCATGCAAATCTCGCGGACCTCGGGGTCGATGGCCGCCTCGCGGAGCAGCCGCACCACGTGGTCGAAGGACTGGTAGGGATAGGTCACCAGGATGTCGCGGCGGCGGATCACGTCCATCATCCGGCCGCGGTGGGCGTCGAGCACGGGATGGTCGTTGGGCCACTGCTCCTCGAAGGAGAGGTCGGGGCGCTTGGCGGGGAAGCGCATGAGGTCGCGCATGTTGTGGTAGCGTCCGCCGGCGATGGTCGTGTCGGCCTGGCCGAGTTTGAGCTCTTTGATCAGCCGCTGCAGCATGCCGGCGGGCATGTTCTCGTCGTGCACGAAACGGGTGGGCCGGCCGCCCTTGCGCTGGCGCAGCACCTTCTCCATCTTGCGGACATACCCCTCGGAGAAGTCGTTGTCAATGTCCAGCTCCGCATCCCGGGAAATCTTGAACTCGAAGGCGTCGATGCGGTCGTAGTCGAAGATGTAGAAGACCTCGTGCAGCGCGTGCCGGATCACGTCGTCGAGGTACATGATCCCGCCGTTGGGAAGCTGCACAAAGCGCGGCTGGTCGGCGGGGATTTCGAGCAGGGCGTAGGGCACGGCGCTGCCGCGCATCTGGATGCCGAAATAGAGGGCGCCGTCGGTCAGCTGGGGCATGGGGAACCCGTCGCGCAGGATGATGGGGACCAGGCTGGGCAGCACCTCCTCGCGGAAATACTCGTCCACCCACTGGCGCACCTGGGGGGTCTCCCGCTCCAAATCATGCTCGTCGACGAGCCGCACCCCCTGCCCGTCCAGGTCCAGCATGATCGCCGCGTAGGCGTCCTGAAAGCGGTCGTCCAGGGTGCGGGCCTTTTGCATGACTTTCGCCAGCACCTGCACCATCGCCTTCTTGCCCATCTCGATGCGCCGCTGCACGCTGGCCACCCGCACCTTGAAGAACTCGTCCATGTTCGACGAGAAAATGCCGAGAAACTTGAGGCGCTCCATCAGCGGATTGCGCGCGTCCTCCGCCTCCTGCAGCACGCGCTCGTTGAACGACAGCGTTGATATTTCCCGAATTTGCGGAATGTTTTTCATACGGCGCCTTCGCCTCCGCGGCAACGTTACCAAGCCAATGAACCATCATACCCCATTGCGCGCATGTTTCCAAGCGGGGCGCGGGCTATTTCAGGCGTGCGGCGAGCCATTCGGCGAAGTGTAGCGGGGCCTTGGCGGTGAGATGGGTGATCTGGTGGCGGCAACTGGTGCCCGAGGCGATCAGGTCGGTGTCTGCGGGCAGGGCGTTGATCTTTTCCACCAGCGGCGCGGCCACGGCCAGGGAGAGGTCGTACTTGGCGTCGAGCGCGCCGAAGGCGCCCGCCATGCCGCAGCAGCCGGTGTCGAGCAGGACCGCGCTTGCGTTGGGGGCGTTTTCGGCGGCGCGGCGCAGCGCGGCGGTGTCGGTGAGCGCCTTGGTGTGGCAGTGGGCGTGGATGGCGGCGCGGGCGGGCGCGCCGCTGAACGCGAGCGCGTCCGGCGCGCGGGTGAGCAGGGCGTCAATGAACTCCTCAAACAGCAGGGCGCGCGCGGCAACCGTTTCGGCGCCGTCAAGTCCGAGTTCGCGGTAATCCTCCTTGAACATGGAATAGCAGGACGGCTCGAGGAACAGAATGGGCTCCGTGCCGCCGCGCAGCACCTCGAGATTGATGCGGCCGAAATCCCGCACGACATCGAGCCGGCCCATGCTGAACGCGGGCCGTCCGCAGCAGGCGCGGCCCCTGGGCAGCGCCACCTCGTAGCCGGCCGCTTCCAGCACGCGCACGGCGGCCTTGCCGATGCCGGGTTCGTGGCAGCGCACGAAGCAGTCATCCCACAGAATCACGCGGCCGCGCGCGCCCGCCTGTTTCGGGCGGCGGCGGAACCAGCGGTCGAAGCGCTGCGCGGCATAGCGTGGCAGGGGGCGCTTTTCGCTGATGCCGAGCGCGCGGCGCATGACGCGGCGCAGCGGTTTCCATTGGAGCATCGCGTTGGCCAGGAATGGCACGGTGCAACCGGCCGCGCCGAGCAGGTCGACCCGGCTGAACACGCGGGCGCGAAGCGGCACGCCGTGCTTTTGCTGGCGCGCGTGCGTCAGTTCCGCCTTGAGCAGCGACAGGTTCACGTTGGACGGGCATTCGGTGCCGCAGCCGCGGCAGGCGATGCAGTTGCCCAGTGCCTGCTCCAACTCGTCGGCCAGCAGCGGGCCGTTGGGGGACTGAATGCGGCCCTCCAGCACGGCGCGAATGAGGTTGGCGCGGCCGCGCGTGGACATCAGCTCCTCGCCCGTGGCCTGGAAGGTCGGGCACATGACCGGGGTGTCCTTGCGGCACCCGCCGCAGCCGTTGCACTGTTCCAGGTTGCCGATGAAGGAGTGGTCCTTTTCGGCAAATTCGAGCACGGGCTCGAAGGGCAGGGGAATCTCCGCGCCGTCGCCCATGCGCAGGTTCGTGTCCATCTTGTACCGGCCGTCATCAAGGATTTTGCCGGGGTTGAGCAGGTTCTTGGGGTCGAAGGCCGTCTTGATGCTTTGCATCAATGACATCATCTCCGGGCCGATGTGCCCGGCGACGAACTCGGTGTGCGCGATGCCCACCCCGTGCTCGGCGACGATGGAGCCTTTGAACGCGCTCACCAAATCGGCCACGTCTTCGGCGAGTTTGCGGAACTTCCGGATGTCCGCGCCCTTGTGCATGTCGATCATGGGCCGCACATGCAGCAGCCCCGCGCCCACGTGGCCGTAGAAGGAGGCGTGGAACCCGGCGCCGTCGATCAGCTTTTGCAGCTCCCGGGTGTATTCGGGCAGGCGTTCGGGCGGCACGCACATGTCCTCAATGCCGGCGGCGGGCTTGGCCGGACCCGGACAGCCGGTGAGCAGCGACAGGCCCGACTTGCGCAGGTTCCACACCAGCGCCATTTCGCGCGGGTCGGTGAACACGCGGGTGCGCAGCCCCAGCCCCAGTCCCTCGAGCAGCGGCAGTTTCTCCCGCTCGTCCTCATAGAACTCAACGATGAGGATTGAACCGCAGGGCTTGCCGTCGAGTTCAAGCAGGTCGCGCGCGGACTGGAAGGCCCGCTGGCCGCGCGTCTGGCCGAACAGCGACTCGTCGATGTTTTCGATGGCGGCGGGGGACAGGGGGCGCAGCGCCAGCGACGCCTCAAACGCGTCCTGCGGCTTTTCAAAGAAGATGAGGCCGAGGCCCTTCGATTTGGGCAGCGGCACCGCGCGCAGCGTGGCGGCGCAGATGAGGGCCAGCGTGCCCTCGCTGCCCCCGATGAGTTTCACCGGGTCGGGGCCCATGACGCGCGCGCGCAGGTAGCGGTCCACGCCGTAGCCGGGCCAGCGCTTGCAGATGCCGTCATGGAAGCGCTCCCGGATTTCCCGCGCCTGCCCGGCTATCATCCGGTCGAGCGGTTCCATGATCGCGGGCAGCGCCCCGGGCCGCAGTTCGGCCACAGTGCCGTCGGCCAGCACGGCCTCGATGGACTGCACGTGGCTGCTGGTGGTGCCGTAGATCGGCGCGCGCGCGCCCGACGAGTCGTTGGCGATCATGCCGCCCACGGTCGCGCGGGAACTGGTGGCCACGTCGGGGCCGAAGGTCAGCCCGTGGGGCTGGAGGAACGCGTTGAGCTGGTCGAGCACGACGCCGGCCTGCGCGCGGACGGTGCGCTGTTCCGGGTCGAAGTCGCTGATCCCCCGGTTGTGGCGGGAGAAATCGACGACCAACCCGTCGCCGAGGGCCGCGCCCGCAAGGCCGCTGCCCGCGCCGCGCGCGGTGACGGGCACGTCCGCCTCGGCCGCGGCCGCCATGATCGCCGCCGCCTCGGCCGCGCCCCGGGGAAAGGCCACCGCCGCGGGCACAAGCTGGTGGAGCGACGCGTCGGTCGCAAACATCTGGCGCGTCAGGTCGTCGCACCGCACATCCAGGCGCGTTTCCCGCGCAATTTTCAAGCACTTTTCGGTGTACATCTCACATCCCGCCGAGGCCGTCCGGTCATACTGCCCGTTTCGGGCCCCCGCGCCAATTGGCGCGGCCCTGCCCGGCACGGTAGAATACGCCATAAAGGTTCCCATATTCAGCCTTATGAACACGCCTCCCCCATACGTGCCCGATGGAAGCCCGGACGCCCCCCTGGCGCGCCCGTCGCGGCGCGTGCTGCTGGCGCTGGCCGCCATCCTGCTGCTCGGCCTTGGACTGCGCCTGTTCAATATGGGCGCGCGCAGCATCTGGTACGACGAGGGCTTCATTCTTGCCGTGGCGGGCGACGCGCCGGGCAGCCTGTGCCTGTGCAATCCGGCCATTTATGACGAGCCGCCCATGATCAACGCCGTGGCGGCTCTTGGGGAAAAGACGGCGGCGATGGCCGGGCTTGTGCGCGGATTCTGGCCCTTCGACGTGTGGCTGAAACTGGGCCCGGCGGCCTTTTCGCTGATCGCGGTGTTTTTCGCATGGGCCGCCTTCCGCCGCCTGTTTCGGGACGAAAGCGCCGCGCTGCTGGGTGCCGCGCTGTGCGCGGCCAGCCCCTTTCAGGTCTACTACGCCCAGGAACTGCGGGCCTACGCGCCCTATGTGTGTTTCTCCGCCATGCTGCTGTACTGCTCCGTGCGCGCCGTGGAGGACAACCGGGCGCGCTGGTGGGCGGGTGTTTCGGCGGCCATGGTTCTCATGCTCTACACGCACTACTTCTCCGTGTGGAACATCGCCCTGTTCAACGGCTACTTCGTGGGCCTTGTCGTGCTGGGACGGCGCCGGCTGTTCCGGCCGTGGATTGTTTCGCAGGTGGTCGCGTTCATGCTGGTGCTGCCGGCGCTGGCGCTGATGTACCACGCAAACGGCATGATCAGCCAAATCACAACCATCTACAACACCGTTCCCACCATTACCCACGGTTTTATCACCTTCAAGGCGTTTCTGGCGGGTTACACGCCGCGCAGCCAGGTGTACTGGCCGCTGTTTCTGGCGGGCATGTGCCTGTACCTGGCGGGGCTTTGGCGGCTGCGCGCGCGCCCCGCAGCACTGGTTCTCTCGGTCATACTCCCGGTGGTGCCGGTTTTCGCGAACGTTCTCGTGTGGCGCCTTCGCAGTTTCCCAATGTACGAGCACCGGCTGTTTATCTTCTCCGGGCTCGTGTTTTGCGGTGTTGCCGGCCTTGGTCTGTCCTCGCTGCGGCCCCGTCCCGCGCGCTGGGGGGCCGCGGTGGCCGTCTTTGCGCTGATGACGCCCTGCCTTTGGGACTATTACCATCAGAATCTGCACCCGAGCATGGACCACCGCATGGGCGTGCGCTACAAGGTTGACAGCCGAAGCGCCGCGCAGCACATCGCCCTGAACGCGAAGCCCGGCGACATCGTGGGCCATGCCAGCCATTTCACCTACCTCCCGATGCGCTACTATCTTGAAGGCAAGGCGCTGCCGCAGCGCTGCCTGCGGCTTACGGAGGAGGAACTGGCCGGATTCCTCGGCACCATGCCCAACCGGGCCATGTGGGACCATTTCGGCGTGACGCCGCTCATGCTGCCCGAAGTGGCGGCGCAGGGGTCGAGAATGTGGTATGTTGAGTCATGGTGGGAGCCATGGAGCCTTCCGCCGATAGTGCAGAACATGCGCCGCTGGCTCGAAGAGCACGGCCGGGCCGTTGAACTCAGGCAGTTCGACGGGCTGACCGTCACCCTTTTTGAACTGGGGCGCGGGGTGGGACAACCTTGAAGCGAACCGCATTGGCACTGGCCGCGCTATTCTGCGCCGGCACCGCGCTGCTCGCCGCGGGCGCATGGCTGGCCCTTGCCCGTCCGGCGGGCGGCCGCGCGGCCGACCGGCCGGACGTGGTGCTGCTGGTGATCGACGCGCTGCGCGCGGACCGGCTGGGCGCGCAGCGCAACGGCCAGCCGCTGACCCCCTATCTGGACGCACTGGCCAAGGAGTCGCTGGTCTTCACCAACGCGATAAGCCAGTGCAGTTGGACGCGCCCTTCGATGGCCACCGTCCTCACCTCGCTGCACATGGACGCGCACCAGGTCGATTACGACAGGCCGGGGAAAGATGCCGGCAAGCCCACCGCCTGCGCGCTCTCGTCCCAGTTGGAGACGCTGGCCGAATACCTGAAGGCCGGCGGATATGCCACGGCCGCCGTGCAGACCAACGGCAACCTGACGCGGGAACTGGGGTTCGCGCAGGGTTTTGACCGCTACGACTATTACGCCGACGCGCCGGCCGGCCAAATCACGGACGCGGCGCTTAAGACGGTCAACACGATGGGCGCCACGGGGCCGCGCTTCCTGTACGTCCACTACATCGACCCCCACATCCCCTATGTGCCGCCCCAGTCCCACCGCACCCTGCTTGGCTGGCCGCTCAAGATTACCCCCGAAGAGACGGCCACCGTCACCGATTTCATGGGTTACTTTGATGATTACCTCGACTTTGTCACCGGTCTGCACCCCGCCCCGAAATATCCGCAGCTTTCCGAGGAGGGGCGCGAGGCCGTGCGGCTGCTGTACGACGCGGAGGTCCGTTACAACGACGACGAGGTGCGGCGGCTGATGGAAGCGGTTCGCGCGAAATGGCCCAAGGCGATCATCATCGTCACGGCCGACCACGGCGAGCATTTCTGGGAGCACCGGTTTATCGGCCATGTCATGACGCTCTATGACGAACTGACGCGGGTGCCGCTGATGGTGAGCGCCCCCGGCCTGGCCCCGGGCCGCACGGACAAGCCCGTGGGCCTGGTGGACCTGATGCCGTCCATCGCCGCCCGGGTGGGCACCGCGCCCCAGCCCTGGTGGCAGGGCCGCTCCATTTTTGGCGAGATCCCGGCGGACCGGGTGCTCTATTCGAAAACGGTGACGAAGTCGCCCCGTTTCGACATCTCGCTGGAGATGGCGCAGCAGGGCCCGCTCAAGCTCATCCTGAACCACAGGCGTGAAAATGCGGACGAGCTGTATGACCTTGCGTCCGACCCCCACGAACTCGTCAATCTCGCCGGTCAGCGCCCCGAAGAGGTGGAGCGGTTCCGCAAGCTGCTCGACGCCCACCGCCTGGCCAACGAGAAGGCCCGCCGCAGCGCCCAGGAGCAGGTCGTGCTCGACGCGGAGACCATCGAACAGCAGCGAAGACTGGGGTATGACCGCTGAGGCATGCGGCGGCACCGTCCGCATCGGCCCGGCAGGCTGGTCCTATCCGGACTGGAACGGCATCGTCTACCCCCCCGGCATGCCGCGCAGCCGCCACCCGCTGTCGCTGCTGAGCGAGTGGTTTGACACGGTCGAGGTCAATAGTTCCTTCTACCGGCTGCCCGACCCGAACCATGCCGTGGCGTGGGTCAGACAGGTGGCCCAGAACCCCCGCTTCCTCTTTACCGTCAAGCTGTGGCAGGGGTTCACCCATGGGAAAGACTGGCCCGGCGACGCCGCCGTGCGCGCCTACGCCGCAGGCGTCCTGCCCTTTTTCGATGCGGGCCGGCTGGGCGCCGTGCTGGTGCAGTTTCCCTGGAGTTTCCGGCGCACAACCGAGGCGCGCAGGCGCCTGGCCCAAATCGCGGCCGCCTTCCGCGAACTGCCCATGGCCGTCGAGGTGCGCCATGCCTCCTGGGATGTGCCCGAGTTCTACGCCTCACTCCAGGACCTGCGCATTGCCTGCTGCAACGTTGACCAGCCCCTGCTGCGCGACTGCCTGCCGCCGTCCGACCGCGTCACCGCGCCCTTCGCCTACGCCCGGCTGCACGGCCGCAACGCCGAGCACTGGTTTCGCGCCGAATCGGGCCGCAACGACCGCTACAACTATCTCTACGACCACGCCGAGTTGGACGGGTGGGTGGAGAAGGTCCGCAACATGCGGAAACAGGTCAACGACCTGTTCATGATCACCAACAACCACTACCGCGGCCAGGCCGTGGTCAACGCCATCGAGATGCAGTCCGCCCTGGGCATCCTGCCCCAGTCGCCCGCGCCTTGGCTGGTGGATTACTATGCGCAACTCAGGGAGTGCCGGCCGGGGAAGGAAACGGTGATTGATCCTCCCCGACCCATCGCCTAGATTCAAAAGGAGCGATGCTCCTTTTCTGCGAATTGGATGAACAAAAATCAAGGGACGGCGTGGTCCTGGTGACGTCAATTCATCACGTTCAACTTTGCCGACCCCCGTCGAAATGCATTTGGGACAAGCTCTGTTTCTGGCGGAACGCCCTTTCGTCAAGCCATTTGGAAATATTGCGGAAACGGAGATTGTATTTTCTGTTGTCGGGGTGCATAATTTTGAAAAAGGGAATGTCGCACCAGGATTGGAAGACAAACAAAGATCCCCGGAGCTTGGTGTGTTTTGGATGAAAAGGGGTTCTCCGGCAAGGAGCCGGGAAAGGATGGCGAAGATGCGTAAACTATTGATTGTGGGACAGGTGCTGTTGCTTGCGCTGCTGCTGCTGCCCCTCCAACCGGCGTCAGCCCAGGACACGGCTGCGGCTACGAGCACGGCAAAGGTGTTCAAACAGGAGGAGCTTGATCAGATGCTGGCGCCCCTGGCGCTGTATCCCGACTCGCTGCTCGCTCAGATATTCATGGCCTCAACGTACCCGCTGGAGGTTGTCCAGGCGGCCCGCTGGGCGGAGGCCAACAAAGCGCTGAAGGACGATGCGAAGACCAAGGCCCTTGAGAAGGAAAGCTGGGACGCCAGTGTCAAGTCACTGGTGGCCTTTCCAGACGTCCTGAAGATGATGGACGAGAAGCTGGACTGGACCCAGAAAGTTGGGGACGCCTTTCTCGCCCAGCAGAAGCAGGTGATGGACACCGTGCAGAACCTGCGGAAGAAGGCAAAGGATTCGGGAAACCTTGAAACCAACAAGGAACAGAAGATCATCGTCGAGAAGGAAACCCAGGTCATCGTCATTGAATCGGCGAACCCCCAGGTGATCTATGTGCCGGCCTACAACCCCGCAGTCGTATACGGCTCCTGGTGGTGGCCGTCCTATCCCCCCTACCCCTACTATCCCTACGGATACGTGCCCGGCGCGGCCGCTTTTGGATTCTGCGCGGGCGTGGCGCTGGGTGCGGCCTGGGGGGGCAGCTACGGCTGGGGGCACTGCGACTGGCACGGCGGCGACATTAACGTGAACATGAACAATTTCAACCTCAACAACGCCAACATAAACAGGAACGCGAACAGGAACAACGTAGGGAACGGCGCCGGAGGGGGCAACTGGAATCATAATCCAGAGCACCGCAAGGGAACACCCTACCGGGACAACGGAACGGCCCAGCGCTTTGACAAGGGCGGGTCCCGCGACGCCCAGAGCCGCGACGCTTTCCGCGGCCAGGCCGAGTCCGGCAGGGGCGACCTCGCGAAGGGCGGGGCTGACCAGTTCAAAGGACGCAACGCCGGTGCAGGACAGGGCCAGGCGGGCCGCGGCGACGGCGGTGCGAACCGGGCGGGTGCAGGAGCAGGACGGAGTGACGGCGCCTTCGGAGGTTCCGGCAGCGGGAAGCAGGCGAGCACCCAAAGCAACCGGGGCCGGGAAAGCATGTCCGGGGCGGGGGGCGGTCGCGGCGGAAGCAGTGCAGGCCGCAGCAGCGGCGGCGGTGGTGGCCGCAGCAGCGGCATGAGCAGCGGTGGCGGTCGCGGTGGCGGTGGTCGTGGTGGCGGCGGCGGCGGTCGCGGCGGCGGTGGTCGCCGTTGATGCGGGGAAAAAGTGAAAGGCCTTTTTTTGAGTGGAACATGTCTCATGCAGACAACATGAAAGGAATAGGTACAATGGCAAGATGCTGCAGGCTGCTGCTTCTAACCGCCTTTTGCTCCGTTGTGGTCCTGGGCTCCGCGCTTGCGGACCAGCAAAAGCAGAAAACCTTTGCCACGCCGGAAGAGGCGGTGAAAACCCTTGTGGACACGCTTAAGCAGGATGACACGACGGCGCTGGAGGCCATCTTCGGACCCGGCAGCGAGGCGCTTGTTTTCTCCGGCGATCCGGTCGCCGACAAGGAGGGCCGCGAGAAATTCATCGCCCTGTACGAGAAGAAGAACAGGGTTGAGCCGGCGGCCGAACCCGACAAGGCGGTCCTGGTTTTGGGCGAGGAGGACTGGCCGTTCCCCATTCCGCTCGTAAAGACCGGCGAGGCGTGGTTCTTTGACGCGGCGCAGGGCATGGACGAACTCCTTGCCCGCAGAATTGGCCGGAACGAACTGGACGTTATCCAGGTGTGCCTGGCCTATGTGGACGCCCAGCGCGAATATGCGCTTGAAGACCGGGACGGCGACGGGATTCTCGCGTATGCCGGCAAGTTCGCCAGCGAAACCGGAAAGAAGGACGGCCTGTACTGGGAGACGAAAGAGGGGGAAACCCCGAGCCCGATGGGCAGTCTTGTCGCTGCCGCGCAGGCGAAGGGTTACAATAAATCCGACAAGGACGCCCGGACACCGTACCACGGTTACTACTATCGGATTCTGGAGGCCCAGGGACCGGACGCGCCCGGGGGCGCGTACGATTACATGGTCAAGGGCGCCTTGGCGGGGGGCTTTGCGCTGGTGGCCTATCCGGCCCAGTACGGCAACTCGGGCGTCATGACCTTCATCGTGAACCACGACGGCGTGGTTTACCAGAAGGACCTCGGTAAAGGCACCGAAAAAACGGCGCTCAAGATGAAGCTCTTTGACCCGGACTCCACATGGAAGAAAGCGGTCGAGGGCGCCCCGGAAGGCAAGTAGACGGCAAACGGACATTATGACAAGGGACCCCGGCGCCGGACGTGTCCGGTGCCGGGGTCCGGTCATAAATCAGGGGGAATGCCCCCAGAGGGTGCCCATGGTGCCGATGAATGCGTCACGCCGGGAATTTCTGGCCAGGGCCGCGCTGGCGGTCGGGGCCGCCGCGCCGGGCAGTTGTGCCGCGCTTCGCCCGGCAAAGGCCGGGACCGCGGCCTCCAAGCCGAACTTTGTCATTTTCCTGACCGACGACCAGGGCTGCGGCGACCTCGGCTGCGCGGGCGCGAAGGACCTCCAAACGCCGCATCTCGACGCGATTGCGGCCGACGGGGTACGCTTCACCAACTGGTACTCCAACTCGCCGGTCTGCTCGCCGTCTCGCGCGGCGCTGCTCACGGGCCGCTA
>CAIUWO010000784.1 GCA_903902895.1 Candidatus Hydrogenedentota bacterium | reverse complement strand
CTCTGCCTCGACGTCGAGATCTCCGAGCCGGCCTAATCGTTGAAGGGAGATTAGTACCGAAACCCCAAGCGAGTTCCGTCTTCTTCTTAGACTTTTGACAAACCGTGCGCTGGAGTCGGTGCTTATTCCCGCCGCGTCTCAGTCCTGGTTTGCGGAAGCTGATCCATGACATTACCAAGAAACATCCTGTATGAAGAACGGCACATTTGTCCGTCGCACAGTGTTATTACGTGACCGAGGTCAAAATCACCCTCCCCTGAAAATGCATCGGTCTTAGCGGGAACATTGAGCGTGGCGAGATGCTGGCCAAGGACACCGACTATGAAGATCAAATTCTTCGGTCCCAGGACGGAGATTAAACACGAACCGCGAATGCAACCACAAAGAAAGCGCTGAAGATCTATTTCCTGCTCATCCTGGGAGTCAATTGAACTGAATTCGTCGTAAACACGCAGCCCAAAATCCTTGATGTCTTCTTGCGTTGGATCAGGGCCGAGGTTCATGACAGCCCGTAGTTCAGAGTGGCGGATACTATGTCTAAACAAATCTCCGTAGATGAAGTACCCACCGGATAAGGCGACCTTCGCGGCGAACTTGACTCTGGCATGGGGGGCTAGTGCAATGTGGCTCACGATCTGACGTCCGGAGAATTCTTCTTGCTCAAGAGTGCGCCGCCTCATTGAGTCCCACACCTGCATAGGCTTGCCCGCCCGGAACTCAACCTGAATGGGGGACTCGTCGTCGCCGAACTTCGAGTGTTTGAGGACAAAAGAGGGTTCCCTTTTGCTGTGCCCTCTCGCGTTGAGTTCGGCTCTTCGAGGTGAAATGAGAAAGTCCTTTACAAGCGCGCCGTCTATTTGCGAACCTGCGCGGCAATTGAAGTCGGAGTCAACAGGAATGACAAATTGATTTGACCCGCCCAGAGAAAGAGGGAAGATGTGCTCGGAATTCGAGAGCGTAATCTCGATATCGCGGTCAGTATAGGGACAATAACAAGTAGTCATGGTTGACGCCTCTCCAAATAGAATGCAGACCTAGCCGTCCAGTGTTGCCGCATCCATCTGACCGCTACTCGCGCCAAGTGAACACGTCAAGAACTGTAGCACAGGTCGTGCCAAGAGTTGGCAGCGAAGCTTCCCTTCCCGCCTAAGCTCCCGCCCTGCGATGCTTTTAGAAATTGGATACGGCAGGCCGAGCCTTCGATTCCGCACAGCCGCCGCGGCGACTTGCTACATACTGGGCAGCCAACAGTGCGGAATTCGGATAGGAGCCTTGTCGGGCGAGGACGGTGTCGGGCGTGCGGACAAGCCGTGCGCACGGGACGGGGTGGTGCTGCGGGGAAGGCGGACGGATGTCGGCCACGTTCAGCTGCCCCGCGTTGTGGTGGCCCGCAGTCGCGCGACCAGCGCCCGTCTTGCGAATTCACCTGAACATCACATTGTGGCGAAGTCCGATGTTCGGGCAGTGGTGGACGATAAGCCCTTGCAGAGCAAGGCCGCGCCCGTCACGTTTCCTCGTCGAGACGGACCGGAGGCCCGGGACTGGACGGGGGAGGTCGTTTTCGCCCCGCTTAGGGACCGGTTGCGGGGTTTTGCGGGGCGAGCGCGGCGGGCGATATTTTCCACCTTCCCCATGTAAATAAATGGTGGACGGGGCGGGGCTCGAACCCGCGACCACCGGATTAAAAGGACGTAAAACAATACACATTAGTGTAATAGTAATAAGGCGTTTGGCATGCCTCATGGAAGGACAAAAGGACCGGAGCAAAATCACCCCGATACGGCGTGCATCAGAGACTGATGTGCTGCAAGGAGATGGCCGCGCCGTCGGGCGTTTCTTGAATATGCGCTGGGGGGACCGGGCGGGGACCGGGCCAAAACTGGTGGATGGACCGGACCGAATCCGATGCACTGGCCGCGCTGCTACGGGTGTGCATCGGTCAATGGGGGCCGTTCCATCTGCTCGCAGGCTGTGGCCAACGATGGCCTCGCAAGTGCTCCTCTTTTCCGCGGAGTGCGGGCGACTGGGGCGACGGCGGGTGGACACACGGAGCCCCGCAAGATAGCCGGGATTCCAGCTGTCCTCATGCACCGAAGAGCAGCCCGGACACCGCAGATACCCCAGTGTTTGGCGGGATGGCCGCGCGATGCCGCACTGAAAACTGCGGACTGGCCCGCGCGAATACTACTTGGAAATCCGCGAGATGCCCGCTGCTCCTCCATCCCCCAAAGGAGGCAGCATCCGTCCCCCTGGGTATCTGATAACCGTAACCCCGTCTAACCAGCGCTCTCCACTATCGCTATCTCTTCCGCCGTCAGCCCGTACAGCGCGTACACCAGTTGGTCAATCTGCTCGTCCGTCGATGCGAGCTGGCGCTGCAACAGTTTCCGTTCGTGTTCTGTCGTCGCCGCAGGCAACTGCTTGTGCAGTGTCAGCATCCGCTCCACCAGTGAGACTACTTGGTCGTGAAATGCACCACTGGTGAGAGGCGCACAAATTGGCATAGTCGAAACGTATTGCTTTGTGCAGGTTATCCATCCCCCTCTGAATTTGTTGCTTATTGACCGCAAGTACCAGAAGAGCAGTTTGGAGTTGAGGATGCCGAGGACATACTTTGGTTCTGGACCACCGGGGTCCAAGGAAATGCTAAAACCACCGCCCGCCATAAGACAAGACAAGGCCCCATCCGACAGGGTCGGGCAGAACGCACCGCTGTCTGCAAGTAGGGGCACCAAGAAATTGGCGTTCTCATGGATATCCAAGCTTCTTGGGCGGAATACCCATACCATTGCCCAGACTGCTTTCGCTGCTGAAGCCTCTTTCGACAGGCCCTCATGTAGGAGTACGTCTTCGGGAAATGCCTTTCGAAATGTGCCTCTTCAATTAGACGGTATCGGCCATTCTCTGAAATATAGGGATAGATTACCCGGAATGGTGTTTCGGCATTAAACGCGTATCTGTGTACGGCCGTTGCAAAGATTGGAATTCGCAAGAGCTCATCTTCCAGAGATATAGGCAGTCCATCTGACGTCGTGTATTGATCTCCAGAAGACCGAACCAAGAAGACATCATCTGCTCCCGTGCTTGAGCCACGCGCGATACGCGCAGGCATGTCGATCAACGGCGAACCCTTTTCGCGCAACTTACGCAGCAGTTCGCCGGCATTGTCAGAATGAAACGACCAGACATCCGTACCGGGGGGGAAAGACGACCTCTTTTCGACGCAACTGACGGTGCCGATAATATCCTTTGGCGTTTCAGGGGCAATGTAATCGAAGGTGGAGCGCTCCTCGTTTCCTGCAAACAACAGGCAAGTGTATGTGCTTACCTGCGGAAATACTTGCTGGTGTCGGAAGTCCACAACTTTATAGATGCTGCGCTTCGTGGAAAGGATGCCGCGAAGAATAGCGCCGTAGTCTGTTGTAAAGAACTTGCTTGGGACAATGAAACCGAAGCGCCCATTCGCGTTAAGAAGGGAAAGACCCTTTTCAACAAAGACGATGTAGATATCGTAGTTTCCAGCGGCAGCACAGAGGTAATTCCCCTTGTAAAAGCCTACCTCTTTGGGCGCCCACTCCTTCATGGTCTGAATGCGGATATACGGCGGGTTTCCCACGACGGCGTCAAACCCGCCATCCTTCACGATGAACGGGAACTCCTGTTTCCAGTCGAAGGCGTTGATGCGGAACATTTCCTCCGAATCAAACGCGTCGGTCTGCTGGCCGTGGTAGAAGTCGGGGCCGATGAGCGAATTGCCGCACTTGATGTTGTTGTCCAGGTCGGGCAGGGCGCGCTCGTGGAAGAGTCCGGCTTTGAGGCCGAGCGTGCCGGCCGTTTCGCCCTCCAGCACCTTGAGCAGCAGGGAGAGCTTGGTAACCTCGACGGCCTGGGGGTCAATGTCCACGCCGTAGATGTGGTCGAGCAGGATGCGCTTGCGTTCGGGGATGGTGAGGACGTAGTCGTTCTCGGCCCGCTGGCGCAGTTTTGGATTCTTGCCTTTGCACAGCTTTTCCGGCTTGTCGGCCATGTAGCTCTTGAGATGCCAGTCGAGCAGGAACTGGTAGGCGACGATGAGGAAGGAGCCGGAGCCGCAGGCGGGGTCGAGCACGCGCAGGGGCGCGGCACCGGGCTTGGACCCGTCGATGTCGGCGGGCGTCTCGCCCTCCAGCAGTTTGCCGACG
>CAIUWO010000783.1 GCA_903902895.1 Candidatus Hydrogenedentota bacterium | reverse complement strand
TTTCGGTGCGATAATCAAGAATTTGGGAAAAGAGTGGATGGGGCGGCGGGACGCGGTTTCAGGGAAAGGTCAAGGCGTGAATACGGAGAAAGTCGGGGTCATCGGCATCGGCAATGTGCTCATGGGAGATGACGCGGTCGGTCCTTATATAATAAAAATGCTCAAAGCCCGGTGGGAGATGCCCGTGCGGGTCGCATTGATAGATGCCGGCACTGCCGGAATGTCATTGCCCAGCCTGATGGAAGGCTACCACACGGTCATCCTCGTGGACACCGTGCAGGCCGAGGGCGGGGGCGGGACTGTACACCGCTATGACCGCGAGGCGCTGCTGGCCAAGCCCTTCGCCCAGGCGCTTACACCGCATGATCCGGGCCTGCGCGATGCGTTGCTCCTGTCCGAACTGCTCGGAAACGGCCCGCAGGAAGCGGTGTTGGTGGGCATGGTGCCTGAGTGCGTTGACGGCGGCGTTGGCCTGAGTTGCGTCGTGCGTGGGGCGATGGATGCTTTGGCAGAAGCCGTGGTTGCCGAATTAGAACGGCTGGGCGTGTCAGTCACTCGCAGGGAAATCCCCTTGGACCCGGACCTGTGGTGGGAACGCTCGCCCTGACAACGCACCGCCGCTTGACTGCATTGTGTGGTTGGGTTACGCTGGCCCTATTGATGCGGTGCCCTTCCAACCAGGAGAAATTTCATGAACGGCATACTTTCCCGACGCGCGTTTTTGGCTTCCGCAACGACAACCGCCCTCGCGACCGGCTGTGCGACAACCACGACGAAGGTCAATACGGCCAGGGTCGTGCCGGGCAAACTGTCGCCCAACGAGAAACTGAACATCGCCGGGATTGGCGTGGGCGGCATGGGCAAAGCCAACCTCGACGCGAGCAACACCGAGAATATTGTGGCGCTGTGCGACGTGGATGACGCCTATTCGGCGAAGACCTATGCGGCCTATCCGAACGCGAAACGCCACACCGATTTCCGGAAGATGTTCGACGCGATGGAGAAGGAAATCGATGCGGTGATCGTGGCCACACCGGACCACAACCACGCCATCACCGCGATGGCCGCGATGCGGCACGGCAAGCACGTCTACTGCCAGAAGCCGCTGGCCCACAGCCTGCACGAGGTGCGCACGCTCATGGAAACCGCGCGCGAGTGCAGGGTGCAGACGCAGATGGGCAACCAGGGGCATTCGTCGGAGGAGAGCCGTCGACTGTGCGAGTGGATTCAAGACGGCGCCATCGGCCCGGTGCGCGAGGTGCATGCGTGGAGCGACCGTCCCGTGGGCGGCGACCCGTGGTCCACGTTCCCCGTGGTCAAGCGCCCCAGCGACACGCCGCCCGTCCCGTCCACGCTCAACTGGGACCTGTGGCTCGGTCCGGCGAAGATGCGGCCCTACAATCCCGTGTATTGCCCGCTCACGTGGCGAGGCTGGTACGACTTCGGGACGGGCGCGCTGGGCGACATGGGCTGCCACATTCTCGACCCGTCGTTCTGGGCGCTCAAACTGGGCCATCCCACCAGCGTGCAGGCGACGACCACGCACTGGGAGAAACTGGTCGAGAAGGAAACCTTCCCGCGCGCGTCCATCGTGCGCTATGAGTTCCCCGCGCGCGGCGACATGCCGCCCGTGAGCCTGACCTGGTATGACGGCCGGCTCAAGCCGCCCATTCCCCGCGACTTCGCGCCCGGCGAAAAACTCGACAGCAACGGCGCGCTGCTCATCGGCGAAAAGGGCACGATTCTGCACGGGTCGCACGGGGCCGGAAACCTGACGCTGCTGCCCAAGGCCCATGCGGCCGAATACAAGCAGCCGGCCAAGACCCTGCCGCGCGTGACCGTCGGCGGCAGCGCGCACGAGCAGGACTGGATACGCGCGTGCAAGGACGGCAACCCGGCCAGCGCCAGTTTCGAATACGGCGGCGCGCTGACCGAAATGGTGCTGCTCGGCGTGCTGGCCATGCGCCTGAAGGACCGCAAACTCCTGTGGGACGGCGCGGCGTTCCGCTTCACCAACGACGAAGAGGCCAACGCGCTGGTCAACCCGGAATACCACAACGGCTGGGCACTCTGAGCCATCATTTTGAGGCCTTGTTGACAGGCTGGAGCGGTGCCAGTCAATGAGGGATAGGGCGCCCCGAAAAGCCGAGAATACTGCGTAAAATGCGCCAAAAGTGGTGTGGCTACTAATTGTGCGTCATAATTTTAGACATCTGTATATAGGGGTGACGCGAAGCGCCATATCCACATTCAGTGAGTCGAGGCGAAGGCAACCACAATATGTGGTTGCAAATCCGCTCATCTTCTGCTAATATTTCCCTTGACATGGGCATACAGACCCGGTCAAGGGAGCGTGCGCCTTGGGCAAGGTCGGACTGATAAGCACAGAGTGGAAATGCAAAGCCTGCGCGGCGGTCATGGCTGTCGTGACCATTCTTCTGGTGACTGCGCTGGTGGGGGACGGATTTGAGTCGGGCGCGCCCGGCGGCAGACCCATCGACGGCATCCTGGAGGTGCCCAATATGATTGGCCCGGCCGGTGCGTTCATCTCGGGCATGGCGGCGTTCATGGTGGGCGACGCGTCCCATGTGCTTTACGCCATCACCTTCCTCTGGTTCCTGATGCTGTGCAGCCGGCGTCCGAGCGATTACCGGCCGCTGACGCGGCTGGCCGGCGTGGTGGTGCTTGCCGGTTCGGTGGCGGGCATGCTGCAAATGGATGTGGCCTCGGGCTGGTCCAACACGCAGCCCGGCGGGGTCTTCGGCGCATTCATGGCCGAGCGCGTTTTTCAGCCCTTCTTCGGCCATATCAGTTCGCACGTCGTCGGTCTCCTGCTTGCTGTTGTGGGCCTGCTGCTTGCCACCGACTTCCTGTTCATACACATGCTGGTCTATATGCAGCGGGGCGTCATGGCCGCGGTTCGGGGCGGTCTGTTTGTGACGCTCACCTTCATGGGCATGGCGGGGTCCTGGCAGCGCTGGCGGGCCAAGCGCAAACTCCGCAAGTCGCTCACAAAGATGTCGCCCATGCCGGAGGAGGACCCCTTTTCCGGGCAGGACGAGGCCGACCCCTTCGCCCCGGCCCCCGTTCAGGCGGTTAGGGCGCGCCGTTCCGAGCCCACGATTCACCTGACAGGCCTGTCCGCGATCTTCGACGCGGCTTCCGATGAGACCGTCATGGAAGCGCCAGTCCCCGCCCCGAAGCCCGCGCGGCGCCCGGCGCCGCTCATTCCGCAAAACACGGAACTGGTCTTTGATGATGCGCCCGTCGCGTCCGTCCCTCCACGGCTTGCCCCGTCCGTGCTTGTTGATGATGAAGAGGAAGATGAAGACGGGCTTGCGGACAGCATGTCGGCGCTGCTGGAAGCCGCGGCGGGACCGTCCGTGGAGACCATCACCCGCCAACAGCCGCAGCAGGCCGCCAAGGCGGCCAAGGCGGCCATGCCGGCGGAACCGCCGCCGGCGCCGGTGATTCGCACGGGCATTGAGGAGGCGGCGCGCGCGGCCAAGCCGAACGCCGTCCGGCCGCGCCGCAAAACCACCGACTCGGACGACCTTCCCGATGATTATGTCTATCCCAAATATTACACGCGGCCCTCGCTGGACCTTTTTGAACCGCCGCGTCCGCGGGTGATTCCCAATCTCACCGAAAAACTGCGCGACATGAGCGACCTGCTGGAGCAGACGCTGCGCACCTTCAACATTGAGGCGCGCGTGACCGACGTGCGGCGCGGCCCCACCGTCACCCGCTTCGAGGTCGAGCCCGCGCCGGGCACCAAGGTGAGCCGCTTCATCGCGCTGACCGACGACATCGCGCTGGCGCTGGAGGCGCGCGGCGTGCGCGTCGAGGCGCCCATTCCCGGCAAGGCCCGCATCGGCATCGAGGTGTCCAACGAGGAGCGCGACCCGGTGGTGCTGCGCGAGCTGCTGGAGCACCGCTCCTTCCACGACGGCCAGGCGGCGCAGTTGAACCTTGCGCTGGGCAAGGGCATCGAAGGCGGCGTGTGCATCGCCGACCTGACGCGCATGCCGCACCTGCTCGTGGCCGGCGCGACGGGCGCGGGCAAGACCGTGTGTGTGAAGTCGCTTCTGGCAAGCCTGCTGGTGCAGCACACGCCCGACGAGCTGCAACTGATGCTGATTGACCCGAAGATGGTCGAGCTGTCCATCTTCAACGACATTCCGCACCTGATCACGCCCGTGGTGACCGACGCGAAAAAGGCGGCCACCGCGCTGACCTGGCTGATCACCGAGATGGAGGAGCGCTACCGGCTTTTCGCCGACCTGCGCATCCGCAACATCGAACTGTACAACAAGAGCGTCGAGAACGGCGCGATTGAAATGGTTGGCGAGGGCGAGGGCGAGGGTGGCGGGGCCTCCTACAGCGTGGTGCGCAAGCTGCCGTACATCGTGTGCGTCATAGACGAGCTGGCCGACCTGATGATCCTTGCCCGCGTTGAGGTGGAGACGGCCATCGCGCGCCTGGCACAACTGGCGCGCGCCGTGGGCATCCACCTCATCATCGCCACGCAGCGCCCTTCGGTCGACGTGATCACCGGTGTCATCAAGGCAAATTTCCCCGCCCGCATCTCCTTCCAGGTGTCCTCGCGGGTGGATTCGCGCTGTATTTTGGACGAAATCGGCGCGGAACGGCTCGTCGGCATGGGCGACATGCTCTACCTGCCCGCCGGCCAGAGCAAACCGGACCGTATTCAGGGCGCCTTCGTCAGCGACGGCGAAATGAGCGATTTGGTCTACTATTTGAAGCGGCAGGCCCCGCCGCAGTACCGTGATGAAATTGAGAATTTCGGGAAAAGCAAGGATCAGCTTGTTGACCTTGTGGACGACGATGACCCGCTTTTCGAGGATGCGGTGCGGGTGGTTCTTGAAACCGGGCAGGCCTCAATTTCAATGGTGCAACGCCGGCTCCGTGTGGGATATACTAGGGCTGCGCGGCTCGTTGACATGATGGAGCTGCGGGGTATAGTCGGACCTTCCTTGGGTAGCAAGGTCCGGGAAATTCTGGTGGACACTCCACCAAGGGACGAAGTGGCATGAAAGAGACGCGTTTTCCAGGCCATCTTCTTCGCGCGCGACGCGAAGCGCTGGGTCATGCCCTGGATGACGTGCACGCCCTGACCCATGTGCCGCAGGCCGCCCTCGACGCCATCGAGGAGGGCCGCCTCAACGACCTGCCGGTCAAGGCGTACACGCTCGGCTTCATCCAGAGCTATTGCCGCTTTCTCGGCGTGCCCGAGGAGCCCTTTGTCGATCAGTTCCATTCCTACATGAACGAGGCCGCGCGCAGCGCGCGCTCCTTCGCCTGGATTAACCCGTCCTCCTCAGACGAGGGTAAGAAGGAACGCCGCCCCCGCTGGGTCGACGGCCTGTTCACCTGGGCCACGGTGTGCGCCGTCATTGTCTTCGGGTGGTTCGCCTACTCAATCGTGGTGAAGCCGCTGGCCGATTCGTGGCAGGGCCGCGTCGAGGCCGGCTCCGTTGAAATCGCGCCGCCCACCGCCTTTGACAAGGCCCGCTGATCCCTTCTTTGCCCGCCCAATGCTGAAACGGTCCCCCCGGGTGACGGGTCTGTTCTTTCGTCCGGCCGCAGTGGCGCCGGATTACCGCAAGAAAGGATTGGACCATGACACGTTTCCTGCCGCGCCTTGCGCCGCTCACACTCACACTGCTGATTGCCCTGGCGGCGGCCGCGGAGACACGCCCGCTGCTGATCCTGCACACCAACGACCTGCACGATCATGTGCGGCCCGGACAGGCGGGGCGGGGTGGGCTGCCCTACATCGCCGGATACGTGGCGCAGGAGCGCGCGAAGCGCAACGACATCCTGCTGCTCGATGCGGGCGACGTGACCGAGAAGGGCGACATGGTCGCCTTCGCCACGCAGAGCAAAGTGACCTATGAGGCGATGGGCCGCATGAAGTACGACGCGGCCGTGCCGGGCAACCATGACTTCTCGCTGGGCATGGAGCACCTTGAGTCCTGCCGCGCGCTGCTGGGAACCACGGCGTACCTGTGCATCAACTGCGACGAAGCGGCGGGCAAGCCGCGCTGGGAAACATCGCGCGTGTTCGAGGTGAACGGCCTGCGCGTGGGCGTCATCGGCGCGACCGTGCAAACGGGCAAGGAGCAGACGCTCGACCTCAACACGACGGCGGACCGGATCGCGGAAGAGGCCGCCCGGCTCGACAAGGACTGCCACCTGCTGGTGGTGCTGGCGCACCTTGGCCTGATGGACTGCCGCGCGCTGGCCAGGAAGGTCCCGTCCATAGATGTGTTTGTGGGCGGGCACACCCATGAACTGCTGCGCGTTCCGGCACGCGCCGAAAGCGGCGCGATCATTGTGCAGACCGGCGACTACGCCGAGCGTGTCGGCAGCCTCGAGCTTGCCGTGGACACGGACACGCATTCGGCGAAACTGGTGAGGGGCGGGGTTGTGGAAATGAGCCACGACACCGTTCCCTGCGATGAGGTCATGCTTGCCTCGATGCGGGCCGAGGAGCAACGGCTGTGCCCCGAGGCGGCGCGCGTGGTCGGCAGGGCGGATGCGACTGTAACCGAGACCGCCATGGCCCGTATTGCCGCCGCCGCCCTGCGCGAGAAAGCGGGCACCGACACCGGTTTCTGCCACCCGCTGCAAATCATGCGCAGTCCGCTGCCCGCGGGCGCGGTGGACGTGAACGCGCTGTTTCTCACCGGCGGCCAGCGCGGCTCAACGCTGGTGACCGCCAGACTGCGCGGGCGCGACATCGAGGCCTATCTTGACGGGCTGTACCGGGCGAGGAAAGGCGTGACGGCCTGGTCCGGCTTTGCCGCCGACGTGTCGGCGGCGGGCGTAACCTGCGACCTCGAGGCCGAGCGCTTGTACACGGTTGTCATGCCCGAGGCGGAATGGACGTCCCGCCTCCTCAGGCTTTGGAGCAAGGATGCCGGGGCGCCGCCCACGGCCGCGGTCTCTGAGATTGGCTTCACCGAAGCGCTGGCCGACTATATTGCGCGCGGCACAGGCGAGGGCAAATCGGTGGACCAGATGGCGGCGTCGCTGGGCGCATGCAAGACGGCCAAGGCGGGGAATTAGCGCCATGCGCGGAAAACTCCGATTGGCGACACTCGGCGCGCTTGCGGGTTGGTTGATCTCCATTCCCTGGAATGGGTGCCACGCCGCGCCGGCGGCACACACGGATGCCGAGGTTCATGCCTTCTACTATGGATGGTACGCGAATCCAGACACCGACGGGCACTGGTCGCACTGGGACCACAGCGTGATGCTGCGCGGCGGCGGTTCGGGCGCGGCGCACACGCCGCCCGACGACATCGGAGCGACGTTTTATCCCGCCGCGGGGCTCTACAGTTCAAACAGTCCGGACGCCGCCGCGCGGCACATGCGCGAACTCAAGCGCGCAGGCGTGGGTGTCGCGGCGTTAAGTTGGTGGGGTGTCAGGCAGACCCCGGACAAACAGGTGGGGATGATTCTTGATGCGGCCGCCAAAGAGGGGCTGAGAGTTTGTTTTCACATTGAGCCGTTTCCCGGACGCAGTGCCGCAACAATGGGCGAAGCGGTGGCGCACATTGTCGGCACATGGGGCGGCCATATCGCGTTTTACCGACACAATGGGAAGCCGTTCTTTTACGTGTACGATTCCTATCTGCTGCCGGCGGAGGAGTGGGCGGCCCTGCTCAAGCCCGACGGCGCGAACACCATTCGCGACACGGCAAACGACAGCCTGATGATCGGATTGTGGGTGAAGGAGGGTGACGGCAAGGCGCTGGTGCAGGGCGGATTTGACGGGTTCTACACCTACTTTGCCACAGATGGATTTACCTACGGCTCCACATCCGCGCATTGGCCCGAGATGGCGCGGTTCGCGCGGGCGAATGACATGCTCTTCATTCCCAGCGTCGGTCCGGGTTATGATGACACGCGAATCCGTCCCTGGAACGGCGAGAACACGCGCGCACGGGGAAGGGGCGCCTACTATGACCGGATGTTTGCGGCGGCCTTGGAGGCGGCTCCCGACATGATTTCCATCACCTCCTACAACGAATGGCATGAAGGCACCCAAGTCGAGCCGGCCGCGCCCAAGTCGGCGGCAAACAGCGTCTATCCGGATTATGAGGGGCTGGACCCGTACTGGTACCTGGACCGCACGAAACACTGGGCCGATAAGTGGACGGGGAAGTGAAGTCGTCCGCCTACTGCGCGGCGAAGATGGAGAAGGCCAGGGCAAGCTGCGCCGCGTAGTAGAGCGGCAGGCCGATGCGCTGGTTCCACGGCGAGGGCGCCACAAAGCGGTCGCGCGCCACGAAGATGTCGGACACGTAGAACAGGAACGCGCCCGCGGGCACCGACCAGGGCGCGCCGGCCATGGCCGCGCCGGCCGCCAGCGCGGCCATCGTGCTGATGACGGTGACATAGGCGTACACGGGATAGCGCATGTCGCCGAGATGCGGGTGCAGCCAGCGCAGCATCAGCGCCGCCGGAGCCGTGAGCGCCACGGCCGCGCCCAGCGTCCACAGGGGGTTGACTCCGAGCGCGATGAACGCCGCCGCGTAGGCCGCATGGGCCAGCAGAAAAGCGCCCACGCCCATAAGGAAAATGCGCGCGTTGTTTGAAATAAGAAACAGGTCGCCCCACCACGAGAAGAAGAGCCCCGCAAGAACCAGCCCGCCGTAGACGGAATGAAACGCGCCCCCGTCGATGGCCGCGCCGATGAACCCCGCCGACGCCACCATCTTGAACAGGCCCGCGGCATGCCTGCCCAGCGGCGCAACGGCAAACATGCCGACCAGTCCAACCAGCGTGATTATCAACCCTGCAAGCATGAGACACTCCTGGAAGCCCCGCCGCGCCCCATGGCGGCGCTTGACCACAACACCACTATGATACGCCCTGCCACGGGGGGTATGTCGAATCCGTCGCGGCGCGGCGTGGCAAAAGGGCGATTGCTTCCCGTACACTTTCATACGCGACGATTGGGAAACGGCACCATGCGCGCTCGCATTGCCGCCGTCATGGTGCGCCGGCCGCGTTTCCGCCTTCCCGCACACACAGAAAGGGTGAAGCAGTCCCATGAAGAGCATGACCACCCGCCGCCAGTTTCTGGCCGCCGCCGCGCTGGCCCCCTTTGCGGCAACCACCGCGTGCCGCTCGTTGAAGGACGCGGGCGGCGGGGCTGCGCGCCCGCCGGCGCGCATCTTCTTCACCTCGCAGGGAAAAACGGCCATGCTGAACGCCGACGGCTCGGAACTGCGCTGGTTCGACTTTGACGTGCCCAACCAGGCCACCTGGCAGCCTTGCGGCTTTTTCAGCGACGGCCGCCGTGTGCTGTTCTTGAGCATGGAACCGCGCCTGGACGGGCCGGGAAGGCCTTTTGAAGAGTATTACCACAAGACGCCGACCCACGTCTGGGTGCACGACCTGGACAGCGGCGCCCTGACCGAGGTCGCCACGCGGGACCGCATGGCCCCCTTCTACACGCCGCAACTGCTCCTGAATGACAACCGCATCCTCATGCAGGTCGTGCGCGACAAGGTCGGGCAAATCTTCAGCATGAACCTCGACGGGTCGGACGCCAAAGAGTTCACCCGCGCGGGCGAGGGCATGCCCTACGGGCTCAGCCTCAGCCCCGACGGGCGCCGCGTGGCCTACCATCTGGCCAGTCCGCAGGGATACCAGATATGGGTGGGCGACGCCGACGGCGGCAACAGGGTGCTGGTGGCGGGCCATCCCGACCATCTGTACTTCTGCCCCTGCTGGTCACCCGACGGCGCGTGGCTCGTGTTTCAGGACTGTCTCTACAAACAGGACCCCGGTCATGACTGGTCGGACCTGTTTCTGAGCAGTCCGGACGGAAAAGAGCAGCGTCTGCTGACGAAGGACCAGGCGTTGTGGTTCGCGGCCACCTACGGCCCGGCCGACAATCACGGCGGCGGCTCCAACACCCCCGCCTGGTCGCATGATGGAACCGTCCTGTGCTCCCATCGGCTCCCCGGCTCGAAAGTCCCGTGGGAGTTTCAGCCGCAACGCCCCGACACGGACCATTTCAACCGCGACTACAAACCCGAAAGCGCGCGCGGCGGCGCGGAAATCTGCAAGGTTGACCCGCGTGACGGTGCCGTCAAGAAGATCACCCAGCCCGGTGAGGGTGTCTGGGACTTCCGGCAAAGCGAATCACCAGACGGCAACCAGATCATCTTCTGCCGTGTAAAGACGGGTGAGTCCCCGGCCATCTGGGTCATGAACGCGGACGACACGAACCCCCGCGAACTCAGCAGGGGCATGGACAACCGCGGCGCCGACCACCCCCGCTGGGTGCCGCAGGGGAAATAGTCTGCGCGCGCAAAAAGAACGCAACGAAGCACCGGCGGGGTGTGAAGTGTCTCCCAGGGCGGCCCGGCTCAGTTCCAGAAATCGTCATTCAGTGTGACCGACTCCACATCGACCGTCGCGCCGCTGCGTATCACGAACTCGCTCAGCCCAACGTGGCAGAAGGGGTTGCTCCAGTCGTAGGTGTAGCCGAGGCGTGTCCAGGGATAGCCGCCTGTGCCATAGGAGCTTGCCTTGAGTGCGTTGATCCAGTCGACGTGTTCCGCGCTGACGGTGGTGAACTGCGCCGACACGGGGAAGTCGAGTTCCGCTTCGTGGTCGGTGATTTCCGGGTCCGGGCTTGGCCGGAACAGGTCTTCCGGATTCACCCAGAACGCAACGAAGCGCGTCTTCCCACTATGGGCCGGCACCCCCATCAACTGCTCGGTGCGCAGGATCAACGCTGCGGAGTCGAGGTGCTGCCTTTTGCAGAACGCCTGCAATTCCCGGGCGGCGGTCACCCAGGTGTCGCGGGATGTCTCGGTGGATTTCGTGATGTCGTCAGCCTGGATGGATTTGCCGACGAGGTCGTCGTAGCCCGTGTAGGAGGTCCACGTCACCATGAGCACGCGCGACGCACCCGCCGTGCCCTCCCAAATCAGGCGGTCGTTGTAGGGCGTGATGGCGGTGAGGCGGGTGGATATCTCCCCGGGCTCCGCGACCTCCGCATCCTTAACCGCTGCCTGAAAAGCCGCTTGCAGTTGCTCGTCCGTCATGGACGGTGGAGTCGGGGGGCAACCGGAGAACAGGACCACCACAAGGGCTGACAACAAGAACCGTATAGAGGCTGTTCGCATGGATTCCGCCTTTCTCAATGTCCGCATGTTTTTCGGTGCCCCGCGGCTGGGCGTGTCCAGCCGCGGGGTGCCTATGTTCAAGCGATTCTCTTCCGAATATTAGCACGGCTTCGCGTCTAAGCCTACTCCAGGGGTGTTCCGCAATTGGCGATGACCACCTGCATTTCGGGGGTCAACACTTTTACCAGCTCGGCGTTGTAGGACTGGGATGGGGGATCTATCGGGTCGGAGAAGTGACCGTAAGGCACAGAAAAGGGATATGTCGCGAAAATCTCAAAGGCGCCGATGGCATAGGCCCGCGACTTCGCCGCCGGCGATCCTTCCCGAACCGCGGGGGTGACATTGGTCACGAATATGGAAATGGTGTTGTCGGTGTTGCGGCGGATATCGAAGGTGCGGAACTGCTGGGGGAAATCGCGGAGCGAGCACGTTTCGACTTCCCAGAAGCTGTTTTCAGGACCTTGGGTTGCCACCGTCGGATCATACGGCTGCGGCGTCACCACGTTTACATGACGATGTCCCGCGATCCACAGGATGAGATTCGGGTAGCTGTGGAGTTCGGAGAGCAATTCACTGTCGTTCAAGACCTGGTAGTCCTTGTCGATCGTCTCGCTGTCGGTTATGCTCCATTGCGGCAGGAGCGGGATGTGCGCGGCAATAATCATGAGTTTGCTACTGTTCTGGCCCTCGTCGAGTTCGCTTTTGAGCCAGGCCTTTCGGGTCGGGTCGAGATAACCGGCGGCATAATCTGGCGGGCTGTCCCCCTCTTGCTGGCTGTTGGCTTTCTTCCAGGTATCGTCGAGCACAATAACCTTGAGCGGCAGGTCCGACTTGGGCTCGAAGCTGTAGCAGGCGAAGTCGGCGTCTAGATTGGCCTGGGTGAATCCGTGACCCACCGGCTTAGAGGTGGTGTTGAAGAACTCACGCATCCCGTTCAGGGTTGGGGAAGTGGCTGTAGCCAGGGAGCGGCGATTCTCGTCGGCGGCGACAGTCGGAGGCACGGCAAAGTCCTCCTCCGGTCCCGCCTTGATGATATCCCCGTAAGGGGTCGTGCCGTCGACCACGCCCATGTAGTAGCCGGTGGTGTTCACTCTCTCCAACATTGAAAGCGTGTCGTCCATGCTCATGTTGAAAACGGTGTTCCCGATATGGGCCTGCAAGCTTTTATCGTTCTCATAGCCCCCCAGCCAGAACTGGTCGTGGTTGCCAATGGCTTGATACCAGGGGATTGCCTTGTCGAGTCCGGCCGCCTTGAATGGCTTCTGATAATCAATTGTGGCGGCCCCGAGATGCGCGCCGGAACTGGGGGTGATGACCTTGCCGTCCAGGACGTCGATAAACCATCTTAACTCATTGTGCTGGGTGGCGTTGGCTTCATCACCGAGCGAGATGCCGAAATCGAAGGGCGTTTTCTTGTGTAGCGCGTTGACCGTCTGGATGGCGGCGTCAAGCACCTGGGTCGTCGCGAGAGCGGCTGGCGTATAGTACGTCTCGAGTGCGATGTTCGCGCCATAGCCCGCGCTTGAGCCGGCGTATGTCAGCATTGCCGGAGATTCCTTGTCGCTGAGATGGACGTCGCTCACGGTGAAGAACGACAAGAGCCGTGCCGCGCTGGTCACATCCGTGTGGCCGGGTGCCAGCTCCACACGCTTGTCGTACGGGCGTGGATTGCCGGCGTCCAGGCTGTAATTGGTGCCGGGCGCAACTTCCCAGGCGCCGTAACCGAGTTCCGCATACCTCGACACTTCCGCCGGGCCGATTTCCTCCGTGCCCGCAGGCACGGGCACGGGGACCACCTGCTGTTCGGCGGTCGTGTAGACCTCCTTGGCGATGGGCCATTCCACGACACACCCCGCCAGTGGCAGCAGGAGTACCAAGGCAAGAATCACACCAATCGGCTTAAACGTTCCATTACGCGGGTTCATAATGCTCTCCCTGTTAACTATTTCAACACTTCGCCGGAAGAGCGTGTTCGATGCAAGAACGCTCTTCCGGCGGCATTGGGTTCGTGCTTTTCCATAGGCGCCGGATTTCTTTTGGGTCCGGACCGGCTACTCCAACGGCGTTCCGCAATTGGCGATAATCGCCTGCATTTCGGGAGTGAGCTGTTTCACCAGTTCGGCGTTGTAGGCATGGGAAGTTGTGTCCGCAAGCGTGGTGGCCGAGGCGCCGTATATGCGCTTGAGACCGAGTGCATAGTTCCGCGACTTGGCCGCGGGTGACCCTTCGGACACCGCCGGGTCGACATTGGTCACAAAGACGGAAACGGTATTGTCGCTGTTGCGGCAGATGTCAAAGACGCGCAATTGCTGGGGGAAATCACGAAGCGACGCGGTCTCAACCTCCCAGAAGCTGTTTTCCGGGCCTTGGCCCGGCACGGTTGGGTCATAGGTCTGGGGGGTGACCGTATTCAGGTGGCGGTGTCCGGCTATAACCATGAGAAGATTGGGATAATTGCGCAGCGTGGCGAGCAGCGCTTTTTCCTCCTCAATATTGCCGAAACAGGACTCTACATCCGTGGGGTCGGTGGTGGTGAGGTCCGTCAGGGGCAGGATGGGAATATGCGCGGCGATGATCATGAGCTTGCCCTCATTCTGGCCTTTCTGGAGTTCTGTGAGGAGCCAGTCATGGCGGGCTTGATCGAGACCGCCGCCGCCGATGTACTGCTGGGAGGTCTCCGTGGCGCTGGGCTTGTTCGTGTCGTCGAGCGCGAGAATGCGTATCGGAATTTCAGACTTGGGCTCGAAGGTGTAGCAGGCAAAGTCTTTGTCCAGGTTTTCCCGCGAAAAACCGTGCCCGAACGGCTCCGACGTGGTGTCAAAAAACTCGCGCATCCAGTTTCTGCTTGTGGATTTCGTGGTCGAGAGTGATCGGCGGTTCTTGTCGGCAACAACTTTCGGGGGGGTGGGGAACAGCGCCTCCAGCCCCGCTCCGATAATGTCCCCGTACGGTGTCGTGCCGTCCACCACGCCCATGTAGGCGCCGGTTGTGTCGGCGTTCCAGCCCGGTGCCAGCGCGTCGGGGGCCATGTTGATGACCGTGTTCCCGACGTGGGCCGCGCGGGTCTTTTTGGTTTCATAGGCAAGGCCTGTGAAGTACTGGTCGTGGTTTCCAAGGACCTGGTACCAAGGGATGTCGAGTCCGACCGCCTTGAACGGTTTCTGGTAATCAATGGTGTCGGCGCCGGCATGGGCGCCCGAACTGGGGGTGATGACCTTGCCGTCCATCACATCAATGAACCACCGCAATTCGTTGTACTGCGTGTTGTTAATATCGTCACCGAGGGAAATTCCGAAATCAATCGGCGACTTCTTGTTCAACGCGTTGACCGTCTGAATGGCGGCATCCAGGACCTGGGTCGTCGAGAGAATGATCGGTGAATAGGACGAATTCAGGAGGTACGGGGCCTCGGGGGTCGCGCTCCAACCGGGGTAGATCGCCTGGGCGGGGGATTCCTTGTCGGTGATATGAATGTCGGTGATGGCAAAGAAGGACAGGAGACTCGCGGCGTTGGGCGCGCCCGTGTAGGCGGGTGCCAGTTCGGCCCGCTTGTCATGGGGCTGCACCGCGGCGGGGTCCTTGCTGTAATCGGTGCCGGGACCGGTGTGCCAGGCGCTGTATCCGAACTCGGCGTACAGCGCCACGTCTTTCGGGTTAATCGCCGGCGTGTCCGCGGGCAGCGCAACGGGCAGCAGTTGCTGCTCCGCGGTCGTGTAGACGTCCTTGGCAATGGGCCATTCGGCAACGCATCCCCCCAGTTGCAGCAGGACCATGACGGCAAACAACACACTGGCCGGCCTAACCATGCTTTTGCACAGGCTCATAAGAAGCTCCTTTGTTGCGCTTTCAGAACTCCGCCGGAAGGGCGTTCTCCGTATGAGCACGTTTTCGGCGGCACCGACAAGCGCTGTTTCAAACTGTTGTGGGCGGGCCTTGTTTTGCCTTGCCCGCCCTGTGGGTCTCTTTGGGGCGCAGACCGTCTACTCCAGGGGCGTTCCGTACGAGGCGATAATCCCCTGCATGTCCGTGCTCAGCATTTTCACCAGTTCGGCGTTGTAGGCGTGTGAGGTCGTGTCGGCGATGCTTTCAGGCGTGGCGGCAAATATCCGCGCCGCGCCGACGGCGTAGTCCCGCGACTTTCCCGCGGGCGATCCTTCCCGCACCGCGGGGTCAACGTCGGTCACAAAGATGGAAATGGTGTTGTCCGTGTTGCGGCGGATGTCGAAGGTGCGGAACTGCTGGGGGAAGTCGCGCAGCGAGGCTGTTTCGACTTCCCAGAAGCTGTTTTCCGGACCCTGGCCTGCCACCGTCGGGTCGTACGGCTGGGCCGTCACCACGTTCATGTGGCGGTGCCCCGAGATCCACAGGATCAGGTTCGAATAGGCGTGCAGATCGGCAAGCAACTCCGGCGCATCCATGGCGGAGACCGGCATAATCGTCGGATCGTCAAGGTCTTTTTGCGGAAGTATGGGGATGTGCGCGGCGATGATCATGAGCTTGCCGTTGTTCTGGCCCTCGTCGAGTTCGTTCCTGAGCCATGCCTCCCGGGTCGCGTCGAGACAGCCGGCGGCGTAATTCGCCTGACCGGCCCCCTTGCAGGTGTCGTCGAGCACGATGATCTTGAGCGGGATGTCCGACCGCGGTTCGAAGCTGTAACAGGCGAAGTCGGCATCGATGTTGGCCTGGGTGAACCCGTGACCGACCGGCTCCGACGTGGTGTTGAAGAATTCCTTCATCCAGTTCAGGCTTGAGGAGGTGGCGGTCGCAAGGGTGCGGCGGTCCGGGTCGGCGACGACGGTCGGGGGCGTGTCGAAGTTCTCCTCCGGCCCTCCCTTGATGACCACGCCGTAGGGGGTCGTTCCATCGACCACGCCCATGTACTCGCCGTAGGAGTCCACGCCGTCCGGCTCGGGCACCGGCGTGTTGGCCATGTTGAGCACCGTGTTTCCGATATGGGCCTGCATGGTCTTAATGTCCTCAAAGCAGGACCCCATCCAGAACTGGTCGTGGTTTCCGATGGTCTGGTACCAGGGGATTTCCTTGTCGAGCCCGGCGGCCTTGAAGGGTTTCTGATAGTCAATCTTGTCGGCCCCGTCGTGCGCGCCCGAACTGGGGGTGATGACCTTGCCGTCGAGCACATCGATAAACCAACGCAGTTCGTTGTACTGGGAGTTGTTGGTGTCGTCGCCCAGCGAGATGCCGAAGTCAAAGGGCGTCTTTTTATGCAGTGCGTTGACCGTCTGGACGGCCGCGTCGAGCACCTGGGTCGTCGAGAGAACAACCGGGGAATAGGCCGACCCGCAGGAATTGGGAGCGCCATAGGCCGCGTTCCAGCCCACGTAAAGCGGCTGCGCCGGCGATTCCTTGTCGGCGATATGGATGTCGCTCATCGTAAAGAACGACAGAAGACGCGCGGCACCGGCAACATCCGTATGGCCGGGTGCCAGCTCG